>NZ_SZVX01000027.1:0-43408 GCF_007210685.1 Dickeya sp. ws52
CTCCTTGTCGTGCGTGCAATGAAGCAGCAAAGAAATTACACCGTTTATCCCGCACGAAATTATTCCCTGCCCCAACAAACTTCACCATTCACAAGACAATATAGCTGTTTGTCAACAGCCTCAGGCATAAATACGCCATTTTTATTTCATATGGATTTATTTAATACAGGTTTATTTAATGCAGATTTATTTAATGCAGATTTATTTAATAAAGAATGTCTCGCCGCCTTATTTAACCAATATACCCGAATTATTTGGGGGTATTACGGTTTCAGCACGCACATTAACTGCGATTAAGGCATAAATACGCCGCCAGGCCCGGCTCAGCGGAATCCAAAGCGAGTTTTCCGCCATGCAGTTCGGCAATCGCCTTCACCAGCGATAAACCAAGACCATAACCACTCTGGGTATGCGCCTGACCAAGACGTTCGAAACGCTCCGTCGCCGCCTGATATAACGCGGGGGGAATCCCCGGTCCGTGGTCGCGCACGCACAACGCCAGCCAGCCGTGATACAGGTGCACGCCAAGGGTAATGCGCCCGGTCCCCGCGGCATATTTCAGTGCATTTTCAATCAGATTGGCCATCGCCTGAAACACCAGCGCACGATCGCCGAACATCGGGATGGACGCACTGAGCTCCACCACCAACGAGCACTGATGCGCTTCCGCCAACGGCTGGTAATACTCTGCCAGGTCGTGCAACAACTGCTGGGCGCAAAAATGGTCAAACTGATAGACACAACGCCCGCTTTCAATTTCGCCGATACGCATTACATTGCGGAACAGCGTCAGCACGGATTGCACGTCACTTGATGCGCCATCGATCTCGCTGCGTACGCCGTCGCTGAGATCATCGCGCTCCGCCAGCGTATAGAGCCGGTTCTGCAAATGCGTCAGCGGCGTGCGCAACTCGTGGGCGACATGCCCGGCGGTACTACGCACTTGCGTCATCAGACGATCAATGCGTTCCAGGTTCTGGTTAATATCGACGCACAAGCCGTCGAAATCATTGCCATAGGGAGAAACCGGCATACGCACCTGTTGCTCGCCGGTGCTGTAGCGATGCAGCGCTTCACGAATCTGCCGCACGCTGTTCAGGCTGCGCAAGCTAAAGTGGCGGCTAACCAGCAGGCAAAACATCAGCACGAGAAACAGTCCCGCGCCGGCCACCAGCGGAATGGTCCGCACGCGTTCCAGCATCGGCACGATGTTATAGGCACGAAACAAGATAGCGCCGTCCTCCAGACGGACCGCAAGACCCATCACGTTGTCGCTGCCGCCGACACCCAGCAACCCTTTCAGACACTCGACATTCATCTGGCACCGGCCGGCGGCAGGAACGAACGGCATGTTGTGATAAATCAGGCGACCATCATCCGCCATCACTATCACCATCGGTAATTCATCGCTCGGTTCATGGTATTCCTGACGCAAGTGCGCCGACAAACCCGCACTGTCCTTCAGACGGGATTTTGCCGCGTAATTATAGATATCGTTCATAATGATATCGTGTACATGGCTACGCAGCAGCGATTCACTCAGCACGCTGAATCCCAGGATGCACCCCAGCATTACGATCATAAACAGATAGACGATGGTGATCGACTGACGAAAATGGGTGGTCGAGAGAAAATCCGGGTCATAACTGACGCCAATCGCCTGCCACTGATGCAGTTTTATCTGCATTTGACGCAGCAACCTGCGCAGACCGTTTACCTTGGCTGACACGCCGCTACCTCTTCTCAATCTCGCCGAGGCAATAACCTACCGAACGCAATGTTTTGATCAGCGGTAACGAGAAGCCTTTATCAATCTTGGCGCGCAGTTTGGAAAGGTGTACGTCGATAAGGTTAGTCTGCGGATCAAACTGATAACCCCATACCCGCTCCAGCAGCAGCGTGCGGCTTATCACCTTGCCGGGATGTTCCATCAGGATCATCAACAGTTTGATTTCTTTATCCGTCAGTTCGATGCGTTTGCCGCCGCGCCAGACGGAACGTTGCAGGCAATCGACTTTCAGATCGGCGAAAGTGAGCACCTGGCGTTGTTCATGACGGCGTTTGTCGCGCCCGACGATAATATCCAGCCGCAGACGCAATTCATTAAGGTTAAAGGGTTTTCCGAGATAATCTTCCGCGCCGAGCTCCAGCCCCATGACGCGGTCGACGTCGCGATCCAATGCGGACAACAGCATGATCGGAGGATGCGGGCGCCCCTGTAGCGCACGCAACACGCTGAAACCATCCATGCCGGGCAGCATCCGATCCAGCAGCACCACATCATACACTTCCTGTTCAATCGCCTGTAATGCCTCCGCCCCATCGTGGATCAGCCGGCAAGAGTGTCCGTGGGCATGTAACTTCGCACCCAGCCAATGGCACAGCGCGGAATCATCATCAACCACTAAAACACGCATAACCCTTCCCCTGAACTCAATTCATACACGCTTATTGAGATACGCGCTGATTGAAATGCACGCTTATTGAAATTGTTGGCAAGCCGTTTTCAACCCATCGCGGTTTTCAGGCCGGCTCGCAAACGTTATCGTCAGTCTGTCTTTGGCATTATTTTTTTGAATGCACATGATGGTGAGTCACGTCACTCAGTGACCGCGTCGTCGTATCCCAAGGAAGACAATCGGTCCATCACCTCGCCTTAACAGATAATAACAATCATTATCATTTGATTACAAGAGGGTTACAACGCCTTTTCGGTTGCCCCCTTCCGGGGACGCTTTGTCCGGCGCGGCACAGTGAAAACCGGCTGACAAGAAAAAGCCGGCAACCTTAATAAAACTTAATCCAGCCCCTCTGCGGGAGTGCGCATGTTTATCCGCAATTGTCTTTTTATTTATTCGGTTACGCCGTTTAGCCCGTTCATCCGCGTTATCCGGAAAATTAAATTGATTTCATGTTTCAGGATTTGTCTTGTTAGCGCGAATTCAGCTTGTCCATACTGGCGCCCACCGTATCGAAGGGAAAATAATTATGCTGAATGCGCTGTACAACCGTTATCTTGAGGCTAAAACCAGCCATCCGAAGCTCTATGCACGCGATCTCGCCGGGCATCTGGGCGTTAGCGAAGCCGAACTGACCGCGGCGCGCGTCGGCCATGATGCCCGCCGGTTGCAGGATCAACCGCGCGCCTTACTGGCGGCGCTGCAACAGGCCGGCACACTCAAGGCAATTACCCGTAATCAACATGCGGTACATGAGCATGTCGGGGTGTACGGCAATCAACAATTGGAAGGCCATGCCGGGCTGATTCTCAACCCCGGCGGCATCGATTTGCGCCTGTTTATGAATCAGTGGCACAGCGCTTTCGCACTGGAAGAAGAGACGGCACGCGGCGTGCGCCACAGCCTGCAATTTTTCGATCCGCAGGGCGACGCGGTGCACAAAGTTTATGCCACCGACACCACCGATATGGCTGTGTGGCACGAGATTGTGGCGCGCTTTGCCAGCGATGAAACCACCGCCCCGACAATCACCGCGGCCACTCCCGCTCTCTATGCCGAAAGCGTTGATGTCGCCCGGCTGGAAAGCGAGTGGCGTGCGATGACCGATGTGCATCAGTTCTATCTGCTGCTGCATCGTTATAATCTGTCGCGCCAGCAGGCGTTTAAGCTGGTCAGCGACGATTTGGCGCGCAAAGTCGATAACCAGGCGCTGGCCGCGCTGTTACATCAGGCCCATGCCGATGGCAACGAAATTATGGTGTTTGTCGGTAATCGCGGCTGCGTGCAGATCTTCACCGGCGTACTGGAGCGCGTAGAACCGATGCAAGGCTGGCTGAATATTTTTAACCGTCACTTCACGCTGCACCTGAACGACGGTGATATCGCCGAAAGCTGGATTACCCGCAAACCGACAGTAGACGGGGTGGTCACCAGCCTGGAACTGTATGCCGCCGACGGCACGCAGATAGCCCAACTGTACGGCCAACGCCGTGAAGGCGAACCCGAACAGACCCGCTGGCGCGAGCAGATTGCGTTGCTGGAAGCGAACGGTGAAAGCGTCGCAGCCTGACGGATTACCACGATGGAGAGACGCGCTAACGCCTCTCCATCGTCCGCGCCGAGGCGAGAGTCGTTGCATGAAAAGCAACGGCGTTACAGGGGCTCGGGCCGTGCATCCGGCATTAACCGCTTAAGCGCCTACCGAGTCAGCGCTACGTCAACCACCTGATGGGAAAGAGTAATAAATTAAGCAATTCATGCCGGGGGCGAAGAAAATCGCCCGGTCTTAAGGTTCGCATAATAATAAAAGATCAGGATAACCTCATCACAGATGAGGTTAATTATGCGAATAACATCACCCTACTCATTAGAATGGACGCGCGGTGGAAGTGAAGTTAGCGATATTTCCGCGTTAATACGTTCCAGTTATCACCAGATTTACCACGCCACGCTTTCTCGTTGTATGCCCTGGTTACTCGGTATGTACGACGCAAACGGTGAGTTGAAAGCAGCTTGCGGCATCCAGCCGGCCTCGCACGGGCCACTCTACCTTGAGCATTACCTCGACAATCCCGTTGAAGCGGAATTGTCGTCACGTTTCGCCGCCCCGGTGTCTCGCGCCGCGATTGTGGAAGTCGGTAACTTTGCCGCGCAGGACGGTGCGTCCGCCCGCGTCATGTATGCCGCTGTTTGTCAGCTTCTCAATCAGTACCGCTTTTCGTGGATCGTATTTACCGGCACCAAAAAAATCCGCAACATCTTTTATCGTTTGAACCTGCAACCGCTATTACTGACGTCGGCACGGCCTGAACAACTGGGCGACGCCGCCCTCGAATGGGGTGATTACTACCAGCATGACCCGCAGGTGATGGCCGGTGAACTGATCGGCGGGCACACCACGTTAAGCCACACCAGCCTGCTACTGAGTCTTTTTACCACCCCGCCTGACGCCCCCTGGCCAACCTCATCGGGAGAACCCTATGTTTCTGGACATGCTTGAGCAACAGGCTCGCCGCCGCCCCCACGCCATTGCCCTGCACGGGGAAACCCGAGCATGGAGCTGGCGGCAATACCATGAAGCCGTCATCACCGTTGCGGCGCGCTTACGCTCGCTCGGGGTAAAACGGCTGGCGCTGGAAGCGGACAACAGCCCGGAGTGGGCCATTATCGATATCGCCTGTCTGGCCGGTGGGGTGGTGATTATCCCAATACCGCCGTTTTTCACCGAGGCTCAAAAAACCTGGGTGCGGGCATCAGCCTCTATCGATGCGCAAATCGGCGGCGAGTTACTGGCGGGCTGGCAGGAACACGACTTCCCGTTCGGCAGAATGCAAACGCGTACGATATCGGACCCGGTTCTCCTGCCCGTCGGCACGGCCAAAATCACCTATACCTCCGGCACGACCGGCGAGCCAAAAGGTGTTTGCCTGAGCCAGAGCGGCATGTTCTGGACGGCGCAAACGCTGGCTACCGCGCTGCACACGCTGAATCTGGATAAGCACTTGGTTCTGCTTCCGCTCAGCATCCTGCTGGAGAATGTGTGCGGCCTCTATATCCCGCTCCTGCTCGGCTCAGAGACGGTGGTTTTACCGCCTTCTCGTATCGGTTTTGAAGGCTCCAGCCGGTTTACTCCCGGCCCATTTCTCCAGGCGCTGACCCACTGGCGTCCGCACAGTCTGGTGCTGGTGCCGGAACTGCTACGGGTATTGTTACTGCTGCATCGACAGGCGCCGGAAAGCACGCAATCCCTGCGCTTTATCGCCGCCGGCGGCGGCAAAATTTCAGCCTCGCTGCTGACAATGGCGGAGCACAGCGGTTTACCCGTATTTGAAGGTTACGGCTTGTCTGAATGCGGCTCCGTCGTCGCGCTGAATCTTCCCGGCGCCGCCAAAGAGAGCAGTGTCGGCAGGCCGTTGCCCGGTATTCGGGTGACGGTCGATGACCACCACCAGTTGTGCGTGACCAGCCCGGCCAACGCGCTGGGCTATCTGGGTGCCGAACCCGCACCGCCGACGGTAGCGACCGGAGATCTGGGCCGGATAGATGAAGACGGTTTTCTCCATATTCAGGGGCGGCTGAAAAACGTGCAGATCAACGCCTTTGGCCGCAATTTTTCGCCGGAATGGCCGGAAGCGGAGGCAATGGCCTGCCCGGCGGTGCGCCGCATCGTCATTTTTGGTGAAGGGTTAAGACGCAACGTTGCGCTGGTCGATGCGTTTGAAGGGCAACAGGAACAGGCTCGCGAACAACTGCAGGCCCTTTCCGCTCGTCTGCCGGACTACGCGCAGTTTCACCGCTTGCTGTTCACCTCGGAAATCTCATCGCCCGGCATGTTAACAGCCAATGGACGACCACGCCGGAATGCCATCTGGCAATCTCTGGAGCAACACATACTCACCAGCAGTGAGGAGGAATAATCATGGGTTTTTATCAGGAATTACAACGTCAAACTGCGGTGGATCGCCAGCGCTTACTCTCTTCCCCGGTTATCGCCCGCTGCCAGGCAGGCGACATCTCCCGCGAGATGTACCTCGATTTTCTGACCCAGGCGTACTATCACGTCAGCCATACCGTGCCGTTGCTGATGTGTGCAGGCGGTCGTCTGCCCGCCTCGCATGAAGCGGTTCGGGGCGCGATTGCCGAATATATTGATGAAGAATACGGGCATCAGGAGTGGATCCTCAACGATATCCGCACCTGTGGCGGCGATGCGGAAAAAGTCCGAAACGGCCATCCCGTCATGTCTATCGAGATGATGATCGCCTACCTTTACTACCGTATCGAGCGGGTAAACCCGATGAGTATCTTCGGCATGGTACTGGTACTGGAAGGGACCAGCGTGTCGATTGCCTCTGCCGTCGCCGCGCAGGTTGAGCGTACGCTGGGGTTACCGGAACAGGCGACAACCTATCTGCGCTCTCACGGCGAGCTCGACCAGGATCACCTGAAATTTTTCGCATCGCTAATGGATACGGTCACCGACGAAGGCGATCAGGCCGCGATTATCCATACCGCCCGCCGCGTTTATCGTCTGTACGGCGAGATGCTTAATCAACTGGGGCAAAACACGCGTGAACCTGAATAACAAAACCATTCTGCTGACCGGCGCCAGCGGCGGTATCGGGCAGGCGCTGGCGCACGCTCTGGCGCAAAAAGGGGCGCGGCTCTATCTTGTCGGGCGTAATGAGCAGGCGATGGCGCAGTTGAAACAAAACCTGCCGCACCCGGAACAGCACCATATTGTGCTGATGAACGCCTATTCCGACGACGAAATCGTCACCCTTGCCGCCCAGTTTAACGATGAGAACCGGCTGGATGTGCTGATCAACAACGCCGGAAGCAGCCGCTTTTCGCTGTTTGAGCAACAGTCTTTTGACGACATTCGCGAGCAGATTCGAACCAATGTCGAAATACCGGTCCTGCTGACGCGGGCCTTGCTCGAAAAGTTTAATCCACAAGGCATCGTGCTCAATATTGGTTCTATCTTCGGTGAAATCGGCCACCCTGCCTGGAGTGTCTACAGCGCGACCAAGGCCGCCGCGCACCGCTTTTCCGAAGCGCTGGGGCGCGAATTACAGGGCAGCGGCATCAACGTATTGTATGCCGCCCCACGTGCCACGGAAACGACCTTAAACAGCGATGCGGTATACGCGCTGAACCGCAAGCTCGGCAACGGCAGCGACGCTCCCGCTTTTGTCGCCTCACGGCTCGTCCACCAGCTTGAAACAGAGCGAAAGCGCTACCGTTTCGGCGCGATGGAACGTCTGTTCGTTAAGATCAACGCCTGGTTTCCCACCCTTGTCGATGGGGCATTAGGTAAAAAATTACCCGTCATTCAGGCATATGCCCGGGGCACAAACAAAGGTGAAGATCAATGAAAATCCTGTACACACTTGTCCTTACCGCCGCCGTCCCCTTTTCAGCGCTGGCGAACCTCTCGCTGGAGAATTTGCAGCAAAGCTGGTCCATCTGCCAGTACCAGACGCTGGAATCCGCGAAAGAGCGCTGCTTCAGCACGCTCAGCCAGCAGGCGCATGACGCAAGCCAGGCGAGCAACAATGCCGATGCGCCGCTGCTCATCTGGTCGGCGATTATCGATAGCAGTTGGGCGGGCGCTAAAGGCGGCCTGGGTGCGCTGAGCCTCGTCAAACAGGCGCGCGATAACCTGGAAAAGGCTATTGGCATAGATCCGAATGCGTTACAAGGTTCGGCCTGGACCAGTCTTGGCGCGCTGTATTATCAAGTCCCCGGCTGGCCGATTGGTTTTGGCGATAAAGAAAAAGCGGAACAAATGTTGAAAAAGGCCCTGGCGCTCAATCCCGAGGGGATTGATCCCAACTACTTTTATGGTGATTTTCTGCTGAAAGAGAAAAAAACCGACGAAGCGAAACGCTATCTGGAAAAAGCGCTTAAAGCGCCCGCCCGCCCCGGACGTGACATTGCCGACAGCGGGCGTCGCCGCGATATCGCCAAGGATCTGGCAAGCCTCCAGTAAATGATCCCGTCCCCATCGCGGTCGGGCGTTGGGGACGGCGTATTCGGTTAACGGCCGGAATGGTCCGTCAGTATCCAAAGACATCCGGTTGCGATTGCGCCATTTGCAATAGCGCATCGACGGTCATTCTGACTTTAGGTTGAATGTAGCGCGTCCGGGGCCAGATCACATGGATAGGCATCTTCGCGCCGGCGTAGTTATCCAGCACCGTGACTAACGCCCCGCTTTGCAGATGCTCGGCAATCAGCCAGGTCGGTAATTGCGATAAGCCGCAACCATTCAGCGTTGCCTGCAGCATCATCTCTCCATCACCCAACTCATGCCGCACGCGGATCTGCTGCTGCTCTAATTCCCCTTTGGCGTTGTTAAGCAACCAGGCGGCGCGTAGCCCTTTGCGCCACCCAATAATGCAGTCATGTTGCAATAGATCATCTTTATTGGTGACCGGGGGGGCGTTAGACAAATAGTCAGGCGAGGCACAGATAACCAGCTCTTGCGCGCCAAGCTTACGTGCAACCAACTCCGGGTCATTGTGTAAATCACCAATCCGAACGGCCAGATCGACGCCTTCACCCACCATGTCGATGGTCCGCTCACTAAACGTGACCGTCAAATCTAACTGAGAAAATGGCTTTGCAAAATCAATTAACATCGGTGCGATATGCCGACGTCCGAACGCCGCCGGTAAATCGACACGGAGCCGCCCTTTTGGCGATGAAGCGCCCGTCGACATGTTACTTTCGATATCACGCAGCTCATCGATAATGCGTAAACAGCTGCTTAAATAGATTTCGCCTTCATGCGTCAAAACGAGTTTTCGCGTCGTGCGATGCAAGAGTTTTATCCCTAACCGCTGCTCCAGCCGGGAAACGCTTTTACCGACGGCAGAACTGGTGACCCCCAATTCCAACGCCGCGGCAGTGAAACTTTGATGTTGGGCGGCCAGCGTAAATTCTCGGATGCCATCAAAACTGAGCGGGTTCATCGGTCACTCCTTATCACAGACGGATTTCATCCTGTGAGGATGAAGTGCTTGTCATTTTACAGCATTAATCGCGAAAAAGTTTAGCAATAGACTATACCCTCCTGATTAACGACAAATGAGCCGTCGATGAATACCGAGATAACCAGACTGCTTTCTCTGGAAGCAATACGCAATTTACGCATCCGCTACTGTCATCATTTGGATGCCAATCACATGGATGAACTGGCCCGGTTGTTTACCGAAGAAGCGACCTGTTTTGTTGCCGGCATCGGCTGGCAAGGGCGTGAAGCGATACGTGCCGGCTTAACGCAGGCATTTGAGGAATATGACGCCCTGCACCGCGGCACTTACCCATTCATGCACGTCATTGCCAATCACTGGATTGAGTTTATCAATGACGACCACGCAGAAGGCCGTTGCTACCTGACCGATTGGGTTACCGAGCGACCGGCAGGAACCCACCCCTTATTACTTTTAGGCTCATACGCCGATGAATATCTGCGTATTGATGGCAAATGGCTGATTAATCGCACGCGTTTAGACATCACGTGGCCTGAGCCCGACATTGGCGGCGGCGCGCCGGGTAACGGCCTGATACTTCCGTCAAAACAGAGTTGAGCGTTTTATTTCCCACCTACTTTTGGAGAATTACATGAGTCTTCTGTTTACCCCGTATGATCTGGCCGGCACGCCATTAGCTAATCGTATCGTTATGGCCCCCATGACACGGGCACGCGCGCGGCATAATGTGCCTGATGAGCAAACCACGCGGTATTATCAGCAGCGCGCCTCTGCCGGTCTTATCATCTCGGAAGGCGTGCCGGTGAGTCAGGAAGGATGCGGATACCTTTTCAACCCTGGTTTATATACCGACCAGCAAACTCAGGCATGGAAGCAAGTCACTGATGCGGTGCACGCCGAGGGCGGGAAAATCTTTGCTCAACTTTGGCATGTCGGCCGCATGTCGCATGTGTCGCTTCAGCCCAATCACGCCGCACCGGTTTCATCCGTTGCCGAAGCGGTCGCGCATTTACACTCCTATGCCTGGGTTGAGCCTGGCAAACCCGGACGCGTCACAGCCAGCACGCCGCGAGCGTTAAGCACGGATGAAGTTAAACGTGTTACCGCCGACTTCGTAAAAGCGGGCCAGCGTGCAATTGAGGCGGGATTCGACGGTGTTGAATTGCATGGAGCGAATGGCTATCTATTCGAGCAATTTATTAATGGCGCACTGAATAACCGGGCGGATAGCTACGGCGGTTCTATCGCTAATCGGCTGCGATTCTTACTCGAAACGCTGGACGCACTGGCCGATAAACTCGGCAGCAGCAGAGTGGGCGTTCGGTTATCGCCGTTTGGCCGTTTGTTTGACATGCATCCTTATGCCGAAGAGGCTGAAACCTGGCTCAGTCTGGCACGTGCCCTGAATGAGCGTGCGCTGGCTTATGTGCATTTGAGTGATCAGCTCACTCTTGGCGCAGAAGCGATTCCAGACGGGTTTGCGACGCAATTTCGTCAACATTACCAGGGAACGCTGATTGCCGCAGGCGGTTTTAACCGTGACTCTGCCGAGCACGCCCTTAACCGCGGTGAATTAGATCTAATCGCATTTGGCCGGCCCTTTATCTCAAATCCGGACCTGGTCGAACGGATGCAAAATAACTGGCCGCTGGCAGAAAGTGATCGCGAGACTTATTACGGTATCGCCGGTGACGTTGCGAAGGGGTATACAGACTATCCTTGCTATACGCCGCAAACCGCGACCGCCCGATAACACCTCACGGCAAAGAGACCTTGAGGCCGGATATCCTCCGACCGTTACCGGTATAAACAACCGGTAACGGTCAGCGCGAGTTGGCGCCGATAGGCCATGAACGCTACTTCAGCAGCCTGACTTTTACCGCTTTTCCTTTGATTTTTCCCTGTTGCAGCTGTTTCCACGCGTGGCGCGCCACCGCCTGTTTCACCGCCACATAGGCGTGCATCGGATGAATCGCAATCTTACCGATATCCGCCCCATCCAGCCCCATGTCGCCGGTTAACGCCCCCAGAATATCGCCGGGGCGCATTTTGGCTTTTTTACCGCCGTCGATGGCAAGCGTCGCCATGACGGCCTCCAGCGGGGTGATGCGCAGTCCGGTGGGCAACGGATGCCAGTTGAGTTTCATCTTCAACATTTCTTCCAGCGCATTGGCACGCTGGGCCTCTTCCGGCGCGCAAAGACTGATGGCCAGCCCGCTTTCACCGGCACGCGCGGTACGGCCGATACGGTGAACATGCACCTCAGGGTCCCACGACAGCTCGTAGTTAATCACCATCTCCAGCGCTTTGATATCCAGCCCGCGCGCCGCAACGTCGGTTGCCACCAGCACACGGCTGCTGCCGTTGGCGAAGCGTACCAGCGTCTGGTCGCGGTCACGCTGTTCCATGTCGCCGTGCAGCGCCAGCACGCTCTGATTACTGTTGGTCAATGCCTCGTACACCGCCTGACAATCTTTTTTGGTATTGCAGAACACCACGCAGGACGCCGGCTGTTCGCGGCTGAGCAGCTTTTGCAGCAGGTCGAGTTTGCCGCTGCGAGACACTTCGTAGAACTGTTGTTCAACCGCCGGCAGTTCATCCACCGTGTCGATTTCAATGATCAGCGGATCACGCTGGATGCGTCGGCTGATGGCGGCGATAGCCTCCGGCCAGGTGGCGGAAAACAGCAGCGTCTGGCATGGCGTCGGCACCTGGGCGATAACTTCGTCAATCGCGTCGGCAAACCCCATATCGAGCATCCGATCCGCTTCATCCAGCACCAGTGTCCGTAAGTCATCAAGGCTGACGGTCTCTTTTTTCAGGTGGTCCAGCAGTCGGCCCGGTGTGGCGACAATCACATGCGGCGCATGGGTCAGCGAGTCTCGCTGGAGACCGAACGGTACGCCGCCGCACAGCGTCAACACCTTGATGTTCGGCATACCGCGCGCCAGACGGCGCAGTTCATTGGCAACCTGATCGGCGAGTTCGCGGGTCGGGCACAGCACCAGCGACTGCGTGTTAAACCGCCCGGCATCAAGGTGCTGTAACAGCCCCAGTCCGAAAGCCGCGGTTTTACCGCTGCCGGTTTTCGCCTGCGCACGCACATCTTTTCCGGCCAGGATCGCCGGTAACGCCGCGGCCTGTATCGGGGTCATCGTCAGATAGCCCAGTTCGTTAAGCGTGGTGAGTTGTGCGGCAGGAAGCGCGTTAAGTTCAGCAAATGAGGTCACGGTGAACATTCCAGAGGTAAAGAAGCCGGCAATGATACCACTCCTTGGCCGACAGGCTGTGAAGAGTTTTCACTTCGCCGTCATTGTATTCGGCTATCAGTGATGACTCCAATCAGTAGAACATGTGTTTTTCGATAAAGGCACCTATGACCTTTTCGTGGATCTCAACAGAGCGTGAGAAACAGATCGTTGCTTAATGCAGATACGGATCATCAGGTTGTTACGCTCAATACGTTACGCAAAGATTTTGCCGGCCAGATGTCTTTTGGCACCTTTCTGGTATAACTGCCCCAGTCACCGCTGGTTATAATACCGATATTAAACGGGGCGAGCAGTGTCAATAGCTCACGGCAGGGTCTCATCGGTTCGTGAGCCAAAGGTGTAAGTTTTGGTATTCTAACGCATACCAGAGACGGTGTTGTACAGCTTTACTGCCGACAAAGCTCCACTGCTCTATTATACGATTAATCACCATATTGAATTTTAGGTTTTCTACCTGTTAATATTACTTGAGATTTTACTGCGGAAGGCGGCTGAATTCTGAAGTGCTCTTGTTTAATACCGTCATGAAAGTTGCATTCATCTGAACTATACTCGTAAATAGTAAATGCAGCCGGCAGGAAAAAACCCATAAACTTCTTGCCTTTATTATATGGTATTACTGTGCAACCAGATCGATATACAAGTTCTTCTGAAGTAAGAATTATGGCAATTGTATTTTTGCTCATGTTTATTATATACATCGGCGTTTTTTTCCTGACGGCACAGAATCATCAGCGTTAGCAATGAGAGAAAGCATCATAAAAGGGAAGAAAAATATTTTGATATATTTCATAACAATCTCATTGCATGATAGTTTTGTCGAAAAACAGGTAAAATATCTTGATAGATTAATATTGCTCATGGTTAAATCTCCGCAATTGATCAAAGGAAAATATCATCTATACCCGTCATACTTAAAGTTGCAGGTGTGTTGGCTGCGCTCGTTCACCCGAATCACTTACCTGAGTAAGCTCATCGGGATTCACTCACTTACCGCCTTCCTGCAACGCGAATTATTTAGGGTATATTTCGAAAATAGCGAATTAATCAAGTTTATTCACTAAGATATGACGACGATTAAAACTTAGTAGATATTCATCACTCCAGCCAGGGTGCTTTTTGTATTATATTGAAAGTTTCTTTTATTATTTATTAAAATAACAGTTTAGTGATATAAAAGAACATAGAAATCAAAGTTTTTACCGTTGTGTTTTTTAGGTACATCCAAAACACACATTTCGATGAGGCAATTTTTCTGTCTTATGGGTTACCTTTGTCTCATCTGCATGTTATTTTTCCTCATCTATACCCGTCATACTTCAAATTGCAGGTGCGTTGGCTGCGTTCGTTCACCCGAATCACTTACCTGTGTAAGCTCATCGGGATGAAATGAGAGACATCCTGTCTCTCACCAGAGGCCAGCCGTTGGCTGGTCAAATTCGTTCCCGACGAATTTGTCACTCTCTTGCCGCCTTCCTGCAACTCGAATTATTTTGGGTATAAAATCTAACAAAACATTTCCAATAAAATAGCACTTTATGGCTATGTCCGCGTTTCAACCAATAATCACTATCTGGCCTGCGGATAAGGCACTTCGCGCAGCTGGCTGCGAAGTCAGCCACGCAAAAAAGCCCGTGGCAACATCCGGGATGGACGAAGAAAACTACAGTTTCTACGCGATTTTCTGCGGCCGAACGACGCATACTGATTGTCACGCGAGTCGATCGCCTATCACACACTCCGCATCTTCCTGAAGCCCCATACCGCACATCAGCGTGATCACGGGAAACGTCCGCTCACCCGTAATACCCGTCGGCTGACGGCCTCAGCCAACACCGTACTGTGCTCTCCGGCGCAACCGAGGCTGAAGGCGTGTTTAGCGCGGGTGATGCCGGTATAGATCAGCTCACGCGTCAGGATCGGGCTTAAGGTATCCGGCAGCAGCAACGCCGTATGGGCGAATTCCGACCCCTGCGATTTATGCACCGTCATGGCGAACACCGTTTCCACCGCCGATAAGCGCCCCGGCATAACCCAGCGAATACCGGATGTACCATCCCCTGCGGGAAACGCCACCCGGCTCACCCAACTGAGTGTGCCGTCCGGCTGGCGCTGCGGCACCGCCAGCGTAATCCCGATATCGCCGTTCATCAGCCGTTGGCCGTAATCGTTGCGGGTCACCATCACCGGTCGCCCCGGATACCAGCCTTGCCAGGCCGCCAGCAACCCATTGCGATGCAACAGATGGGCAATGCGCGTATTCATGTTATCGACCCCCCAGGGGCCGTTGCGCAAGGCGCACAGCAGTTGGAAGCGGCCGAACGCCGCCAGAATCTGCGACGCCCAGTGATCAAACTCGCTTTGCGGCGCCGTCAGATCCGGTTGCGTCGCCACCATCCGGCGCAGGTAGTCGCCGTAGCCTACCGGTGCCGCCGTACCGACCTGCGTGCCGAAGCGGCCGGCGGCACCGTCTATCACCCATTCGCGCAACGTCTTGTCATCGTTCGCGCTCAGGGTTAATTGCGCCAAATCGGCAAACCCGCGCCGCCAGACAGACGCCAGCGCCGCGCTATCGCCGGCATTCACCGCGTCAGCCAGTTTGCCGATGCCGCTGTCCGCGCCAAAACGGTAGCTGTGGCGCAACATAACAATCGATTGATCCAGCGCGGTGCCGTATGGATCGAGTAAGTCATCGGCCGGCGCGTCTCCCGCTACCTCGCGCAGCCAGTCACCGGTCAGCGGCAGGTAGTGCCCTTGTGCGGCGCGCTGGCACAGCTCACCCATCAACGCCCCCGCTTCAACCGATGCCAGTTGGTCTTTATCGCCCAGCAGTACCAGTCGGGAACGCGCCGGCATCGCGGCCAGCAGCGCCGCCATCATCTCCAAATCCACCATCGAGGCTTCATCCACCACCAGCACGTCCAGCAGCAGCGGGTTATCGGCGTGATGACGGAAATGTCGGCTGTCCGGGCGGCTCCCGAGTAAACGGTGCAGCGTCACCACCTCACTGTTAATGTGCGTACGAATAGCATCGCCTTGCGCCAGCCCGTCCAGCGACAAACCGGCAATCGCCCCGGCGATGGACTCGTTCAGCCGCGCCGCCGCCTTGCCGGTGGGCGCCGCCAGCCGGATACGCAGCGGTTTGCCCTGCTGCTCCAGCGCCAACGATTGCAACAGCGCCAGCAGTTTTACCACGGTGGTGGTTTTCCCGGTGCCCGGCCCGCCGGTAATGATGCTGAACGCACTGCCCGCCGCCAGCGCACAGGCCAGTTTCTGCCAGTCGGTCACGTTACTCCCGGCGGCAGGAAACAGCGCCTCCAGCCGTCGGCGCAGCGCCGCAGGCGCAATAGCCGCGCGTAACGCCGCATTTTGCTGCAACCGTTGCATAACGGCGTGACGCACATCCTGCTCATACTGCCAGTAGCGACGCAGATAAAGACGCGAGCCTACCAGCACCAGCGGCGTATTACCCTCCCCCGACGATACCAGCGGCGGCTGTTGCAGCGCCGCCTGCCAGGCCGCCAGGGTCACACCGGCCAGCACCTCCGCCGGGCGCGCTATTTTGCTGTTTTCGCTGCGATCGCCTTCCGGCGGCAACGCCAGCGAGAATCCGCTGTCGGCCAGCGTAGCGGCCAGATCGAGGCACACATGTCCGCGTCCAAGCTGATAACTGACCAGCGCCGCACCCAGCAACAATAAAGGCGACGCCTCCGGGCACTCCTGATGCAGAAAGCGCACCAGCGCCCGATCCAACTCTCGCAGCCAGCCGCAGTCAACCCATTGGTCCAGCAACCGGGTTAATTCGTCATGACGGGTCATGTTCATGCCATCGCCTCCGTGTCGCCGCTGAACAGGCGGTCCAGCGCCTCAATCAACGATCGGTCCGGCCGCTCGGCGTATACGCCGCCGCCCGACGCCTGACTACCACGCAGAAACAGGTACAAGGCCCCGCCGACATGACGGTCATAGTCATAATCCGGCAGGCGTGACTTGAGTAAGCGGTGCAGCGCAAACAGGTACAAAGCCAGTTGCAGGTCGTAACGGTGCTCCAGCATGGCGTGCGCCATCCGTAACCCGTCATAGTCCGCGGCATTCGCCCCCAGCCAGTTGGATTTGTAGTCCAGCACGTAATAGCGCCCCTGATGTTCAAACACCAAATCGATAAACCCTTTCAGCATACCGTTAAGCTGCTCACGCATCAGTGTTGCCCGTGGCTCGCCCGCCAGCGTGGCGGCCCGGACCTGATTGTCCAACGCCTGGGTATCGACCTGATTGAGCGCAAACCAAAACTCCATTTCCACCTGATACTGCGTCAACCCGGCCAGCGACACCGCGCCGCCGGATGAGCCCGGCAAGGTCAGCGGCTGACGGAGCAAGGCCATTAGCCAGTCGGTGAGCATCGGTATCCACGGCGTCCAGCCTTGCCGGTTACAACGCCGCGCCACCTGATCTTCCACCCGGTCGCGATCCGCCGCCAACGCCGCAAAGCCCGTTTCCCCGGCCCACTCCAGCAAGCCATGCAGAAAGCTGCCCGGCACCGCGCCGCGTGGAAAACCGTACATATCGTAGCCGGTCGGCAACGGCGGCAGACGTTCTGCCACGTCCTGCGGTTCGCTGAAGGTTTCCTGCCGCGCACTCTGTACCTCGGCGGCCTCGTTTTCTGAAGGTTCGCGCTGCGCCTGGAATTGCCCTTCCGGCGCGCGTTGCAACCCCGAGTAACTGGTGATACGCCAGCGATGGCGACGGATATCCGGCAACGGCGGTTCCTGCCCCAGCGACGGCGACGCCTGCACGGTGCGATACCTCGCCTCGTCGGTCTCCGGCAGCGGCACTCTCTGGCTGTGCGCGCCGCACCAGACCGACAACTGTTGCGTCAGTTGTCCCGGCGCCAACGGCTCGCCGACGCCGAGCAGGTAACCGGGCGCGCTTTTTTCGAGTTCTTTCAACGGCGCGATGCCCAGCCACAGCGCATAGCGGGCGCGGGTCAGCGCCACATAGAACTTACGCAGATCCTCGCCCAGCCGCTCATGGTCGGCACGCTGCACCGCCGCGTCGCTGGCGGTCAGCTCCAGGCGCGGCTGCCCGTCATCATCATGAAACTTCAGCGGGATATCCCGCGGGCTGACGGCGCGAAACGCACAAGCGAACGGCAAAAACACCAGCGGATATTCCAGCCCTTTGGATTTGTGAACGGTCACCACTTTTACCCGATCGGCATCGCTTTCCAGCCGTAGTTTCAGCGTGTCGCCGCCGGGGTTTTCTGCCTGACACTGCTCCGCCAGATAGCGGATCAGCGCGTGTTCGCCGTCCAGATGCACACTGGCCTGTTGCAATAACTCCGACAGGTGCAACACATCGGTCAGCGCGCGAGCATTGTCGGCAGCCAGCAACCGGCGTGGTACATCGAACTCCCACAATAGCCGCCGTAACATCGGCAGCACCCCCTGCTGTCGCCAGCAGATCTGGTAACCGACAAACTGCATCACCCGGCGTTCCCACTCCCGCTCGTCGTGGTTAAGGCAGTCAAGCGCCTGCCAGCTCAGCCCCAGTAATGGCGTCGCCAGCGCAGCGCGCAGTAACCGATCGTTCTCCGGGTCGGCGCAAGCCGCCAACCAGCAGCGCAACTCACCGGCTTGCGGGCTGTCGAAAACCGATTCCCGATCCGACAAATACACGCTGCGCACGCCGCGAGCGGACAGTTGCGCCCGCACCGCCATCGCTTCACGCCCGGTATTCACCAGCACCGCCATATCCCCCGGCCTGACCGGACGCAGCGCCTGCCCCGGTGCGGCAAAACCGGCCAGCCCCTGTACGCCGAGTTGCAACAGCCGCACCATTTCACGGGCGCAGCCCGCGGCCATCCGCTGGCGGTATTCCGCCGACGATACCGGTTCATCCGTTTCCAGTGTCCAACAGGTTAGCGCCGCCGCCGTCGAGCCTTCCTGCATCCAGACTTCATCGCGGCCGTTGGCCTGCACCGGCAAAAACGGCACCGGATTGTCGCCGTCCGGCTGGCGAAACAGGAACGCCCCCGCGCCGTCGGCGCGGTTCTCCGCCTGCATAAACACCTGGTTTACCGCATCCACCATCGCCTGCGTGGAGCGGAAGTTGGTGCCCAGCGTGTAATGTCGCCCGTCGGTATCGCGGCGGGCACGCAAATAGGTATAAATATCGGCACCGCGAAATGCATAAATCGCCTGTTTCGGGTCGCCGATTAGGATCAACCCCTGCTGCGGGTCGTTGTCCGCCACCTGATAGAGGGTATCGAAAATGCGGTATTGCAGCGGGTCGGTGTCCTGAAACTCGTCGATCATCGCCAGCGGAAACTGGCGGCGAATACGTTGCGCCAGCCGTTCGCCGTTATCGCCGCGCAACGCGGCGTCCAACCGGGTCAACAAGTCCTGAAACCCCATTTGCGCCCGGCTTTCCTGCTCGTGGCGAAAGCGCTGACTGACCCAACGGCAGGCATGTCGTAACAGCCGGCTGCGCGGTTCCGGCAATTCGCTCAACTGCTGCGCCAGCGTCTCCATCGCGGTCAAGGCCGGGTGCTGCGGCGCCTCTTCCGGCACTTTCCAGCACTCTCGTAGCCCTTGCGGGGTCAGCCGCGTCCAGCCGGTGCCGATATCCAGCGTCGTCTCGTCGCTGGTGGCCCAGTGGTGCAGTTTATCCAGCCACGCCTCGAAATAACGGGCTTGCAGCTTGCGGCCGTCCGCCTTTTTCTGCGCCACCGCGGTATGCAGCACATCGCGTAACTCGCCGCACCACTGCGGCCAGGGTGCTTTCAGCGCCGCCAGCCGGCGCGTTTTTTCGTCGCGGACCGCGCTGAAAATCTGCGCCGGCAGCTCGTCGATGCCAATCTCATCGGCATACTCCAGCAACGGCGTCACGCTGCGATAAAAGCTTTCCGGCGATAACCAGTTGTCGCGCAGTTCCAGCACATCGCGGGCATCGAGCGGGAAAAAGAACGTGCGCCAGTAATCACGCACCACCTCCAGCAGCACGTCGCTCTGGTCGGTTTCCAGCGTCTGGTTAAACAGGCTGCCGCTGTCAAAGGCGTGTTCGCCCAACATCCGGTTGCACCAGCTGTGAATGGTGGAGACCGCCGCTTCGTCCATCCATTCAGCGGCCAGTTGCAGTTTGCGCGCGCAGTCCGGCCACTGCTCCGGCGGGTAATCGGCGCGCAGTTCATGCAGCAGCGGGTCATCTTGTTTATCGTTGCCGCCCGGTTGAAAGTAGGCGGCGGCCTGCGCCAGCCGCGCACGGATACGGTCGCGCAGCTCGCGAGTGGCGGCGTCGGTAAAGGTCACCACCAGAATCTCCGGTGGGTTAAGCGGCCGGGAAAACGCCTGCTCGCCGCCGTGCCCCAGCACCAGCCGCACATACAGCATGGCGATGGTGAAGGTTTTGCCGGTGCCGGCACTGGCTTCGATCAGGCGGCTGCCGGAAAGCGGAAAACGCAGCACATCCAGCGGGGAAGGTAACGAATGCGCCGTCATGACTGGCCTCCTGATTTTTTCTGTTTCGCCGACGCCGCTTTCAGCGTCAGGTACAGCGGCGCCAGCAACTGCTGTGCCCAGCGGGCAAACTCGCCGTCGGCCCACAGGTGTTCGAACGTCGGGAAAGCCCGCGCCAGATAAGGGTTAGACGCCGACTCGGCAAACTTGCGGTTGTCCGGGTCATGATCCTCATAGCACTGTCGCGCCGCTTTGCCTGCCTCACCGTCCGGCGGCTGATCCGGCTCACCGCCCGCCTCCAGCCAGCAAAATCCGGTTTTCACCGCCAGCGGCAGCGGGTAACGCATACCCGCCTGCCAGGCTTCCATCAGCGTCTGCCAGTATGCTTTCGCCTGCTCAGGCGCCAGCGCCGGCAGGTGAACAGTGCCATTTTTGCTGACCAACGTGCTGTGCAGCGGCAACCCGTCGAGATGCCCGGCCAGGTGCGTCACCCAGAACGGCAACAGCTTGTCGAGTCGATAACTGCGGCGCACAGGGTGAAGCAATCCGCCGCTTTCCAGCACCAGACGGCAACGGTTGCCCTGCTCATCGGCGCGCAGTTCGTTCAGCCAGTCTTCCAGTGGTAAATCGGGCGGCGACAGCGCTTCGTCAGGCAATGGCCGCGGCCATTTTTCCTGCTCCTGCGCGTAACGGGTGAACAAGTCCGCCATCGGTTCCGCCAACTCCTGCGCCAACACCGAGGTGAAGCCGCCGGGCGCCAGTTCGCCGCGTCGGGCGATGCGTTCCAGTTGCGCCGCCAGCGCCTGCTCTCGGGGAGTCTGCCGATGTAACGCCGCTTTCTGCTCCTGAATCAACTCATGTTGCAGCCGCCAGTTTTCCAGCGCGTCAATGGCAAACGGCTCCTGATCCTGGCTGGTGGGGTCCTCCAACTCGAACCAGACGTTGAGCCGCAACCGGAAAAAGCTGCGCACCGGGTCACGGATAAAATCCGCCAGTTGGCGCAGCGTCAGCACGCCATCCTGCTGATACTCGCTCAGCGCGGCTTCCGTCGCCGGAGCATCCTGCGCCACCAATCCGGCGCGCCATTCGCGGGCATAGCTGAACAGCGGGCTGTCGGCGGTAAAATAATCCGCACTGAATGGCTGCAACCGGTGTTCCACCGTCAAGGCGGGCAACACGTCCTGCCCGTCGACGGCTCGCCAGCCATTGCTCAGATGGTCACGTAATTGCGCCACCAGCACCGAGGGCGGACGTTCGCTGTTGTCGTGGATGCTGCGCCCCACCCAACTGATGTAGAACTGCTCACGCGCCGACAATAACGCCTCCAGAAACAGATAACGATCGTCTTCGCGACGGGAACGGTCGCCGGGGCGATAGTCCTGCCCCATCAGGTCGAAATCCAGCGGCACCCGGTTGCGGGGATAATCGCCATCGTTCATGCCCAGCAGGCAGACGTGGCGAAACGGAATCGCACGCATCGGCATCAGCGTAGCGAAAATGACGGTGCCGGCAAAAAACGGTTGCGTCAGGCTCGATTGTTCAAATAACCCCAGCCAGTGCTCCCGTACCACCGACAGCGGCAGTGCCTGATCCAGCGCTACCGACTCGCACGCCTCCAACCAGCTCTGCAACCCGTCGTCCAGTTGCAGCAGCATGAAACCATCTTCCCCCTCATCCGCGGCAAAGAACGTGCTTAGCAATGCCCGCAACCGTTCTCCCCATTGCGACGGCGTCGCCGGCTGGCAAAGCTGTTGCCAGCTAGAGTCCAGCCGGTCGAGCAGCAGCGCCAGTTGGCCGGCCAGCACCGCATCCAACCCGCCGACTTCATCCAACGGCTCGATATCTCGCCAGGCGCTGCCGGCACCCACCGCATACCCCAACAACATACGGCGCAGCCCGAAAAACCAGCTGTTCTGTTCCGGCGCATCAGGCAAGTCGAGGCTTTGGCGTTGGCGGGCGTGTAGCCCCCAACGCACGTTGGCGGCCCGGATCCAGCGTTGCAGCAACGGCAGGTGCTCGTCGTCGATGGCAAACCGCCGACGTACCGCCGGTACTTCCAGTAAATCCAGCACATCGCTGACCGCCACGCGCGATTGCGGCAGATGTAGCAGTTTTTCCAGCGCCGCCAGCAACAGATTATTCTGGCGCGACCCGCGATCCGCCACACTGAACGGGATGTAACGCGGGTCCTGCCGGTCGACCAACCCGAACACCGCCTGAATATGCGGCGCATAGCCGTTGATGTCCGGCACCATCACGATCACATCGCGCGGGCGCAACGTCGGGTCGGCGGCAAACGCCGCCAGCAGTTGGTCATGCAGCACTTCCACTTCACGCTGCGGGCTGTGGGCCAGATGAAAACGGATCGAACGATCACGCTGCGGATCGACGGCGGGCCAGCGCGCACTGCTTTCCGCCAGCGGGCGCAACTCCAGGATATCGTCCTGTAGCTGATGCAGCAGGCTGTCGTTGTCGTTGCTGAAAAACAAGTCGCTACGCACAATCAATGAGGAGTACTGTTCGCGCTGGTCGTATTCATCCAGCAACCCGATGTAATCACGCCCTTGTTTACCCCACGCCGCCAGCAACGGGTGGGCGTGTTGATGCAATTCTTCCAGCGCAAGGACATCCGGCATACCGGGTTTGCGCCGCTGACGGGCGCGCTCGGCGCGCAGCAGATCCTTATCGGCGATAATATCGCCCCAGTAATGCCGGCACGGGTTATGCACACACATGAACACCTGAGTCCAACGCCCGATGGCCGCCAGCAGTTCCAGCGCCTGTTGCGACAACGACGAAATACCGAACACGACAACACGCGAAGGTAAACCGGCCGGGCGTTCGCTGTCGCCCCGCCGTTTTAGTTCATCCAGAAAGCGCTGGTGCAGCGCCGCACGGCTGGTGCCGGATAGAGCCTCGCCGATATCCGCCAGCAACGCCCGCCACAGCAACGGCTGCCAGCGCTGCTCTTCCGGTAGCGGCTCCACGCCGCGTCGGTGGCTGGTCAGCAGGTCGCGTCCGGCGGTCCAGTCGGCCAGCCAGTCGGCGCGATAAACCTGATATTGGTCGAACAGGTCGGCCAGCCGCTCGGCCAGTTGGTAATGTTTACGCAGATCGGTGTCCTGATGCAGAAAGCGCGCCAGCGCGGCAAATTCCGGCTGCGTGAGCAGATCAGGCAACAGCCGCAACAGCCGCCACACCAACAAGGATTTATCGAACGGCGAGGTTTCCGGCACCTGATCGTGACCCAGCACCGCACGGTAGGCTTGCCAGAAAAAACGCGACGGTAACTGGATGTCCAGCGCCGCCGCCACACCGCATCCACCCTCGCGGGGATCGCGCGCCAGCGCCAGTTTCAGCCACTGCCCGATGCCGTTGCTCTGTACCAAAATCAGCTCGTTTTCCAACCCGGCCAGTGGATTGGACGCCATCCACGACACCAGCACGTCGCGCAGATCTTCAGGATGGTTGCCGTGGATCGCCATCAAACCGGGTTGTAACCTGTTTTCGCTCATCGTTTTCTCTGAACAGCGGGGTTGCATTCATACCGCGCCGCATTATGGCAGACTACCGAATATCTTAGCATTCAATGGGATTGGATGGGCATGAGCCACAGCAGAATGGCTATCTGTCAGGCGGTTATTTTCACCGGCATAATGCGAAAGCGTATAAAAATGCACGGGGCGACAGGGTGGTAACCCATGTCGCCCCGTTGCGGTTCGCACACCCGATGGCGGAACCGTTACGTCAACAACCCGACTCAGGCGGCGTTGGCTTGCGCCAGCGTCTGCTCGATAAATGACCGTGTTTCCGCTACCTGCCGAATATAACCATTGAGCAGTGCGTTAAAACCCGGTTCATCCAGCTTATCCAGCGGATACTGGCTGCACAGGCGCAGATTGTCGAACTCATCCAGCGCCAGCCAGCACCCGCGCATCGCCGCCATCTCGAAATTAAGCAGCAGCATCAGCCGATAGATAGCAGCACGGTTTTCTCCTTTCAGGTTGACCACCTGGCAGTGCAGCAGCAGATTGTCGCTCTGCGCTGGCACTTCAATCACCGCCGCCTCTCGCCCGTCGGCGCCGTTCAGGACACAGATGCCGTTATTCAGCGTCAGGCGGGTTTTGTTGAACTGGCTGAAATGTTGCAGCAAGCGTGCCGCCTGTTGTTGTGCTGATGTCATGGTTTTACTCCTTTAATGAATCGATAAATATTCGTCGTTCCGTTTCCACATATGCCGTTGCTTTATCAGGATTTCTCAAGCGTGATGCCATGCTGATGCATCTGATTGACCGCCTGAGATACCTCTGGTTTAGCCTTGGCGATAGCCCCTTCCAGGCTAAAGCTGCTCGGGCTATCCTGGTTCTGACCGTAGCTGAAATTAATCTTGCCCAGCAGTTTGGTCATGCTGACGTCCGCACTGCTGCCCGCGCTGACAATCGGCAGCGGGAACGCCAGACCTTCCTTGTTTTTCACCGTCTGGGTGAAATCGACTGACTTAATACGCAGGTTGTTGCTGTCACGGAAGATCGCCGCGATGTCATCCTTACCCATCGTGTTGTTTTGAATACCTTGTTCGACTTTCGCCTTCACCTCATCTTTCAGCTCCAGACTGACGCCGGCGGTGGCGTTGGTCAGCGACTGCATTTCTTGCACCACGGCTTTCAGCGCCGGGTTTTCCTCCATGAAGCCGTGAATACGCTCGGCGTTGGTCGGCGGCAGGTTGTCGCTGACCAGCTTGCGCAACGCATGGAAAATGCCGTTGCTGTCCAGTTTGGACAGGTTGGCGTAACTGGTGCTGTAGCTGGCGCTATCCAACGTCACGCCCTGCTTTTCCGCCGCTCCATGCTGCCGCGTTTTGGCCAGCAGATCCCTTATCGCCCCGTATTGCCCATCATCGGCCGGAGTTTTCGCCTCGAAATGCTTATTCAGGATGGCCAGCTTTTCGCCGGTATCCGTCAGCTCTTTCACCCCTTTCAGCACCTGCTGGGTTTCCGGATCGGTGAATTTTTTCTCCAGAGACGACAACAGGCTATCCATGTCGCGACCTTCCAGTGGTTGCGCGGCTTTGAGCTGCATACTGATGCTGTGGTTGGTTTTGGTATCCACCGTCATGGTGAAGGACGCGTTGCTTGATAGCGGCGCCGTCCACGAACCATTCGGATCGGGTCGGGTTATGCCGGCAAAGGCGGTGGCATTCGCCCCCACGTTCACCTGGTTCATGAAGCGCACCCGGTTATTGGTAGTGGCATTCTGCTCGGTAAACTCCCCGCGCACCGTGCTGTGCTCATGGCTGGCGGACATCAGGTTCGCTCCGGCGCCTAAACCGAGGGAAAGTCGGCCTGCGGAGGTCGCTACTTTGCCTCTTTGCTCAGCGCTGGGTTTATCCGCCAGATTGACCTCGGCGCGGGCATCGGCCGTCAGTGCGGCGTCCACATCAAATTTAATCGAGAACCCTTCTTTAACCCGGTGATCATTCCCCTTGCTCACCAGATCAAGCGGGTTCACCTTGCCTTCAATCAGGTTATCGATAAAACCGGGCAGCTCTTTTTCACTCAGCGTGAACTTCAGACCGTTTTGCTGCACGGTCCCCACCCCGGCGGTAACGCTGCCGCCAAAGCGCGCGTCTAGCGCCAACGTGTGTTTTTTATCGTCGAAATCAAAATTTTTCTTCGCATCATTGGGCGACTGACCGGTCGCCACCCCGGCTTTGGCGTTCAACCCGCCGTTGCGCCCAAAGTTGACGTCAATACCGTTGTCGCTGCGGCTGAACGTCAGGCTATAGGCGCGATCGCCGGTGAGTCCGCCGCTGGGAATAACCGGGAAAGGGGTGGCATTGAGCATAACCCTGGCTTGTTTCGGCACATAAGCTGTGCTGGCCCCCGCATTATAGTTACGGTTAACCGCCAGACTTTCGCCGTTATCCAGCGACAAGATGTTGTCTTTCAGCTTGTTCGCCAGTTCCGCTTTGTCTGTCGCCTCCAGCGAAGTACGCGACGTCAGGTTGACGGCGCTTTTCTCATTACTGAATGCCTGAGTAAAGGTTTTTACCGCATCGTAATCCGCTTCCAGCGAGCCAAAACGGGTGAAGCCCATATCCGTGACCTTTTTCACGTCGTTGCCGCCGTATTTATGGTCACGCAGTTCACTTAACGCCGCCTGAATCGGTTTGAGATCATCGGCGGTGGGTTGTTTGCCGGACAACGCTTCCAGCTTGTCGACAACGCCGTGCAAGTCACCGGCCGTCATGACATCCAACGCCAGTCGCGATTTGGTCAACGCCATCGCGTCATTAAGATCGCGGCGTGGCCCGGTCGCCACCTTCTCGCTCTGGTAGCTCATATCGACTTTCTTATCCACAAAGGTATTCAGCAACTCACCGGCCTTGCTGTCTTTGGATAACGGCGCGGCGTTCATTATCGTCGATAACGCCACACTCAAATCTTTACCGGAGCGGAACGGGTTCATTGACTGAACCACCGGTTTTAAGACGGAAGGCTTGAACTTATCATCCACCTCACCGCTGTTTTTCAGCACGCCCTGATGCTTGCCCAACAAAGTTGCGGATTTGGCGGCACTCATCTCCAGGTCGTTCTGGAATGACTTCAATTCAGCCAATAACGGTTTACCGGCCTCGCCCAGGTCGAGCTTCTCCAGTCGGCTTTGCAGATCGTCGCGTTTCGGGCTCCAGGTATGAGACGACACCGCCCGCTCAAGATTCTTGAACATGGTATCCTGCGAGTCATACACCGACGATAGACCTTCATGCCCCTTGAGGTAGTGTTGCCGGCTTTCGACCGTGCTTTTCGCCATCTCCTTTACCGTTTCTTTGCCATACGCGCCCATACGATCCATAAAACCGCTATTCAGCTTACGGCCTTCCATGCCGGAGTAACCCAACACCTGCGACTCGACTTTACCGGTAAGGTTGGTTAGCGGAATATGCTTCGCATAGGTGGCGCCGGCCAGTCGATCATAGGTGGCGGCGGCGGCGCGTGGCTCGTTGTTCGCCGTCCCCACCGCCGATTCGGTCGCTTTCCAGCCCCCTTGCGACAACTGGTGCAGTTGATGCCCTTCGCCGGCGATCACCGGTTCGTGATTTTTACTGGTGGACAAGTGTTCCGCTTTGACATCGTCCGGCAAGGTGACCGGTTGCCACTGGGCGCCGGTACGTGCTTCGGCGTTACCCTGTAACGCCTGCTTATCCAGCTTGAACAGCTGTCCGTCCTTATTAAGCGCAAACAGGTTTTGATCTTTATCCAACGCCAGATCTTTTACCTCGCCGCTCAACCCGGCGGTCGGTAACGGCTGAGGCGGCATCGCCGCCCGCGCCAGGCCGGGTTTATTGAGGTGCAGCAGCAGTTCACCTTTATCGTTGGCGGTAACGAACTTGTTGCCATCCACCACCGCCAGCGCGTTTGTACCGCTGTTTTTCTCCAGCCCCGGCAAAGGGTCGCCCGCCGATGGCGAATTGCGCCCCTGCGTGACGGCAAACACGTTGCTATCGCCGTGGGTGACGCTGTCGGCCTTTTGGTTGATGGACAGCTTTTTCACCTGCCCTTCATCGAGCACATACGCCTGATTATCCAGACCGCGTTTCAACTGGCTGGCGCCCACGTCGGTTTTGGTCCAGCTCTGGGTAGTACTGTCAAGGTAGTGAATTTTGTCGTCATGCAGCGCCATGGTGCCAAGCCGCCCCATGTCCATCGCTTCATGCGCTAACGGTTCCAGCTTGGTTAATCCGGCTTTATTGTCGACGATTAACGCATCGCTCAAGTTCCAGCCTGGTTTGAACCCTTCGGTTTCTCCCGGTTTGCCGCCGTCGGCCAGCGGCGCCAGATGTTTCTGCCCGGTGGCATCGTTGACCTGCGCATTCATGGCGCCGCCATCGCCCGCGACAAACCCTTGTACCTTGTGATTATCACCAAACGCGGCGTTCAGCGCCGGGCTGTGATACGGTTCCAGCTTCACGGTATTGTCGTCACCCGAGGGCAACTTCCCGGCAAAGACCTTGCCTTCGTCATCGGCGACAAACAACCGATCGCCATCCAGCCCAACAGCCTTAGCGTTGACCTGCTCACTACCGCGCGCCAACGCGACATTGCCGTCAAGCTTCAGGTTGAGCGTTTTATGTTGGTCTGCCGGCGCGTCGGCTTTGGGTAACAGGTGGATCTGGGCGGTGTTGTTCTCTTTTTCCGTCAATACCGCCACATTGCCCTGCGCATTGGCCGAGAACGATTTGATTTTGTCGGCAAACGGTGCCGACTCGTGCCCCGCCGACAGGTTAGCCAGCGTCTTATCGTCTTTCACGGCATACAGTTTGCCATCCGCCTGACCCGCCAGTTGGCTATGCGGCGTATCGCTTTTCTTCTCCCACACCTGATCGGCATTCAGGCTGTAAAGCGCTTTGTCATGAATCCTCAGCTTTTCATTACCGTGAGAAGAGTCGGTATGTACCCCGGTCAGCAGCGATTGTACGGCCTGACCGGGCTGCGGCAGGTTGATGGTATTGACGCCGCTGTGATTGACGACGGACGCCCGCACATGGGTATCGTCCATCGATAATGTATAACTGGCCTGATTCTTGCCCGACAACGCCTCAGCCGCTTTATTCGCCTGCGTCGGCGTACTGGAATGCAGCGCCACCATGCCGTCGCCGGACTGCTGCAGACTGAACACCCGACCGCTTTTATCCATCAACAGGTGTTGGCTACCGTCTTCAGCGGCCTGATGCGCCACAAACGGCAGGTTGTTCTTGCCTAATGTCTGTGACAATAAAGTTTTCTGGTGATCGGACACCCCCTCGCTCAATTCGAGATGGCCTTTTTTATCCAGCGAGATCATGTCTTTTGCCGCGGCGGCATTCATTGCAGACGGTTTCTCCGCCGTTTGCGTCAGCGCGTGCTCAACCGTCCCTTTCATGTCCTTCAGCGTGGCGGGGCGCCCGCTCTGCGAACCTTCATCTTTAGGTAACGAAGGTTGCTGGCTGACCGGCGTCATTCCGGCGTGCATACCTTCCCGTTGCAGCGAAGCGGAAGCGGACTGTCCGGGTACCGATGTGCTGCCCTGCGTCAGCGCATGGCTGACCTGGGGGGCAGTGTTTTGTATATCCGACAGCGACTGCTGTCGCTGAATATGATTAATGCCCAACATTGGCTTTCTCCCGTGTGCTGGATTGCTGGATTGAACTTGGGGTGATGTCTGTGTTGAGTGGACTGACGTCGTCGCCGGTTCCCGTCCTCCAACGCCCTATTACTGTCGGAACAAACCACTGCGGCACGGAACCGCCGTCACACAATTGCTCACTCAGCAAACAGCAGGCATTTGCCGTGCTGACACTCGCACGTTTTCGATAACGGGCACCCACATCCTGATGAAAAGAGGCGAACTATGGCTGATATCAACATCACGCTCAGTATTCCCAGCGCTGGTCTGAATGGCGGACTGGGAGGCGTTGGCGGCGCAGACAATCTGAATAACGGTCTGGGCAATAATGGACTTTCCGGCAAGAAATCAACCTCGCAGGAAAACCAGCTACTGGAAGCATTAGCGGTAGTGTTGACCGCACTGCTGCCCAATCTGCTGAACAACAACGGCGGTCAGGGCGGCGACAATAATCCGTTGGGGCGCACTACCGATGCCCTCGGCGGTGGAGGAATGGGCAACACACCGGGCACCGGCCATAGCAACGGTGCCGGAAACGGGTTGGGCGATGGCGCCGGTAGCGGTGTGAGTAATGGTCTGAACGGCGGTCTGGGCGATGGACTCGGCGGTGCCGGCGGCGGTCAGGGCCAGAACGGTCTGACCGACATTCTGACCAAGTTGCTGGATCTGTTGATACCGAAAGACGGCGCGCAGGGCGGCCAGGGGTTGCAAAGCAACGGGCTGGACGGTGCAGGCGGCGGCGCGTCCGGTGCACAGGGTGCGGGCGGCGCCGGTGGGGCTGGCGGGGCGGGAGGAACTGGCGGGCTTGAGGATCTCAGCAAATCGCTGTTACAGGATACCGGCGAAAACAGTCTCGGCAATGGGATATCCCCAACGCAGGACGGCGGCGGCCAGATTAGCGACAACCCGCTGTTGAAGATCCTGCTGGCGCTGGTGGCGTTGCTGATGGAAAGCCAGAAAGGCCAGTTCGGCCAGCCGCAGGGCGGCTCCGGCGGCGGCAATGGCTCCGGTGGTGCGGCACCGATTTCCGGCGGCGCACCCAGTACAGGCAACGCCGCCGGCACGCCTTCCGCTGGCGGCGGTGTTGCCCCCGTACTCAGCGGAGCGGCACCTGAAATCGGCGGCGTCGCACCGGCCGGAACCAGTAATAACGCCAGCGAGCTGACGGACGGCAAAGGCGGCGCGCAACCCGGCCTGACACCGGCCGAACCAGGCGGCGAGCTGGCGACAAACACCTTTTAACCGTTTAACCACGCGCCTGATTGTTGTTCCGCTGATGGAACTCATCAGGCGCATTTCGCACTCACCTGATGGTGGACAACGTTGTCCGCCTGTTTCGGGAACGGCATCTCATCTTTGGGCAAAAGAGGCAAATTATGGCTGATATCAGCATTACACTGAGCATCCCCAGCGCGGGCCTGCAGGGCGGGCTGGGCGGTGTTGGCGGTGCAGACCGCACCAGCAATAACGGACTGGGCAGTAACGGGCTTTCCGGCAATAAAACATCGCAGGAAGGGAAGTTACTGGAAGCACTGGCAGTCATTCTAACGTCGCTACTGGGCAACGGCGGTGCACAAGGAAATGGCAGCAACCCATTAGAGCGCAGCAACGGCGCGCTCGGTGGCGATAATGGCGCCGGCAGCGCCGGTGGCGCACAAGGCGGCGGTTTAGGCAACAGTCAGGGGCTGGGTGGCGGACAGGGCCAGAATGGCCTGGGTGACCTGCTCACCAAATTGCTGGATATACTGATGCCGAAAGATGGGTCGCAGGGTGGTCAGGGTCTGCAAGGCAACGGCGGCATGGGCGGTAACGGCGGCGTAGGCGGCAACGGCGGGCTTTCCGGCGCGCAGGGAGCCGGTGGCGCCCAAGGGGCTGGTGGCACTTCCGGCCTGGAAGATCTGAGCAAATCATTGTTGCAGGATACCGGTGAAAGCGCGCTCAGCAATGGCATCTCCCCGGCACAAGATGGCGGCGGCCAGATCGGTGACAACCCGCTGCTGAAAATTCTGTTGGCGCTGGTCGCGATGCTGATGGAAAACCAGAAAAATCAGTTCGGTCAACCGCAGGACGGCGCAGGCAATAATAGCGGCGGCAGCTCGACACCGTCTGTGGGCGGTGGCGCCGGTGGCGGTGCTTCTCCGTCTGTGGGCGGCGGCGCTGGTGGCGGTGCTTCTCCGTCTGTGGGTGGTGGCGCCGGTGGCGGTGCTTCTCCGTCTGTGGGTGGTGGCGCCGGTGGCGGTGCTTCTCCGTCTGTGGGCGGCGGCGCCGGTGGCGGTGCTTCTCCGTCTGTGGGCGGCGGCGCTGGTGGCGGTGCCTCTCCGTCTGTGGGTGGTGGCGCTGGTGGCGGTGCCTCTCCGTCTGTAGGTGGTGGCGGCGCGGCTTCATCAGTGGGCGGCGGCAATGCAACGAGCGCAACCGGCGATAGCGGCACGGCATCAACCGGCAGCGCCGGTAAGTCTGGCCCGGTATCCTTCCCCGCGGCGGATAATGCCAATGCGATTGTAGTCAATGAACCGATCAAAGTCGGGCCGGGTGAAGTCTTTGACGGTAAAGGCAAAACCTACGTTGCCGGCCCGGCATTAGGTGACGGCGGCCAGAAAGAAGGACAAAAACCGCTGTTTGAAGTGGCCGACGGCGGTTCCGTCAAGAACGTGATTTTCGGCAATAACGCGGCTGATGGTATCCATCTGCACGGTGATGCCAAAATCGATAACGTACACTGGACTAACGTCGGTGAAGACGCGTTGACGGTGAAGAGCAACACCGGTAAACCGGCTAACGTCTCTATCACCAACAGCAGCGCCCAGGGTGCTTCCGACAAAATATTCCAGTTGAACGCGGATGCCAACTTCAACGTCGATAACTTCAAGGCGAAAGACTTCGGGACCTTCGTCCGCACCAACGGCGGCCAGCAGGGTAACTGGAATCTCAACCTGAGCAACATCGATGCGCAGAACGGTAAGTTCTCGTTTGTGAAAAGCGACAGTGAAGGGCTGAACGTGAAAGTTAACAATGCCAATCTGGATAACGTTAACAATCACTACAAAGTTCCTAAATCCACCAACCTGCAAGTAAGCTGACAGGGAGCGCACCATGACCGAGCATGATACCGATACCCCTACCCGCTGGACCGATCTGGTCGACCGGGGCGGGTACATTACGCCGACACAGCGTCAGGCGTTTGAGCAGGCCATCCAGATGGTGACCCGGCGTCTCAATCTGGTGCTGAGCCAGAAAGAGCTGCCGCGCAGCGGCCGGTTTGACTTCGATACCTTTGTCGACTCGCTGGAAGCCGACTTTTTGAAAAGCGTCGATACGTCACTGGACCCGGAAATGAACAGCGACGTGGGGCAAACCGCGTTTTGGGTGATTCGCCAGATAGCCGACCACCTGATCGCCCTGCAGCAGCAACGCAATGCGTTATGATTCACCTATGCATTGACTTTACACGCCAGCGCCAAGCGCTGGCTTTTTTTATGCCTGCACCGCCCAGGGCTCGTTTCACCTTGTGACGCCACATCCGCAACACGTAGAATCGCCCATTCGGCCAACCTCACGCGGTTGAGCCACCGCGTTCCCATCGTAACCAGACCATTCAGGAGGTCATCATTATGGATTCAGGACAACGCGCGTTGATCATCGGTGCCTCTCGCGGGCTGGGATTGGGCATGGCTACGGCACTGCACCAACACGGCTGGAAGGTGACCGCCACCCGTCGCGCCCCTTCCGCCGCCACCGATAGCCTGCCGATACGTTGGCTGGCGTTAGATATTAATGACGCCGCCCAACGCGCCGCTTTTGGTCAGTCGCTGGCGCAAGAACGCTTTGATCTGGTGTTGATTAATGCAGGGGTGTATGGACCGGAACATCAAGACCCAACGGCGATCGACCCAGAGCAATTGATGCCGCTGTTTATCACCAACACGCTGGCGCCGATCGCGCTGGCCTCGGCGTTGCGGCCTTGTCTGGCTCAGCACGCTACTCTCGCGTTCATGACCTCGCGGCTAGGCAGCCTGACGGAGAATCCCCACGCGGAACTGCCCTTCTATGCCGCCAGCAAGGCAGCGCTGAACATGCTGACACGCAGCCTGAGCGATGCCGTATCCGACCGGCAGGTAACGCTGTTGTCATTGCATCCCGGTTGGGTACAGACCGATCTCGGCGGCGGCAACGCACCGCTGACGGTGGAAACCAGCGTCAGCGGCCTGCTGCAACAAATCGCACGTTATCAGGGTAAAGGCGGGCACCACTTCGTCGACTACGCCGGTAACCGGCTGGCGTGGTGATGCCGCCCGTTATAGACCCGTCATACTTCACGTTGCCGGTGTGTTGGCTGCGTGACTCGAATTATTTTGGGTATAGACACCGGATAATCAACGCGGCTTGGGAATATTAAACTGCGTCAGGGTGGGATTGACGGTATTGGCGAAATCCGCCCGACGGTGTTTGAGCTTGCTCTTCGCCTTGAAGAAATTGACCAATTCGGCAATTCCCATCCCGATACTGAGCGCGCCGCTGACCGCCCATCCCACCGGCCCGGCGGCTGCGCCGACCGCGGAAGCCGCCGCCGCGCCGGCGGCCTCTCCCGCAATTGCACCCACCACCTTGCCGGCGACCGCCGCTCCGACCTTGCCGGCCAGGCCGATTGCCGTCCTGCCGCCTGCCGTTTTACTGAGATCGGTAATATGCAGTGACGATTTGGCGACATCCATCAATCGGCGCTCCATTTGCCCCACCAGTTGCCCCTCGCCCGGTTGACGTGGCGTAACTGCCCGCTCCCCGGCGGAACCGGCGGCGGCAGACCTCACCGACGAGCCACTGTCATCGCGCTGCGCCAACGGCGCCAGTTGCGGGTCAGACCACTGTAACCGTAACGACTCCGCCGGCACCGACTGTTCAAAATGCCGCACCACATCGGCGTCTTGCTGTAGCTGGCCGATTCGCGCATTCAACGCCTGTTCGGTTTCATCGGTATTGCGATACTTTCGCCCTGCCGTCACCTGCTCCAGCGTTTGCTGCAATTTGACCAATGTGGCCGCCTTTTGCGCCCCGCTATAACGCTGAGGGTGCGCAAACACATCGTCATTCAGGCGGCTGATATCGGTTTGGCTGGCCAACCCCAGCGCGGCGGCATCGTGAAACAAGGCCGTCGCCTGTGCGTTATCCGCCGGTGCCTGATCCGCTATCCAACTTTTGATATCGCCGGCCGATAATTTGCCGTCATGCGCCACCCGCGCCAGCTTTTCTCCTTTAACATCCGCATGTTCCAACATGCCGAATAATCCCGGATGCGACCACAACCGGGCCGCATTTTGCAAAGCGGGCGACAACAGCGGATTGCCGTTAGCCAACGCCGCCATATCGCCCGGCCGGGAAAGAGAGGAAACGCCTTGCGGCGCGGCATTAGCCGCCGAATGACTCAGGTCGGCCGCACGCAGCAGCGGCTCATTCGCCAACAGCAAGGCAGAGCTCTCGACCAGTCGCAATGAGCGCGCATCGGCTTGTGGGTGCGCCTGCCGATAATCATCCAGGCTCCGTTGCGCGCTCTGAGCGCTGCGAGTCATATTTTTGATGAATGCGCCGATATCCCGCCGGGAGATATATCCATCGGCTTTCCCGCCATCTTTACCGGTATCCAGCGCGGTCATCAACGCCGGATTAGCCCGCAGGTACACCATCGCCACCTCCGCCTCCGCACCGCCGGCTTTCAACATCCTGGCAGCGGCAAGCGGCCGGTTCAACGCTTTCGCCGCCGCCTCCTGCTCCTGTTTCGGCAATGAACTTACCAGCGGCATCCATTGTTCCAGAGCGCGCGCATCGCTGTAGTGAGACCGGTCCAGCATCGCAGCAGCTTGTTGCGCTGCCAGTGGTGTCGCGGTCGGCGCGGCATGGGCGCTCTCCACTTTCGCCGGCGCAATGGATGAAACGGGAGCCACCGGCGATGACGTAGCGGATGGTGTTGGGCTGCCAAACTCGACAGCACGCCCTTTTGTTTCGGACGGCAATGGCGCCTGCTCCGGCGTGGTTAACGGTGCGGCAGGTCCGGTACCGGGCCACAGGCCGATACGATTATCAATACGGCTCATAATGTCGATTCCCCTCAGAATATGGCAAATAACGCCCAGCTCTGAGTGGCAACACGGTGCCTTCAGTTCCCCGCCGTACGTTGATGCCCGCACGACGATGACAAAAGTTTGCAAAGCGAGACAGCCGAACATCGCTCCAGTAACCTGATAGCCGTCGTCAATATCCACCCCATGATCATGAAAAAACGCCAATCATGAAAAAAAGAAAACGCCTGCGCACCGTCCTGCTGATTCTGCTGTTATGGCTGATCTACCTTAACCGGGAGTCACTCAATCCCTTTACGCCGGACTGTTCCGCCCAGCTTCCGAAGTCTGCGTTACCCGCCGCCTGCCGCAAACCGGTGAAAGAGGTCGCGCCCGGCTTCGAACTCTAAACCTTACCGTCGGACGCCTGTTGCCTGAATAGGCCGCATCCGACGCGAATGTCGTTCTTCGTTTTTCGCCATTTATGATTTACTGGTAATAAATTTACGCCCTCCTTACTTTCGGCGTTATTTATTTCAATTTATGAACGCCATGCTATTTTATTTTCTTTTTCCTTACGGTGATTACGCTTAATTATCTCCCATCCCATTTAAAGATAAATAAAACACCGCCTTTTCGTTCAATTGAATTTTTCAGAATGATGGTGCCGCAGACCGGCTCCCAGCCCGATAGAGAAATAATTTTAATTATTCTATACCCTAAATAATTCGAGTTGCAGGACAAAACGCGTTGGCCTTTTGGGGCAAGGCTCAATGAGCCTGCAACGTGAAGTATGACGGGTATATATACCTATACAGCGCCGTATATTCCTTTTACGGCAGCAACAGTGAATTTTCTGGCGAATATTACAAGGAGAAATATTATGGTCATGTCCATTTCCTCCAACTATTCGGGATTATACAGTTCCGTCTGGCCGGTTTCCGGCGTCAGTTCCGCCTCCTCTTCCGCCGTTACGGCGCTCCCTTACCGTAAACCAGACGATGACAAAGAAGGAGGTCTATTTGCGGCCCTAACGACTGCATTATCTTCGATAGGTATCACTCTGGGCGCCAGCAGCACGTCGGGAACCGGTGCAAGCAGTTCAACAACGTCATCGGTCTCCTCAACAGACAGCACATCGGACACCGCGAAAGAAGCCGTGGCGACCTTTCTGCACACGTTGATGGATACGTTGCACAGCATCGGCGCTTCGTCCAATTCGTCATCGTTATCCGACAACCCGATGAAGAATGACCTGTCCTCGCTGATTAGCGCCCTTTCTTCCGATTCGACGACCAGCAGTTCGGTTTCCAGCAGCCAACTGAGCGCATTGCAGAGCGCCTTCAGCGCTATGGTCACAGCGTTGGGCGGCGACAGCAGCAGCACATCGCTATCGTCTTTCCTGCAACGTTTTTCGTCTTCGCTGGCTTCGTTTTCGTCACAAGGTAATCTGGTCAATACCGCCGCCTGACCTTATTTTGCGCCCTGACAATCAGGGCGTTTCCCCTTTGTCTGTGATCCATATCTCCTTCCAACCCAATCAGGCCATTACATTAACCAATGGAAAATAATTAGAAAAAATGAACATTAACGTCAGTTCAATCCCACACAAACCTCATTTAATTCCAGAAAAAATGGTTTGAAAAGCGCAAACCCCTGCCATCAATCATTCAATGATTTTAACCATTTCATTCATTTTTTCTTCCTTTCCGTTTATCTTCAATTCGATACACTCGATGCTCAATTCCCTTATGGAGCAAGGGAATACCCACTATTAAGCAGAGTTTGCCAATCACACCGTTGCCGTCGTTCAACTTACTTGTTCATGTCGCGCCGGCACGGATTGTTATCCCCCAGTCAAGGAGACTACGATGCAATACACTGGGAAGTACCTGAAAAAAACTGCACTCATGCTGACCATGATGGCCGGTATCAGTAGCTGGCAAAGTCAGGCGGCCGTCGCACCGGACACCCGTTCGTTGGATGAAATTTATCAGAGCGCATTGAAGGAAGGCGGTACGCTCACCGTTTATGCCGGCGGCGACGTGCAGTCACAGCAAACCGGCTTCAAACAGGCATTTGAGAACCGTTTTCCCGGCATCAAACTGAATGTGATTGTCGATTACAGCAAATACCACGATGCACGTATCGACAACCAACTGGCAACCGACACCCTGATTCCGGATGTCGTACAGTTGCAAACGGTGCAAGATTTCCCGCGCTGGAAAAAACAAGGCGTATTACTGAATTACAAACCCGTAGGCTGGGACAAAGTTTACCCGGAATTTCGTGATGCAGACGGTGCCTGGATCGGCGCGTATGTCATCGCATTCAGCAATTTGGTCAACACCCAAGTGCTGGATGAAAAATCCTGGCCGCGAGAAGCAAACGACTATCTGCGCCCTGACTTAAAAGGCAACCTGATTCTGGCTTACCCGAACGACGATGACGCGGTGCTGTTCTGGTACAAACAGATCGTGGACAAATACGGCTGGGAATTTGTGGAAAAATTGCAGGAACAGGACCCCGTCTACGTACGCGGCACCAACGTTCCCGGTGCTCAGATTGCCACCGGCAAATACAGCGCGACATTCACCAGCTCCGGCGCACTGGTTCCGGCAGCCGGTTCAGTAACCCGCTTTGTACTGCCGAAATCTGATCCGTTTGTTTCCTGGGCACAGCGCGCCGCCATTTTCAAACAAGCCAAACACCCGGAAAGCGCCAAGCTGTACCTGAGCTGGCTGTTGGACCCTCAAACACAAACCCAGGTTTCACGCATGTGGTCGGTACGTACCGATGTGGCACCGCCCGCTGGTTACAAACGTATCTGGGAATACAGCAATACACGTCCGCAGGCTTTCGCCGATTTTATGTCTGACCGCGGCGCTGTTGAGCGTTTCCGTGCGCAAATGAGCCTGTATGTAGGGGAAGCAAAAGGCGACCCGACACCCGGCTGGCTGGGTCTTCGCCCGGAAGCACCACTGGCAAACTAACCATTAGCGTATCGAAGGGATCCGACAGGGTCCCTTCGATATCGCCTCGATATCCTGCTCAGCCAGCGGCGATATGCTCACGTTCATTCCGGCTGCTCACCTTCCGCCATCCGGCGGTATTTCTCCGTCAGACGACCGAACACCGCCTGCGCCTCCTTGCCCGGCCCGCTGTTCACGCCCAGCTCTACCGCCGCCCGCAGCGCATCCAGCTTCATCTGCTGCTCCCGCTCTTCCAGCGCCCGCAGCCCGGCGCGGACCACTTCGCTGACATTGTTGTAACGCCCGCTGTCGATTTGTTCACGGATAAACTGCTCGAAGTACGGACTTAACGCGATACTGGTTGCCATCATTGCCTCCAACCCCACAGGATAATATCTATTACTATCTGTTAGTATTTTCTTCCTTTGCTGCGCCGTCAACCCCTTCGTCCTGATGCGCGTCATCATCCACCATCAGGTCAGCCAGCAGCCCGGTTTCATCACTGTCCGACTGCTCCGCCGGATGGGTACTCGCATGAACCGCCTGCAACGCACGGATGCTCACCTGCGTGTAGATTTGCGTGCTCTCCACGCTCGCATGGCCCAGCATCGCCTGTATCCACCGCAGGTCCGCCCCGTTCTCCAGTATTTGCGTGGCCATCGCGTGGCGGAACAGGTGGCAGCTTCCCCATTTTGCTGCCGTCGAGCGTGGGCGGCTGGTGATTGAGGCGGAGCTGAGGATCTAACCGGTAAAAATGCCGATCCCGGCGCGGGAGCCGGGATCGGTATCATTTATAACTATTGATATTTAATACCTTCATCGTGTTCATATGATGATGATAAAGAGTCACTAATATTTAGTTCATCACCAACATTTACAACAATCAAACTAAAACCACTTTCAAAAACCAGCTTAATTCCTATACAGGAATCCTCTATCGAAGAAAATATCGAATAAACTTTCAATAGGGATTTTCCAATATAATCAACAAACAATGTTGAATCTGAAACATCCATAATTACTTCTTTTCCATATTCTCCAAGATCATTCCCCTGAACAGGAAAGTCTGTTATCTCTAGGGTTGAACCATCCTTACCGCACCTGAAACTGGTTATGCTCTCAGTATTGGAAAAAATAAACTGTAATTGCTGAGGATGTTCAAAGTCAGGCGTTTCAAAAACGTAGATCAACCCTCTCACGCCTATCAGGCTTTCACCAATAACATGGCTAGCCCATTCTTGATATTGCCTTAAAGCATTCATCATTTCGGATCTTTCTATCGTCGCCTTTGAGCGCGCAACTGGTGATTTAGGTGGCACCCAAATTTATTAGCGGTAAAAAACGATCCCGCCACACGAGGGCCGGGATTCCAATTATGGGTTTATTTGCTAATCTTTAAAACGTCACTTTTCAGTTCACTATCAAGATCCGATGTATCAATTTTATTAATAATTTTTTTTATTTCAAAAAATACATCTTTTGAATTTTTCAGATCACCGTTCCCTAGTGTCGATAGAGAAGCTATAAGCTCGCCATCATAATATTCACCGGCCAACGGATCCTCTGTCAAAACAGCCAGCACTCTTGGCATCAACTGTTCGATGCATACCTTCTGACGAATAGCACGACAAAGATCTTCCACAGCTAAACTATCAATGGGCACATCAAGGACACTTTCAAACCATACCTCAAGTGGAGATTGTTGGTCTGATTCTTGATTTTTATTAATATCACCAATCAGTTTACGAAAAGTAATCATATCCCATGCCCTTTCAAAGCTGATTCAATTTTATTGATGGCTACTTTCAGAGTCTCGGCATTATTTCTTAACCCTCTGAGGGTATTTTGCATTTCCTGCATATGGTCCCAGCTCCCCCCATTCTTTTTTGGAATAGGATTCCCATCCATATCTTTGATAGTCCTAGCAATATCATGATCTTTTAATCCATTCTTTATGGCGTTATCAATTTTCCGAATAGCACTTTCAGGTCTTGAACGGACTTATCGGTATCTTGCTGTTTAGGATCATTTTCTGGCGGTGGTGGTGTACCCGTGCCCGAACCAACTTCACCCACAGCCGCTGCTGCACCGCATCCGTGCCGCTGTTGCCGGCTAGGGTCTGTCCCTTAACCTCCCTACACGCTAAAAAGTGTTGCAAGAATCATTTCCGAGATGTGATTTTTGGTTAAACATCCATCTCTTCTGGTCATTCTGTATAGCTTAAAAGCGTTTTTTTGCACAGTTGTAGCAATGCTGAACTGTACAAAAAATAGTTACGGGACACACCCTAAGATCACTCAGGATATAACCGGTAAAAATGACGATCCCGACACAGGGCCAGGATCCTTTGACTACCTAATCATATTAACTCATATTGCTTTTCTGATATTTTTTGTAAAATCCCGGCCTGAACCATTCCATCTAACACTCTCTTTATTTCATGATCATTATATGATGAAAAATATTGAGATAAACGCCATATATCTATCAACTTTGTATTTTTGACATTGTTAATATCGACCACCATCTCCTTCTGATCGTTGCTTATTAAAAACTTAATACCTCTACCATGTTTAACAAATCCCCACTCATCATCATTAACAAAAACAGTCCCTTTCTTCGGGAAGTCCAGCAAGAAATCAAAGTCCTTTAAGCTTGGATAAGAGATAAAGAAAGCCTTCATTAACATCTCTTGAAGACTGATAAACCTGATAATTTCCCTCTCGTTCATCATATCAATACCTTACCCTTGCCTCAGCAGCTTCACGTAAAATTTGATCACCTTGTTCTTTCGTAACCTCGTGTATTCTAACCGGTATATTTTTAATTCCAGCTTTTACTGATGCTTCAGCTCTATGATGGCCATCAATAATAATTGCTTTACCATTTACGATAGCAACATCGACAGGTTCATTGACATCAAAGCCATTTGCTTTCATATCTTTTACAAGCCGTTTTACTTGTGAACCCGACATTTCATTTTTATTTTGCCGACTAATCGGGGGTTTTTATTTTAGCTGTGGGGTGTCAGGGTATCGCCCACTGGCGGTGGCCACAAAACATTTCCTGTCCCACAGTTTAGTTTGATAAACAGCTCTATGCGGTTAAGAGAAGAAGTCGAGCCACCGTCCCTGAGGAACAACAAGAGGCCGCTGCACCCAGTGTTACCCAGTTGCAACGGTGAAAGGATTTTTGGGGCTTAAAAGTTAAATCTCGGCAAAAATTCCAGAATATTTTATTTTTCAGTCAGGAACATTGTAGTATTCAGGCAATTTGTATCCTTCTGGTAATTCTGGCCATGTCTCTAACCGAAGAATAATTTCTGCATCTTCTACAATGGCATTAAAGAAACTAGATAGGCTCATCGCATGAGTTCTTAGTCTCAATAGAGCAGACTGCATTGCGAACTCATCACCTCGATTTTTAGCTAAAGTCAGTAACATTTCTTGAGCCCGCAACAGATCTAAATACTTCTCAAACCTGTCATCCAACGCAGCACTGTAATCAATAAATAACTCGTTTTTATCTACAGGTGAAGAGGGTTTTTCCTCCAAAATAGAAATAAAACTTCCTTTTATACTCTCAAAGATAGAATTATTTTTCATTTTGGCAACCTCCGCCCTTCTTTAATCGAAGTTTTTGTTTTTGATTCATTATAAGACCTATCAAGATTCAGAACAACTTTAGCTTTCCCTGAACTATCAAATACTTCAACATGGTTCTTATGTGCTCCATCAAGGTAATATTTTTCACCCTTAACAATATAATCCCCAACAGGTTTTTTAGCTTGATAGACACTTTGTCCTTGGAATATTTGACTGGTTTTCTGTGAGTTATCTTTAGCTGTCTCGCCAAACCCAGGTTGTTTAAAAAATTCTCCCATATTACCAACTGCACCTTTATTAGGCTCATAAGGCTGTTTACTTGCTTTACCAACAACACCAAAAGCCGATAATGCTTTGCCTCCAACCGCTGCACCAACTCCCAGCACATCGACTGCTTCTTTCGCGTTTAGCGCAGCCTTCACATAGTCCGGCATCGCCTGATAAATTGCTCTGGCGCTGTCTTCATTTTCTGCTAAAACAAAGCGATCAAGCTGCGCCCGATCATCACTGCTCAGTCCAGAGAATATTGGTAGCCTGTTCAGACTGTTCGCAATATCTGAACCCGCATCAGCCTCGGACAAAGCGCCATAAGCACATAACGGATTACCAGAACAACTTTCAGCAACAGCTTCTTCACGGTTATTCTTGCTGATTTCTGCATATTTTTCATAAATCGCAAGTTTGTCAGCACCCGTTTTATCAGCTTCCTCAAGTTCTTTATTCATATCCAGAACGTTTTTCGAATTGAGGAAGTTATTCTCGGTCGCCACCTGCGCCGACTGTGCGCCCTGCACCGCATCCGTGCCGCTGTTGCCCACCACGCCTGCCGCCAGACCGCCCGCTATCGTCGACAGCGTACTCAGCAGTTGCCTCTGCTCCTCGTTCAGCTCCGACGCCTTCCTGCCCGGGTACAGCCCCTCCATCAGCGCTCGCGCCGCCAGCTCGCCGCCCGCCTCTCCCGCCGCCCCCGCCAGCGCATTGTTCCCGCCCGCCTGCGCCACCACCGCACCCAGCAACGCGTGCGCCAGCGTGTTCGCCATCACGTTCGTGTTGCCCGCCGCATCCGTCGTCTGACGGTGGATTTCCTCCGCCACATACGGTGCCGCCGCCCCCGTCAACGCCTGCGCCACATTCCCCGCCAGCACACCCTGCAGCGCCGCCACCGCCGCCTGGATACCCTGACGTACCGGCCCGCCCGTCCGATACACCGAGTCGTTCAGCGACGCGTTGTAGTACTCCTGGTACAGCGCCTGCGTCACCGCCTCCGCCGTTACCCCCTTGTCCGGCGTGGCCTTCGCCAGCTCCGCCGCCTTCGCCTGCCGCGCTTCCGCCGGGGCCGCCGCCAGCCGCGCGCTCGCCGCCTTCGTCGCGTTTATCGCCCCTTCCGTCGACGCGATATCCAGCACCTGCGTCCCGATTTCCGACAGCAA
>NZ_SZVX01000028.1:0-41378 GCF_007210685.1 Dickeya sp. ws52
AACTACCTGAGTATGCTAAAACTGGGAGCGATCAGGTTATTTTTAAAGCGGTTGTTAAGTTAAGGGACACAGCCTAGCGTTATGGCATCGCAAGGTAACGAAGATGCGCCTGTATCTTACTGCGTTGATGACTTTCTGCCTGACTCCGTTCCCTATTACCACCATGAAGCTGAAACCGAAAACTATCTACAAACCATTTTTCAGGCGGTCAGATTTGGCGTAATAAAGCCGATCCGCGCCTCAGCGACACACGCATGGGGCGACACCACCAACATATGGACAACCAAGATTGACGTAGACACTATCAATCAACACACGGAAATTCACGATGCCACCTTCCTGGCTACCGAGATTTGGCCGTGGGCTAACCAATTACTTGCTGATGATTCACCCTGGTATGGCTTTTCCGATCCCAAAAAAGACACGCCATTACCAGAAAATTGGGGTGAATTCGCCAATCGTGATACCGCATTACTTCTTATCGCGGGTTTGGCAAAGGCGCTTGAAGGTAAAAGTGGTGGTGTTTATAAGTGGGGCAACAAGCTGAATCAGAAAAAACTGGCGGAAGATGCAGCGCTTGCGGTGAGTTGCGCACTTGGCACCGGTGAACCCGACAAAACAGAATCTTTTCGTAAGTTAATTGGCGAAGCGCTGGCAGCCATGTCGTTTAGCCCAGACGCATAATTGACGATCACAGACAGAATAACGGCCAGATCAGATTCTGGCCGTTACCAAACCGACACCACTCATTACCTAACTCTATTTCTGACCCAGCCAACTATTTCCCCCGACTTACCACACTTTGACCGGTAATCCCGGTTAACTATTCGTACCGAACGGATAGCATCGGTTTTACTGGAGATCCTTGTTTATGAGTCTGTTAGAAAGAAAAATCCTGCTGAAAAAAGAAGTGAAAGCTATTTTGCGTGTCAGCTCTGACAGCAGCTTTCAGGAAATGATCAACGCCGGGGAATTCCCGAAAGGCTTTCGTATTGGCCTGCGCCGCGTAGGTTGGTTTGAAGATGAGGTTAACACCTGGCTGTCACAACGGATTGCTGAACGCGATCAGCAATCCGAACACGCATAAGCCAACCCTTCATTTTTATTGCCGCGATAGCGGCATATCGGAATCCCCAAATATGATGATCCAAACATCTGGCATTAGCTGGAACAGGCATTGCTACGCCAAAAATCAGGTAGCAGCCCTTTTTATACACAATAGCTAGTCTATTTCTATCACTATGGAAAGTGCGCAGCGCTTAGCAAACCCAATACAAAACGTATTGACGATAGCAAGCCCTCTGGCTTATCGTTATTTCGTTGCCGCAAAATCGGCAACCAGGTTTAGCAGCCTGAATGTACAAGCGGACGACCGCTTTTTTATCACGCGGTTTTTTTACGTCCGTAAACCGAGTTGCGCCCAAATTATGGTGGGGCGTATTGCCGCTGGTGCGAATGCCGCTGCGTTTGCCCAGGTGCTGGCCGATGCTGGAATGCTGGATAAACCCGCCAAAGGCATTACACGTAAATCACTGCGCATTGACGGCAAGCAGCCACGCTTTGTGGTGCTCATGACGCTCGACGACGAAGAAGAGTAAATCACGGGTAAGATAAAATAAGGTCGGTTCGGTAGGTTCAGTCGGTTCATTATTTTAATACATTGATTTATCGCTATTTTAATTTGAATAGTGAACCGCCCCTGAACCGACTTTAGCCATTTTGAACCGACCTGACCAAATGCCCCTTTTCTGGCTGGCTTAATGAACCGACTTTCACACCGCGTGAACCTACCCCTAGGTCGGTTCAATTCTGAAAATAATTATCCTATCTATCAATCAGTTGACTACGTGAACCGACTGAACCTACCGAACCAAACCACTTTTGCTTATCTATAAGCATTTGCGCACACAAAAATCATGATGGGTTAATCCACTGTCAATGAAAAAGTGCGCAAAACGAAACCGAACGGCGACGGTTAAATGCGCAATGTGGTTCGCAGTGGGTGCGCATATCTGTGCGAACTGCGAACCACGCTGCAACCCGCGCGACACCTGATTTTATTCAATTTGAAATCAATTTTTTGGTCGGTACGCATGTATAGAAATGTTAAGGTTTTTTGCGCAGTCGGCGCGGCGGGAAACAGGGTGGGGAACGTGCTTGAAATGGTAAATTGGAGGATAGTTTCTATCTGTGACCGAGTAAAACAATACTAACATCAGATTCTGTTGGGAGTTTCTTTAAGCCAGCGTCTTTTCTCATGAGCATCACCATTGTGATAAAAGCATCTCGTTGAAGTTTAGTGCTCATGGATGCACCTAATTTTTCAAATTCGGCGAATGCCTGAATTACCGGAGCGGAACCATATAGGCAGATTCTTCCTTTAGCATCGGCAGTTTTCCCCAAAATTTCTCGACACTTTTCTATATCACCCGATGATATTTGCGCTTGCTCGCTAACGCTTTTTAAATAGTCCGTATATGCTTTTGTCTTCATATCACGTAATGAGCGGGAATATTCTATATGCCGAGTAAAAAAATATTGTAAAGAGGCACCAATGACAACACCAATGAAAGGAAGATAAGGAATTAATTTGTCAAACATAATTTTCTCAATGTGTTGTATAAGCGTAATGGAAATTTATCTCATACCAAAATAGCAGGGTATATGTAGTTAGAAAAACAAAGATGCTATTCCAAGAGGGATTTTATATTTTCCGCCACATCCTGAGGGTTATTTTCATAAGACATGTAGAGCTTATCTTGTAATAATGGCAATACACTAGCGACAATTTCCTCATCTTCCTTTTTTACAAGGGTCAGAAGCTTCACTTTACCCTCTGAAATCTCTCGAGCAAGAACAGAATTCAACTCTTTTCTAGGCCAATCTTTATTTACAGAAGATGCAGATAGAATAGCCATTACATATTTAGATTTAACAAGCGCAGAATTTATTTTCTCAATAAGGGAGTCTCCCCACTTTATTTCAACATGATCTATAAATGCCGATATGTTCAACGCCACCAACGCATCATAAATAGGAATAGCAATTGTATCTTTATCCTCACTTGCATGACAAATGAACACATCATAATTCTCAGTAACTCTCATAGCTCGTAATCCTTCTTTTGTTTTTCTCGGGTCATTATGGCTCATCTGAGCCATTAATTTAAGATACAGAGGAAAATCGTCACCTCTAATCATTTTTATAAAACTAAGCCTTCCATATATATGATTACGAAAAATTGAAATAGCATGTTCATTATTTATTGTTTCCAAACCTTTTGCAGCAAAAAAAATCAAAGATGCTTTTAATTTATCTTCTCTCCATTTGTGGATCATAGAACGAGTAACTCTAAGATACTTTCTATCTATATTTACCTTTTCATTTACAACTAATCCAGTAACTTTCTGACATACATTTTTTTCTTGTACCCTGAATTTTCTTAAATTTACCTTGAATCCACACCTTTCAATTATAGATATAACAGTTTCACTGAGTTCAAATTCATCTTCATCACCCAACGTTATAATATCTTTAATCTGTTCTTGGTTAAAGGAAAAAGTAATATCATCAGCATACCTTGTGTATGTTATGTTTTTTCTTCTCGCTAATTGTGTTAGTTGTTTATCAAGAGAAGTAGAGGCCAAATTTGCAAGAGCTGGTGAAGTGCAAGCACCCTGTGGCAAAATACCATCTCTGGTACAGAGTTGTGCTAACACGCTTGCGGCGGGGTGAGAAAAATTGAAGGGTTTACTTTTAAAAATACCATACACTCTTGCAAATGTTACTGAATCAAAATACCCTTCCAAGTCAATATTAACCACATATCTCTTTTTTGTATGGTTAGCAGCATTTGTATATATACTTTTCCCTATTATAAAACCATGCGCAGATTTTTTTGGTCGGTAAAAATACTCAATAATGGGCTTTAATTTTTCTTGAAGTATTGCCATCCCTCCTTGAGGGGCACTTATTGTTCTACTTCCTCCACCTTTTTTTTCGATATCAAACTGCCTATAATTACCTTTCTTATGATATAGAATATATAGCAGTTGCCCAACCGGAACCTCAAGAATATTAGCCACATCATTTGCAGAAGTGATAACTATATCCTTATTTATAATTTTCTCACAAATATCTATTATTTCTTCTTTTGAAGCCTGAGAGTGGTTTTCTAGTTTTTTATTATCCCACTTTAATTTCTTCCCAGCTTTATAGGGTTCAGGCTCCATTCGTGGCAAATCAGGTATTGGGTCTTTCACACCCTTGATAGTATTAGTCAAGCCAAGTATCAATAACTTGTCATGTAAAGACACAACCCACCCCATAGTTGTACTGCATTGTAAAATTACGACCCTGCCCAATCACTTTACGCAACGTATAGCTGACAAACTTTTACAACGAATAACCATTCGATGAACGATGGCATGATATGCTAACATTAGATACCTCGAGGCGAAACAACCTCACAGATTTAAGGCAGAGCCGTATGAGAAAAGCTACCATAGCTAGCTAAATTTATAAAGATTTTATCTATTAAAATTTAATGCACGCTTAGCCTGCAATGTTCAACTTTATAGATGCTGACGAGCGGACATAACATAATTCCCCTGCTACCATGAAAAACGACAAAAAACAGAACCAACAATCAAGATCATCCGGTTGGGGCGGGAAGCGTACAGGCGCAGGCGCTCCCGTTGGTAATACTAATGCGGTGAAACATGGGGAACGCAGCCGCCAGGCATTCTTTCCTTTGGCTGGTGATAATGGGCGATTCACGCAGTTACAATTGCTACGAGTAAGAAACCTGCTCCTTGCTGAACATGTCGGCGAGTTGATGCACAGATCTCTTTCTCTGGGTACAGCCGAGTGGCGCGAGTTTATGTTGCTAGATGGGATTTTATGGCAACACACCCGAAAAATGATGATATTAGAGCTTCGCCAGGCAAAAGCAAACCATGCATCATAATCAAAGATATTTTGACAATACGAAACGCAGTTCACGCCAATTACTTTCATAGCCAGGAACGCCAGCATCTTTCAATGACGCAATCAGTTCATCAAAATCAGCACCTGTAGTTGCTATCTGCTGATCGTTGTTTTTGGCAACCGCGACAACCTGCTTTTGTGAATCGTCAAAACTAACTTCAATATGCCAGCCGTTTTCCATGTTGTAGCCAATGCACATAAACACCTCAGATTCAGATAACATACAACCAAATGCTATATGCTTTTAATCAGCCACACACTGTATCAGAAGTAACGCAGCCACACTTCATGTAGTCAAAGGTAACAATTGGCTGATTCTGTTAGGGCTTACTAAGCGATAAAAAATCGTACTCACCGCTACCATTTTTCAGAGTGACTTTTCGTTTTAGTTATATGAAAAAAAATAAATAAAAAATCAAACCAATATAAACAATAATTTAAACTATAAATTCAATTTCTCTCGTGCCGTCAGTACCGGTTACTAACGGAAACCCCACAGAAACCCGCATCCTCTCTGAGTTTGCGGGTTTTTTGTTGCCTGTTATCTGCCGGTTTGCTACGTTTTTACCCGAAAAATTTAGGCATACGATTGGGCATACCATGCCACTATGCCTAAATCTCGTATGCCTAAACGAGACAGGGAATGATTCATGGCACGACAAACCAGACCGTTAACCAATACGGAAGTTAAAGCAGCAAAAGCAACCGATAAGCCGGTCGTGCTTTATGATGGTGATGGTCTGGAACTGCTGATTAAGCCCGTCAGCAATACCAAGCTCTGGCGCTTTCGCTATTACAAACCCACTACTAAAAAACGTGCCATGATGGCATTCGGTGCCTACCCCGCAGTGTCCCTTGCTGATGCACGTCGCATGAGGGACGAAACGCGCCAGTTACTGGCAAACGGTATCGATCCGCTCATCAACCGTGAAAACGAACGTCTGCGCGATGAAATGACCAAAGGGAACACGTTCGCCAAAGTTTCCGCCGACTGGTATGAAGTAAAAAAATCACAACCACTGGCCGAGAACACCATTAAAGATATCTGGCGTTCGCTGGAAAAATACGTGTTCCCGTTCATCGCAAACCAGCCTATCAGCCAGCTTACCGCACGCCATTTCATCACCGCGCTGGAACCGATACAGGCCAGCGGCAAACTGGAAACCGTTAAACGGGTTAGCCAGCGTATTAACGAAGTGATGGACTATGCCGTTAACTCCGGCCTGATACCGGCTAACCCGGCAGCGAAGATCCGCAAAGCGTTTCAGACGCCGGTGAAAACCCATATGCCGACCATCCGGCCAGAGGCATTACCTGGCCTGATGAAAACGCTATCGGTCACCAGCATCGAGCTACAAACCCGGTTATTGATTGAATGGCAATTGTTGACCGTTGCCCGCCCGGCTGAAGCCGCAGAAACCCGCTGGAGCGAGATAGACCTTACGCAGAACACCTGGACAATCCCGGCTGGCCGCATGAAGATGCGCCGCGAGCACGTCATTCCCCTGCCCCCACAAGCGTTAGCCATTCTGGACGCCATGAAGCCAATCAGCGGCCACCGGGAATATCTGTTCCCTTCCGCTAAAGACCCCAAACAGCCGATGAACAGCCAAACTGCTAACGCCGCATTGCGTCGCATGGGCTACAAAGGCGTGCTGGTGTCCCACGGCTTGCGCGCTATCTTCAGCACCGCTTACAACGTAGCAGAAGCCTGGCGCCTGAGCAGCGTGTCATGGGATACCATTAATCGTCACAGACGGCTGGTTAAAGAAGAGGGTATTGATGCTCAGGCACCAGGACACACCAGATTTACGGCATAAGAACCGGACAGAAGAAGCCCAGAAAAACCGATTATCGACTTCTCTCTGTGTAATCCTCATCTCGGTCAGGTACAGCTATCAGCCCCACTTCATTGGCGGATGTCCTGCCTCAATACTTCCCTCATTTCTTACCTAACATGCTCAAACCCTGATGGCAAAAAAATATTGTATTTGGTTGATTTTTGATCAATTGTTGCGGGTGTGAAACTTTCCTGAGATTGCGTAGAGCTAAGATCATGGAATTAAATTCTGTTGAAAAACAAAAAATTAAAGTCGCTCAGTATCTTCGGATGTCCACTGAGCACCAACAATATTCGCTGCATAATCAAGCTACATTCATCAAAGACTACGCAGATAAACATAACATGATCATCACTCATACTTATGATGATGCAGGCAAAAGTGGTGTAACAATCTTAGGGCGTTTAGCACTTCAGAAACTGTTGAACGATGTCATTTACCGCAATATAAAAATCCAAGCAGTCCTCGTCTATGACGTAAGCCGTTTTGGTCGTTTTCAAGACATCGATGAAGCTGGTTATTACAGCCATATTCTCAAAATGAATGGGGTTGATGTCATTTTCTGTGCTGAGCATATACCAACAAAAGAGCACCCTCTTGAAGCAATGCTAATGCTGAGTCTCAAACGCGCAGGGGCTGCGGATCTCAGTAAAAATCTATCAGACAAAGTTTATGCAGGACAGGTCAACCTAATCAAACGTGGCTACCATCAAGGCGGCACTCCTGGATATGGGTTAAGACGACAACTTATTGATGAAAAACATACCCCAAAAGAAATTTTGTTATTTGGTAAAAGAAAGAGTATTCAAACTGATAGGGTAATTCTAATTCCTGGTCCGAAAAATGAACGAAAGATCGTAAATGAAATATATGATATGTTTATTTTCAAAAACATGCCTGAATTTATAATAGCTAATATACTAAATGAAAGAGGAATAAATGCAGAAAACGGAACTATCTGGTCGAGATCTAAAATACATCAAATATTAACCAATGAAAAATACATTGGCCATAACGTTTATAATAAAACATCTTATAAACTTAAGAAAAAATTCATAAAAAACCCTAAGTCAGAATGGATAATATGCGAAAACGCCTTCACACCAATAATTTCAAATAAAAAATTCATTTTAGCTAAAGAAATAATACTTTCACGATCTCATCACCTAACAAATGAACAGCTTTTAGAGTATTTAAAAACAAAACTTAAAGAAAAGGGAAAGCTTTCTGGAGTTATCATTGACGAGGATGACACTGGCCCTTCCAGCTCAGTATTCAAAAACAGGTTTGGGGGGTTGTTACGAGCCTATGAAATAATAGGCTATCGACCTGAACACGATTATCAATACATTGAAATAAATAAACACCTCAGAAATTACCATTATATTGAAATTGATAACTTCCGAAAGAAATTAACTGCACTTAACAACTCAGTTGATACTGAATCCCATTCACCATTAATATTAATAAACGACAACCTCAGTATTTCATTCATAATAGCGCGTTGTAAAAAACTGCCTTCTGGCAGACTACGTTGGAAAATAAGGTTTGAGAATTCATTAAAGCCTGATGTAAGTATAGTTGTCAGAATGGACAGCATTAATAAAACCCCAGTAGATTATTATATATTCCCTTCTCTGGACATCCTGTTTGAGCGAATAATGCTCTCAGAAAAGAACACTTTTCATTTTGATTTTTATCGCTTTGATAATCTGGAAAAATTTTATCATATGATAGAAAGAACAGTTATATCGGAGGCTTTATGAGAAGAGCATCATCTGATAGTCATCAAATAGTCTTAGTTGAAATATCATTAATAAAAATATCAAACCCAAGAACAAGAAATAAATTCATTCATAATGAGATAAAAGAGAATATTGAAAAGACAGGACTAAGAAAACCCGTTTCTTTAAGAAAGATAAAAATTTTGAGTATGCATTAATCTGTGGGCAGGGACGGTTGGAAGCACTGGTTAAATTAGGTGAAAAATATATCCCTGCGATTGTCAAAGATGTTGGCGAGGAAACGGGATATATCATGAGTCTTGCTGAAAACATTGCCAGGCGGAACCCCAGGACAGTAGAGTTATTTGAAGTAGTCAGAGATATGAAATCACGAGGTATGTCAGACTCAGAGATTGGAGAACATTTAGGCTATTCAAAAAATTGGGTTAATAATATAACCATGCTTCTTGCAAAGGGTGAACAAAAATTGTTAACTGCTGTAGAAACCAGAAAAATCCCATTATATTTAGCAGTGGAATTTGCAAGGAGTAATACAGAAGAATCTCAGCAACTATTTCTTGATGCTTATGAAAAAGGATTAATAAAAAGCAGAGATGTTATAAAAATAAGAAATATTCTTGACAGAAGAAGTGAAGGAAATAAAGGAAGCAAGAATATAGAATACATTCACAATAAAAATCAGAAAAAAATGTCTCCAGAGGAATTGATGGACGTTTACCAAGAAAATATTGATAAACATAAATCATTACATGCGAGATCGGAATATGTATTAGAAAATCTCACATTAATTAAACAGATCATTCAGGAGCTTATTTCACATGATGATTTCATCCAAATATTGAAGTCAGAAAACTTAAATGACATACCAACATTAATCATAGACTCAATTCTTAACAGAGGTTAATAAAATGATAAAATTTTGCTTTGGAAAAGAGTTTATTGATATAGACATACAAAAACTCACGCCGTCAAAGAATTTAATTCCAAATGTAAAAAAAAGCATAAAATACATTCAAATAAAAACATCAATAGAAGAGATAGGGCTAATAGAACCAATAATCGTTTATCCGGAAAATAATGGGGAAACAATAAAAATACTCGATGGACATTTAAGAGTAGAGGCAATGAAAGAAATTGGTTTAGATAGTGTCGCATGTCTTATATCTACCCTGGATGATGCATACACACCCAATAAACATGTAAATAGATTAACCATTATTCAAGAGCAAAAGATGTTAAAAATAGCCATGGAGAGAGTTTCAATTGAAAAATTAAGTTCTTCATTAGGTATATCCATTGATACACTTAAAGGAAGATCTAAACTTCTTGATGGGATAGATCCAAAGGTCATTTCTTTACTATCCGATAAACATACCCCCAGAGCAATTTTTAATGTAATAAAAAAGATGAAGCCAATACGTCAAATAGAAGCAGCTAATATGATGATAAGTTTCGATAACTATAGTAGAAACTTTGCCCTGTCACTATTGAATGGTACAAAGCCAGATTTATTAATTAAAGGAAAAGAAAATTCCTTAACAACATCAGAGACAAGAAAAAACATACAGCGTCTAGAAAGAGAAATGGCAACGATACAAAATGAAACAAATCGAATAGAGGAAATTTATGGAGCTAACACACTAAAGTTTGTCATTGCAAAATCATATATAAAGAAGTTATTAGATAACAACAAGGTATTACATTGGTTAATTGAGCATAATCCAGATTATCTAAAAGAGTTAAAAAAAATATCATCCATAAATTCGCTAGAAAAAACAAAAAATTAATATAAATCTAACTCGGATACGGAGACTGTCACGGTCGATATGGACAATAACGTTTTTCGGTCGCTTACGACACCAGAGCGCCATTTGCAGCGCATCACAAGCCAGTTTCTCCGTCATTCGCGACGACTACATACTTTATGGGGAGCCGGTCAGTTAAGGGACACAGCCTAAGATTGACTAAATTTTACTAATGATTCAGATATGTTCGTTATCTCAGGCTCATTTCATTGAGTTGGTAAACTTTGAATGCGGGATTTTTTTCAAAAATTTCAGCAACAAAATCCATGAACACAATCGCCCGTTTTGGTAAAAGTCGATTAGCAACATAAACGGCTTGAATGGGAACGGGTGGTGCAGTGTAATCAGTCAGTAATAATTGTAAGTTGCCATTTGCCAGTCCCTCCTCGAACAGCCATTCTGGGCCCTGTGCGATCCCAACCCCGGCATTGACAAATTTCTGTACGGCTTCGGGTGAATTGACCCTGAGCCGACCAGAAATAGGGACATTGATATCCTGAAATCTCCAGGTAGCTCCTGTTGTTAGCAAGGTATAGATCAAACAATCATGTTTTTTTAAATCCTCTGGGGTATTAGGAGTTCCATGTTTAGCTAAGTACTTGTTACTGGCAACACAGACTCGCTCATACATGCCAAGTCTGCGGGCACGCATAGCACTGTCCTCCAGGTGTCCAATGCGGATTGCCAGCTCAGCCCCTTCATCAACGAGGTTGATATAGCGGTCATTAATCTGTAGCTCGAGTGTTAGCTCAGGGTAGCGTTCTAAAAAATCTGGGATGTGTGGAACTAAGAATGTGTGAGCCAATGCTGTGGGGCAAGCAACGCGTAATAGCCCTGTGGGTGTAACATTTTCTCTGAAAGAAGACTCTGACTCTTCGACGGCTTCCAGAATACGCCTTGCTTCCAGATAATAACGTTCTCCTTCAGGCGTCAGGGAAAGCTTGCGGGTTGATCGGTGAAGTAATCGGGTCTGCAAATGCTCTTCGAGGGTTGCAACATGACGACTCACGTTCGGTTGCCCTAAGCCTAAATCCCTACCCGCTGCGGAAAAGCTGCCTGTTTCAGCGGTACGGACAAAGCATGTCATCAAAAGTAATCTGTCCATCCTAAAATCCATTCATGCTTTTAATGCATGGAACATATTTGAAAATACAATCTTATCACCATGTGAGCATGAAATTATAGTGGCTATCAAATCGGTCATTCGCCGATTAGTTGTTAAAACTAACAGGAGATTTTCACATGTCTAGATTACAAGGTAAACGCGCACTGATTACGGGTGGAACAAGTGGTATTGGTCTTGAAACAGCGAAGCTGTTTGTGGCAGAAGGCGCACGCGTAATTGTTACTGGTGTCAACCCTGATTCTATCGCAAAGGCGAAAGTAGAACTGGGTAATGATGTGTTAGTCGTGAGCGCTGATTCCGCTGATGTGAATGCACAGAAAGCGCTGGCGCAAACGGTTAAGCAACACTTTGGTGAACTGGATATCGCTTTCCTGAATGCGGGTATATCAATGTACATGCCCATCGAAGTATGGACAGAAGAGATGTTCGACCGTATTTATGATATCAACGTTAAAGGCCCTTACTTCCTGATGCAGGCACTGCTGCCAGTGTTCGCAGGCTCTGCATCAGTGGTCTTTAATACCTCTGTAAATGCGCACACCGGACCTGAGAACTCTTCCGTTTATGGCTCAACCAAAGCGGCATTGCTGAACATGTCAAAAACACTTTCTAACGAGTTACTTTCTCGTGGAATTCGTATCAACGCAGTGAGCCCAGGCCCTGTTGATACACCGCTTTACGATAAGGCGGGGATTCCAGTGGAATATCATGATCAAGTGATGAAAGATATCGTTGCAACCATCCCTGCCGGTCGTTTTGGTAAGCCTCAAGAAGTCGCGCAAGCGGTACTTTACTTCGCATCTGATGAGTCTGCCTGGACCGTGGGTTCAGAAATCATCATCGACGGCGGCGTTTCAATCTAAGCCACCAAAATAAGATTTACCGTTCATCAAGCCCGCCACCTTTTATGGCGGCGGGCCATCATTTTATCTGGAGTTTGAGATGTCTACCCATGACCTAACACTGATTAGCCACCCGCTATGTCCCTTTGTGCAGCGTTCAGCGATCGTTCTTCTCGAAAAAAATGTGCCATTTGAACGCGTAAATGTAGACCTATCGGCGAAGCCTGATTGGTTTCTTGCTCTGTCACCCACAGGCAAGGTGCCGTTACTTAAAGTGCGTCAGGCAAACGGCGAAGATGCCATTATTTTCGAGAGCATGGTGATCTGCGAGTACCTTAATGAAACGCAAGACGGTAATTCGATGTATGCTGACGATGGATTAGTCAGAGCCAGACAGCGCGCATGGATCGAGTTCTCTACATCAATGCTTGGAAATGCATGGCAATTTTTAAATGCAACTGATCAAGCCATCGCAGACAGCAAACGCGCAGTGTTCCGTGAGCAACTTGAACGTATTGAATCCGAATTGAGCTTAGGGCCTTATTTCTCTGGTGCCGAATTCAGTATGGTTGATGCGGTCTACGCGCCTATTTTCCGTTACTTCTCCATCATCGATGCATCAGTATCTGAGGCGATTTTTGAGGGACTTCCGCGTACTTGCGCATGGATAGCTGCACTTGCGAAAAGGGAAAGCGTAAAAGCCGCTGTATCATCAGATTATGCCGAGCTTTTCCAAAATCATCTTCGTCAGCATTCTGCAATTCTCGCGGCCTGAAGATATTCACTGGGCAACCGTGACCGGCTCCCCATTGATTAAAACACGGCAATGTGAGTAATTCCGCCACCGACTGAGAGAACAATTTCGAACTTCCGCTTCACTCTCAAAGCTGCCTGTTATGAAAGCTTAACGTAAGATTTTTCCCGTTTTCCAAGAGGGCTACTTACAGTATTAAGTAGCCGCTTGCCGCCAATCTCCCTAGTAACTACAATGTATACAAAACATACAACGTAGTGAGGTGAAAATATGGGCGTCATGTCCGTTCGCTTAAATGATGAAACAACCGCGCAGCTTGATGCGCTGGCTAAAGCTACAGGGCGTACCCGCTCTTTTCTGGCTGGGCAAGCCATTGAAGACTATCTTGCGCGGGAAGCCTGGCAGATAGCAGAGATCGAGCAAGCCATTAAAGAAGCCGATGCGGGTGATTTTGTCTCATCAGATGAAATGAATAACCTGTTTAGGAAGTTAGGTACGGCAAGACATGGAAATTAAATGGCTGCGTAAGGCTGCGGCCAATTTGGAAGCCGAGTACCGCTATATCGCGCAGGACGATCCACAAGCCGCCAGCCAGTTTGTAGATGAAGTTCAAAGAGTAACGGAATTACTACCGCAACAGCCAGCAATGGGAAGGCCAGGCCGTGTGCCAGGAACGCGTGAGCTGGTGTTAACGCACTCCCCCTACATCATCCCCTACCGAGTGAAAAATAATATGATCCAGATTCTACGCGTCTTTCATATACACAGGCGTTTACCATCAAAATGGTGAGCAACCACCTTTTTGAATTTTAACGAACGTACATCCACCAACTCACCGCCACGCTGAGCCGCCATTGGTTGTATTTTAACCAGAGAACTCTACTACGCGGTAAGACTAAATTTAGGGGGGACTACAATGCACTGCTCTCTTTCTTTGGGTACAGCCGAGTGGCGCGAGTTTATGTTGCTAGATGGGATTTGAGGATTCCGATATGACGCCCTTTCATCAACTTACAGCCACCAACCTGAGTGGCCAGCTTATCGCTATGGCCGACTACGCAGGTAAGGTGGTTCTGGTCGTTAATACCGCCAGCCATTGCGGCTTCACGCCACAATACGGCGGCCTTGAAGCGCTCTACCAAAAATACGCCGCCCAGGGTTTGGTGGTACTGGGCTTCCCCTGCAACCAGTTCGGTAAACAGGAACCCGGCAACGCCGACGAAATCGCGCAGACTTGTCACATTAACTATGGCGTGAACTTCCCGATGTTCGAGAAAGTAGACGTCAACGGCACCACAGCGCACCCGGTGTTCCGTTATCTGAAAAACGAATTGCCCGGCGTGCTGGGTGGGCGAATCAAGTGGAACTTCACTAAGTTCCTGATCGGTCGCGACGGTAAACCGCTCAAGCGGTTTGCACCGTTCACCACCCCGGAGAAAATGGAAGCCACAATCCTTGCGGCACTTGAAATCTAAGTGTTTCGATAATTCGAACCATTCAATTTTAGAGCGCTTACGAATAACTCATTATCCGTGGGAGGATCACTTCCGCTGTTCGCTCATCTCAGTCCTGCTTCAATGTCTGCGGGACTTAGCCAAAAGCGGGTGTTGCTGGCACTATTTCTTCTTATTAAGCATCGACTTTAGATCGGCAAAGGGATTATAGGTTGCTACACCCACATCTTTTTGCGCGTCTTCCCCCGCCACAACGGTTGTGCCGTACTGCTCGGCTTCAGTGTACTTGGAGTGTTCGTGGTCATGGCAATACAGACACAACAACTCCCAGTTGCTGCCATCTTCCGGGTTATTGGTATGGTCGTGATCGATGTGGTGAACCGTTAATTCGCGTAAGTTTGAATAAACAAACTCCCGTGAGCAGCGCCCACACACCCATGGATAAATTTTTAGTGCTTTCTCACGATAACCGCTTTCCAGCCGCGAGTAGTTTTTTGGGATCAAAGCCATTGCCGATGCCACCTGTTATTTATAAAGAGATAATTTTACAATATATCCCATATATGGAACAGAAAGAGACGCTTCGTCGTAGTCCGTCTTTCGTGGGTCAGCAACTAATCCACCAGCACAGAGAACGGCATTCCAGCGACCATTGAGTCGCTGCTTGCCTCTCGCTCTATGCAGACCTTTTACTGGACGAATGCAATCGAAAAGCTCATTTCGGCAGTCCAAAAATCTCTTCTACCACGCGCGGAAACCGATACAGGCCCGCGGCAAACTGGAAACCGTTAAACGAGTTAGCCGGCACATCAACGAAGTGATGGTCGATGCCGTTAATTCCGGCCTGATAGCGGCTAACCCGGCGGCGAAGATCCGCAAAGCGTTTCAGACGCAGGAGGGAACAGACAGCGTTCCCTGTTACGACCCTCTCAGTTCTTATTTAACTCCGTTCGTGCATCGCCGGCCAGTACGGTTTCTTTTTCCCACTGGTTAATGACTAACGGAGCGACAATGTTACCCAGGACGTTGAGCGTAGTCGTACCACTGTCGATTATGCGGAATATGCCGGCAATCAGGGCAACGGCATCAAGCGGAAAGCCCGCTGAAGCCAACGTCGCCGACAGGATGATAATGGCGAAACCCGGTACGCCGGCAGCGCCTTTTGACGTCAGCACCATGGTGACGACCAGGATAACTTGCTGCATCAATGTCAGATCAATGCCATAGAGCTGCGCCACGAATATTGTTGCCACACCGAGAAATATTGATGCGCCATCAAGATTAAAAGCATAGCCAACCGGCACCACAAAGCTGACGATTCGCGCGGGTACGCCGTAGCGTTCCAGCTTGTACATCAGTTGAGGCATGACGGCGGCGGAAGCGGCGCTTGAAAAGGCGAGCACCAGTTCCTGACGGAAGTGCTTTATCAGTTTAAATATGTTCTCGCCGATCAGAACGCAGATTCCGCCCAACGCAACCAGGGCAAAGAGAATCAGGCCCAGATAAACCGTGCCGACAAGTTTAAGCAGTGGCAGAAGCGAGGCGAAACCGAAAGTCGAAACGGTGGCGCCAATCATGCCAAAAACACCAACCGGCGCGTAAGCCATAACGATGGACACCACCCGAAACATGCCGTCTGATACGCTCCGCAGCACGCTGAGAATAGGCGCTGTTTTTTCTCGGGAAAGGCCGTTGAGCGCCAGCCCGAAAAGGGCGGCAAAGAACAGAACCGACAGCAGCTTTCCTTCCGAGAGCGCAACAAACAGATTGTCCGGCACGATATTTTGCAGGATCACCAGTGCACCGCGGGCCGGCTCCATTTTCATCTGGCCGTCGCTGTGCGCCATACCCTGTATATTGGTCCCCTCACCCGGCGAGATAGCATTGGCCAGGACCAGCCCGAAAACACTCGCCAGCCCCGTGACGATAAAGAAATAGACCAGTGCTTTGACGCCCATCCTTCCAAAGGATTTATTGTCGCCACTTCCCGTGATACCCAGGATCATGCAGCAGAATACAATCGGCACCACGACCATTTTCATCATCTTGATGAAAATATCTCCGAGCGGCTTGAGAATTTCATGACTCACCCACTGCTGATATTCGGGATGCGTGTTGAAATACCATCCCACCATGATTCCCAGTGCAAGCCCGATAACTATCTGCCAAACCAGTGTAATTTTTTTCATGTCCAGCCTTCAAATTAAGCAAGGCAGCCTTTGCCGAGGGTCGGCAAAAACCACGCGTGATACATTCGGGTGAAAACAGAAATGTGGCACGGCCTGAGGGCCGTGCTCGGGAGATTATTTTGCGAAAAGCTGACTGATATCTTTGAACGCCTTAAATTCCAGCGCATTACCGCAGGGATCGAACAGGAACATGGTGGCCTGCTCCCCAACCTGGCCTTTAAAACGGATATAGGGCTCAATAACAAACTGAGTACCTAACGATTTGAGACGTTCGGCCAGCGCTTCCCATTCATCCCACTTCAGCACGATGCCAAAATGCGGCACTGGCACATCATGGCCGTCAACAGGGTTTGAATGCGCGCTTTCCTGAGATGCGGTTTTAGGATGCTCATGGATAACCAGTTGATGACCATAGAAATCAAAATCCACCCACAGCTCGCTGGAGCGACCTTCACTCAACCCGAACACCTCGCCATAAAAACGTCGGGCGGCCTTAAGGTCATAGACAGGGATTGCCAGATGAAAGGGAGAAAGGCTCATTTATACATCCTCACAGTAGAATCGTTACTTTTTTCAGGTAATCACCTGATTTAATAGGAGTAATGCAAAGTTCTGGGCCAGAATCATATCTGGCTCGTCCTTAACATTACCGTCACAAATGAGGGTATAAATAATTTAAATTGATTAAAATCAATATTTATCTTTATATAGTACAAATTATTTTTGTGTTTGTTGACCTATGATCCGTGAGCTGAAGACATTTCTAATGGTGGCAAAGGAAGGAACCTTTGCGGCGGCAGGCAATAAAATCGGCCTGACGCAGGCTGCTGTCAGCGCCCAGATGCAGCGGCTTGAGGCGGAGTTAAATTTTTCGCTCTTTGACCGATCAGGGAGAAATGCACGCCTCAATCAGAAAGGGCTGCAACTTGTCTCCCAGGCACAGGAGCTGCTTTCATTGTATGACGGTCTGGGCGAGAAGCCGAACCGGGCCATTCCCGGCAAAACCGTGACCATTGGCGCCATTGCCTCCGTGCAGCGTACCCTGCTTCCGGATGCGTTGACGCAGTTCAGCAAGCAACGTTCGGGATGTCGCATCCGCGTCGTACCAGGGTTGTCGATGGATTTAATCAATCTCGTTGATGCCGGCGAAATTGATATCGCCGCTGTACTGAAGCCACCGTTCACTTTGCCGCTGGGGCTACAGTGGAGCCTGTTGGCTCATGAGCCTTTCCATCTCATCGTGCCGAAAAACGTGAAAGGCGGCGATATTGCCGATCTGCTGATCGGACAGCCATTTATCCGCTACGATCGTTCTTCTTTCGGCGGGCGTCAGGTGGATCGTTTCCTGAAAGAGATGAACTTTACCGTCACGGAAATCTGTGAAGTGGACGAGTTGGAAACCATTCTTAAGCTGGTGGGTAACGGCGTGGGTGTCGCCCTGCTGCCCCAGATTGCCGCCTGGCAGTGCTGGCCTGCCTCTATCCGGGCGATTAGTCTTGGGCCGCACGTTTTTTATCGGGATGTCGGGCTCATTCATCGGCCGCTTGAGAGTATGGACGATGACGTCAGGCGCATTTCAGAACAGATCATCATGCAAGCCCGGCGAGATGGTCAAGCGCAACCGGGCAGTTAAACCCACGGGGACGGCGAAACCATGCCGGCATCCTGTTGCCAGTGGAAAGAAAATATTAGGCTGGTGTATTGTTGTTGAACGATTAATCACGCGGAAGGACATCCGAAGTATGCTCAAAATACTTGGCAAAACGACGTCAATAAATGTGCGCAAAGTACTCTGGACTTGCGAAGAAGCGGGGCTGGATTATGTGCAGGAAGATTACGGTAGCGGATTTGCCTCGACCCAAACCGATGCTTTTCGTGCCATGAACCCGAACGCCATGGTGCCCGTGTTGATTGACGATGAATTCGTGTTGTGGGAATCCAATTCGATTTGTCGCTATCTGGTGCGCAAAGCCGGGCGCGATGACCTGCTTCCCAGCGAACCGCAGGCGTGCGCTAACGTCGAGCACTGGATGGACTGGCAGGCGACCGAATTTAACAACGCCTGGCGTTATGTGTTTCCAGCCCTGGCGCGCAAGAATCCGGCCTATAACGACCAAAACGCGATTGCCGCCGGCATTAAAGAGTGGAACCACTGTATTGGTATTCTTGAGCAACAACTTCAGCGCACAGGGGCATGGGCGGCAGGTGAGACGTTTACGCTGGCCGATGTGGTGCTCGGGCTGTCGGTGAATCGCTGGAAAATGACGCCGTTTCCCCACCCCGACGTCCCCGCCATTGACACGTGGTTTGCACGCTTGAATCAGCGACCGGCATTTCTGCGTCATGGAAATAACGGCATGGTCTAACAAACTGAATTTGCCGTGTGACTGGGTTACCTGTTGCTCGTTTTCGGCGAAATGTTGATGCAAAGAGAGACTGGCGTGTACGGTGCCTGCCGCCAGCTCGCTGATGAGGGGGTGATCCAATCAGGAGAACACCCGATATCGGCCCATCCCACAGCGGCACTTCCGGGGCCGACCATCACAGCTCATGAAGTTAACCGCGCGCCTTTGCAAACGCCCGCACATCAACGCTGAATTCTGCGTCGCGGGCCTGTTTAGTATTAAGCAATCCGACGGTTGTCAGCCATCTGTTCGCTCTGGTGTTTGTCATAATGAAAACCACCCAGCTAGCGACCCAGGCACGGTTTGTTTGTTATCGCTTATCTCCTGACCCGCGATGATTTCAATTCAATGTTATTTCACTCTCTTCCCAAACTGATCAACTACTTGCTCGCCATCTTCTTTGATGAACACACCTTGTTGTGCATCAGGCAGGATATCCAGCACCACTTCTGACGGGCGGCATAACCGGGTGCCGAGCGGCGTAACCACTATCGGACGATTGATCAGTATGGGATGAGTCAGCATAAAGGCGATCAACTGTTCATCGCTGAAGCTATCGTCGGCCAGACCTAACGCGGTGTAAGGTTCAACGTTTTGACGCAGCAACATGCGTGGGGTGATACCCATCGCGCTAATCAGCCCCTCGAGTTCCGCTCTGGAGGGCGGCGTTTCAAGGTAGTGGATAACGGTGGGTTCAACACCGCTATTACGAATCAGCGCCAGTGTATTGCGGGATGTGCCGCACGCCGGGTTGTGGTAGATAGTAATCTCTGTCATTGCCCTATTCTCTTTGAAAGCCTGCGTTGAAGTTGAAGTTGAAGGCCACGCCGGTTAGATAGAAAGACGCAGCGCCAGCGCTGCCAGCGTTACGAACAGCACCGGTAACGTCATCACCACGCCCACGCGGAAATAATACCCCCAACTGATGCGAATCTCTTTTTGCGCCAGCACGTGCAACCACAGCAGCGTGGCAAGGCTGCCGATAGGGGTCAATTTGGGGCCTAAATCACAGCCGATAATGTTGGCGTAAATCATTGCATCACGAATGACGCCATCAGCCGCAGAAGCATCAATCGACAATGCGCCGATAAGCACCGTCGGCATATTGTTCATCACCGATGACAACACTGCCGTGAGGAAACCGGTGCCGATTGTCGCCATCCATAGCCCCTGAGCGGCAAAATCATTCAACACGCGTGTCAGAGAATCCGTCAGTCCGGCATTACGCAGACCATACACCACCAGATACATGCCCAGTGAAAACACCACAATCTGCCAGGGCGCACCACGCAATACCGTGCCGGTATCAATGATGGCCCCTCGCCGGGCAACCAGCCAGAGGATCACGGCGGCCACCGTTGCGACCAGGCTGACGGGAACGCCCAGCGGCTCCAGCACGAAAAAACCGCCTAACAACAGTGCCAGTACAAACCATCCGGCGTTAAACGTCTGCCTGTCGCGAATTGCCGCCGCGGGATCTTTCAGCTTGTCCAAATCATAATCGGTTGGAATCTCCCGACGAAAAAACAGATGCAGCACAACCAACGTAGCAACGACAGCAGCGATATCCACCGGAATCATCACCCACGCATAGGTATTGAAATCGATACGAAAGTAATCCGCCGTGACGATATTAACCAGATTAGAGACGACCAGCGGCAGACTGGAGGTATCTGCAATAAATCCGGCGGCCATCACAAAGGCCAGCGTTGCGCCGCGGCTAAAACCCAGCGCGGTCAGCATCGCCACGACTATTGGCGTCAGGATCAGCGCGGCGCCATCATTCGCAAACAGCGCAGCGACCAATGCCCCCAGCACAATCATCAGCGTGAACAGTCGTTTGCCGCGGCCCTGTCCTTTGCGCGCCATATGCAGCGCCGCCCACTCAAAAAAGCCCGACTTATCGAGCAGTAAGCTGATAATAATCACCGCAATGAACGTCGTCGTCGCGTTCCAAACGATGTGCCACACCACGGGAATATCTTCCAACTGAATCACCCCGGTCGCCCAGGCCAGCACCGCCCCAAGCGATGCGCTCCAGCCAATCCCCAACCCCCGCGGCTGCCAAATGACCAGAATTAACGTCAGTATAAAAACGGCTGCAGCCAGTAACATGCCATGCCTCCATCAACACATATGAAATAACGAATATATAAAGATAAATTTTTTTATTCACAAACCCGCTGGTGACCAAGCCGTTTTATCACGTCGGCAACAGCGTGACGTTGGCTTAACCACGCCTGTTCGATAATCGCGGCGCACCAGGCCGGCACATGGGGCGAAAGCCGATAATGAATCCATTTACCCTGGCGACGATCCACGAGCAGCCCGGCATCCCGCAATAGCGCAAGATGGCGGGAAATCTTGGGCTGAGGCTCCCGTAGCCCCTCACATAAATCGCACACACACAACTCACCCGCTTCTCGCAGCAACAGCACGATCGAAAGGCGAGTTTCATCAGACAATGCTTTAAACAGCTCCAGCGGGGTCAAGGTAGTCATGAAATTCTCCAGAAAGCGCCCTTACATAGGTTAAAACAGATATGTTTATCATAGCAACCCTTGCTTGCTGGCGATAACCGCTAAACGACACCCGTCGGATAATGCATTTAAATCGTTTTTGCTTGCGTTATTTAAATCCGACGGATAAATCCAGAAGCTGACAAAACTCACTCGTTCGATCGTATATTTGCTTCTTGCTTATGCCCGTCATACTTCAAGTTGCAGATGCGTTGGCTTTATTACTCGGCCCCTCCCTGGGCCTCGCCCTTTCAGGGCCGCAGCAAGCAGCGTTCAAATCTGCTCCCGGCAGATTTGTCGTTCACCCGAATCACTTACCTGAGTAAGCTCATCGGGATGAAATGAGAGACATCCTGTCTCTCACCAGAGGCCAGCCTTTGGCTGGTCAAATTCGTTCCCGACGAATTTGTCTCTCTCTTGCCGCGTTACAAGGCTCTAACGAGCCTTGCCCTGAAGGGCCAACGCGTTGCGTTGTTCAAAACGCAACACGTTTTGTCCTGCAACTCGAATTATTTTGGGTATACGCCAGTAGAAAGAAGATATTAAGGTAGAGAAACCAGAACATGACGAAAAATGAATACACTGCATTCCACGTTCGATTTTCTTCAGATGTTCATTGCACGAGTAAGGCGGGACAATAACATTGCGATTGAACATTATGCGGAAGATGTAATAAACCGGCGTTCCGCTACATGCTGAACATATTCAAAACCACAATGCGAGAACAAGATACCCAACTCATAGCCGCCCAAGACTATGGTTTAGGCCGGTTTTGAATCATCGACATCCGACCGCCCCTTGTTATGCCCAAACACATAAAAGATTGCCTGTTAAGAAAGGCATCGCAAAAAAATCAAGGCCATCGGTTTGATGAAAAATAGGGGTTTTATCGTTCAGGCTACTGCCTCGTTTACCGTAATTATCTATACTCCCCTGTACCTATCCTCATCCACTAAGGGCTCCCGTGTTAGCTAATATCCTTGTCGCCGTTGTCGCCGTCATACATCTCTACATCCTTGTTCTCGAAATGTTTTTGTGGGATACGAAAATAGGTCGAAAAGCATTTAATCTCAGTGCTGATTTTGCGCGCGAAACCCGTACGTTGGCTGCGAATCAGGGGCTGTATAACGGCTTTCTGGCGGCAGGTTTACTTTGGGGGCTATGGCTGGGTGAAAACGGAATGCAGGTCACTGTCTTTTTTCTGGTCTGCGTGTTGATTGCCGGAATTTTCGGTGCAGTGACGGCCAGCCGGAAAATACTTTACGTTCAGGCGATACCGGCGTTGGTCGCGTTAATAGCCTTTCTTTTCCATTGATTACTAAAGTTTCCTAGCTGATAACGCCCTTCATCATCCCCTCTATCTACAAAAGGATAAAGAGACCGGTGCGGTGAAGGGTTTAGCATGGAACGTAAAGCGTTTCGTCTGAGTTTTGTCCTGGAAACCGATGCGAACAAAGATTCTCAAAACTTCAAAATAAGCATAATCGCTACTGGCTTCTCTCCCGTCGCCAAGATCCTCCTTACAGATAAATTCCAGATATCCCCCACAGCCACGCTGATGGCGCAATACACTGACCGGAGAATATCGGCGGCAGTCGTAACAATCGGCGAAAAACGCTAAAGTAAGCCAATCTGATATAACGCAGGGAACACCATGCGGCTTGATGACTGGTTATGGCGTAAGAAACTGATTGCCTTGCTGATTTTTGTGGTAGTGATTGAACTGTTGTTATTGCTGGTGCCCTGGGATCGCTTCTGAATCCCTGACAACTGTAACCATAAGCAAATAAATCGTTCAGAGAATCCGTCAGTCGACGTAAGATAGACGCATTCTTATATTCTTATCGCCAGGCGCATACGGTCCCTGTCCCCCGTCAGGTGCCAGGCTCATTACCATCGCAACCACATCACGAGGGATCACATGAACAAGCCACGTACTTCTTTGCTGGCGCTTGCCCTGTCGCTGCTGTCGCTAACGGCATCGGCTGCCGAGGGTTACAAAAACCTGAAATTCGGCGCATCCGCCGCCGCCATTCGGCAACAGGCGAATTGTTCACTGCGTGGCCCGGAAATGATTCTGGGACAAACTGTGTACATCTGCCCTGACTTTAGTTTTGCCGATAAAAAAACCCAGGCGATTTTCAGTTTCAACGGCGACAAGTTTAACCGTCTGGCCATCTCAATCGCGTTGGCCGATGTGCCAAGCGTCGTGGAAGGGCTGAAAAGTAAATACGGCATGACGGCACCGTTGTCCGCCAGCGACGTAGATACTTTCATGAACAAGCCGAACACCCGTGTGACCGCCCGGTTCGATAAAAACAATATTACGCTGGTGTTCGACAATAGCACCGACAATCAGAAAGCTATTTATCTGGTGTACAACGCTGAAAACAGCGTCAGCGCCGGCCCAACCGCTGCACCGGCCACCCGCGGCATCACCAAAGACGACCTGTAACGACGACGATATCCGACATCGCTGCCCGGCGCTCGCCGGGCGCGGTTTTCGGTCAGCCCCGCTCCGTGCCGCCTTATCCGGCGTGGTAGCCGCTCCAGATTTTCACCAGCGCCGCCGCCGACAGACTCCAGCACACCACCGCCAGCATCAGTGCCGGCGGCAGACGCATCACGCCGGTAAAGTAATAGAGCGAAATCAGGTACACCAGATAGGGGATCACCGCCCAGATGCCGAACAGAATCGTGGCGCGCAGCGCCTCCACGCCGCGTTCCGTTCCCACGATGTAATGCGCTATCAGCGCAAACGTCGGGAATAACGGCGCCAGCCCGGCAATGTAGTAATTACGGGTTTTGGCCAGCAGGCCAATCAATACCACCACGATCGCGCCCAGCGCCGCTTTTATCAGTAATGCCATATTTGTGATGTTCGATTATCAGTGTGCTATTCGGCTCGTCTGTTACGTCCGCCCTTTCCGCCTGATCGACCCGGCAGTTGCTTCTATACCCAAAATAATTCGAGTTGCAGGAAGACGGCGACGCAGCGAATCCCCGGGAGCTTACTCAAGTAAGTGACTGGGGTGAGCGAGGAAAGCCAACGCACCTGCAACTTGAAGTATGACGGGTATATATCTAACAGAAAACCCGCTAATATCTAACAGAAAACTCGCCAAAAAACAGGATTGACGCCTTGTTTGCGGCAACCGTTCGCAGATAGAAATGAAACGCAGGTTTATTTTTAAAAATTTATGATCCCGCTTCGCGTTTTTTTGGCCTGGGTTGCGTAGGCTGCCACAGCCTGATGCCTAACCGCCCTTAAACATGACCGCAACCCAAGAGGAGCACGCTGTGAGCCTGACACACTATTCCGGGCTGGCCGCCGCGGTGTCGATGTCAATTCTTATGACCGCCTGCGGCAGCCAGATGCCGAATCACTCAGCGCGTTTTCAGCCGGTTTTTCCCGGCACCGCCGGCCGCCCGGTGCTGTCGGCACAGGAAGCCGAACGCTTCACACCACAACACTATTTCGCCCACGGCGGTGAATACGCCCGACCGGTAACGGATGGCTGGACGCCAACCCCAATTGAAACCGCACATGTCGCCGCCGCTTATGTCGTCGGCCCGCGCGTGGGTGTAGCCGGCGTTACCCACACCAGCATTCAGCAAGCGGTGAATGCCGCGCTACGTCAGCATCCAGGCCAGACGCGGGTATACATCAAACTGCTGCCAGGCACCTACACCGGTACGGTATACATCCCCGAGGGCGCGCCGCCGCTGACGTTATTCGGTGCCGGTGATCAGCCGGAACAGGTAGTCGTGTCGCTGGCGCTGGATTCAATGATGTCGCCGGCCGACTACCGCGCCCGCGTCAATCCGCACGGTCAGTATCAACCGACCGATCCGGCCTGGTATATGTACGATGTCTGTGCTTCAAAACCAGGCACAACCATCAATACCACCTGTTCAGCCGTGATGTGGTCACAGAGCAACGATTTTCAGTTGAAAAACCTGACGGTGGTGAATGCGCTGCTGGATACGGCCGACAGTGGTACGCATCAGGCCGTTGCGTTGCGTACCGACGGCGACCGGGTGCAACTGGAAAACGTTCGCCTGCTCGGCCGCCAGGACACCTTTTTCGTCAATACCAGCGATCGCCAAAACAGCTATGTCACCGATCATTACAGCCGCGCCTACATCAAAGACAGCTACATTGAAGGGGATGTGGATTATGTGTTCGGTCGCGCCACTGCCGTGTTTGACGGGGTGCGATTCCATACCGTGTCCAGCCGTGGTTCAAAAGAAGCCTATGTGTTCGCACCGGACAGTATTCCGTCGGTGAAATACGGCTTTCTGGTGATCAACAGCCGGTTGACCGGCGACAGCGGTTATCGCGGCGCGCAGAAAGCCAAACTGGGGCGCGCCTGGGATCAGGGCGCGAAACAGACGGGTTACCTGCCGGGGAAAACCGCCAACGGCCAGTTGGTGATCCGCGACAGTACCATTGACAGCAGCTACGACCTCATCAACCCGTGGGGTTCCGCCGCCACGACCGACCGGCCATTCAAGGGGAATATCAACCCGCAACGCCATCTGGACGACCTCCACTTCAACCGGTTGTGGGAGTACAACACCCAGGTGCTGCTGCGCGAGTAATACCGGTAGTCGTATTGCCTCCAACTGAAGCGAGGCGCCAGGCCGGCGCCGCTGTTTTCTTGATACACTCAGCGGGCGGCGGCATGGCAACACTGCCACTTTCGAACCTCGCCGGGTTCCAGCCCTTTCACCAGAACGCCCTGTGGCAACGGACTGACGACGTCAATCCGCCTGACTTCCGGCGCTGACTGTGGTGTGGGGCGATAATAAACCGCCGTCTTCCCCTGCTCATCCTGGCCGATCTCATCCGGTAACAACACCATACCTTTCGGATCGGAAACAAGGGTGATGGTTATCAGTGCGGACATACCAAACCGCGGCACCGCCTGCCCGGCGCGGCAGCAATCGAGATTGAAGACGACATCATAGGTGGCGCCGGGCTGCCCTTCGGCGTAATTGGCCTGCGGGCTGACCATCCGTAACGTACCGGCCAGCGGCTGGCCGGGCAGCGCCTCACTGGTCAGCGTGACGGGCATACCCGGTCGCAGATGGTCGATATCGGCTTCGTCGGCTTTGGCCCGCGCATCAAAACGCGTCACGCCCGCCAGCATGAATAACGCTTCCCCCGCGCCGACACGCTGGCCTAGCCGGGGAAAGGCAATCTTATCTTTATCGTCGTTTTGTATGCGAACGGCATAGCCGTCGCCGGGTGCATACAGCCAACCGTGTGCTTGCTGGTCACGAATTTGCTGTAATTTCTGTTCGGCGTTATTCAGCTCCAGTTCAGCCACCGTCTGATTTTCCGCACTTCCCGACGCCCGTGCGGATGTCAGCGCCTGACGCGCCGCCTGTAATTCCAGACGGCGGTTGGCCAGTTGCTGAACCAGACTGTCGCGCTCCGAACGTGCAATAATCCCTTGTCGATACAGCGGTTGTGCCGCATTCAACTGGCTGACGGCGTCCCGTTCGCTCATTTCCGCCATGATCAACGCCCGCTGAGCCGACATCACTTCATTGCTGTTTTCCCAAGCGCGTAAATTTCTCAGCGACTGACGCGCCTTGAGAAATTGCGCCTGTCCGTCGCGATACTCAATCTGCAACGGGGTGGTATCCAACGCCAGCAGGGGATCGCCTTTATGCACTTCTTGCCCCTCCTGTACGTTCAACTGGCTGATATGACTATCAAAAGGGGCGCTGACCACATATTGCTCCGCCGCCTGCACGTGCGCCAACAGCGTAATATGGTTTTCCACCGGCGATGGCGTGACAGCACGCCATTGTGTCTCGGTTTCGCTTTCGGTCTTGGTCGGCCGCGATAAAAACGCCGAGACCGCCGCCAGCATCATTACCCCGCCAAACACCCCCCACCGCCGCCAACGAATATTACCGATCATTCTGCTCTATTCCCCAGTGGTTAAGGGTGGTGCCCAGCACGCGATCCAGCTCAGCACGCGCGTTGAGATAGGCGATCTGCGCGGACACGCGCGCACTTTGCGCGGTGCGCAGACTGGTCTGATAGCTCAGCACCTGAAAGTTCGATGAGCGCCCTGCCAGTAGCTTGGCCTGCTCCGCCTGCAATGTTTTTTCCGACAGTCGCGTCAGGCGGTCGGCAATCAAAAACTGCTGCCAGTTGCTATTAAGCGCGTTGACCTGCTGCGTGACCGTTTCTTCCAGTTGCTGACGCACATCCGCCATCTGTAATAGCTGTATTTTCCCCGCCACCCAAGCGCGCTGCTCTTCCTGACGCGCCTGCAGGTCGTTCAACGGAATGGAGACATTCAGGCCGACATAGCGCTGCCAGCGGCCATCATCCTCGATATCCGCCGCCCGGGTATTCACCCGCCCGGCCCCGGCGACCAGGTCCACCCCCCACAGGCGCTGGTTTTTCGCCTGCATCAGGTAGATCTGCTGTTTGTCCGCCGTGAGTTGCTGAATCAAATAGTCAGGTTGATTTTTCATCGCCAGCGCTATCGCCTGCGGCGCTTTCAGGGTGATCGGTTGTATATCGAGGCGATCGCTGGCGCTCAACGGCGTACGGGTGTCAATGCCCAATAAACCGTTCAACGCCAGACGTCGCTCGTTCAACGCATTCTCCTGCTGTTCCAGATTTAACTGCTGCGAGGAGATATCGGCATCGCTTTGGAGTTTGTCGAGCGCCGCCTGCCTGCCGCTGTCAATCAATGCCTGCATTACATCACGCTGGGCGCCGGCCCGTTGCAGGGATTCCTGCGCCAACACCACCCCTTGCTGCGACTCCAGCAAGCCGTAGTAAGCCTGAACAATCTGCGTAATGGTGTCTGTCATCTGCTTTTGCTGGTTCAGGTGACCAATGCGCTCATCAAGCCGGGCCAGACGCACCGGTGCAGTATTGAATTCAACACCGGCGCCCTTTAACAACGGCTGCACGACACTGACCGAGTTTCCCAGACTGCGGGAACTTCCTGTCGATGACTGGCCGGAATAGTCATCGCTCCAGTCAGCCTCAAACTGCGTGCCCAACGGCGTCAACAAGCTGGCGGAAAGACCGGCATGATTTTCCTGCCCGGGCAACTGCGCCCCCATGTTGTGACGATACTGATTGTTCAACACCAGATGCGGCCGGAAGCCATCTTCGGCAACCACCAAATCAAACTTGTCCATCAGCCGGGTTAACGCAACGCTTTTCAGCGTATTACTGTTACGCACGCCCAGCGCGACGGCATCGGCCAGCGTGAGCGGCACCCGCGCCTGTGATAACGCCGCTCCGGCTGTCGCACCATTCGCCAGCGATGACCAGGGCGCGACCAATAACGATAAAAAAGCGACGGCATACGCCGGGTTAATGTTCACGTAACGCCTCCGCAGGGGATAAACGCGCGGCGGTCAACGAGGGTTTCAGACCAAAAAAGACCGCCAGTACCAACGCGCTGCCGATAGCCAGCGGAAACACCCACGGATCGACCATCAGCGGCCAGTCGGCGTAACGGGTATAAGCCCAGGCGAGCAGCGCCCCTGCTACGCTGCCCAGCACCGCGCCGGGCAGTGAAAGCAGAGCGGCTTCCAATAGAAACAACACGCCGATATCCAGCGAACGGGCGCCAATAGCCTGACGCAGGCCGATCTCATGCCGACGCGTCGACACACTCATCACCATGACGTTCATGACGCCAATACCGCCCATCAGCAGCGCTACGGCGGCCAGTGCCGCCAGCAGGTAGCGGAAGGTCGCATTTTGTTGCGCCATGCCGTCGATGAGTTGCTGCTGGAGCTGAATCTGGATCGTCCGCGTCGGCAGCATCTGTTCAAGCCAGGGTCGGATCGCATCGACAACCGACGTCAGGAGCGTGGTCGACGTCACTTGTATGTACAACAGGTCTGTGGTCGCAAAAGGTGAAATCCGCGTGATGGTATCCAGCGGCACCAATACGACATGGTCGGCCATCTGCCCGCCGATTGATAACGTCGCTGATCTCAGGGTGCCAATCACATCAAAGGCGTAATGGCCGAGCGGGAAAGTGCGCGCCGGGGCAGAACCCGAAAGCCGGGAGGCCAGACTCGCACTGACGATGGCATAGGTGCTGCGGCTGTCGTAACGGGAAAACGCCCGCCCCTGCGCCAGCGTCAATCCCAGCAACGGCATCAGATCGGGCGTAGAGCCGATCACCATCAACGGGATGCCGTTCTCATCCCCCTTCTGCGGCAACGAGGTATTCCAGCGCGCTACCGGAACAACACGCCGAATGCCGTGATGCACATGGGACAGCGCCGACAGATCCAGCTTGACAGGCAACAACGGCACCGGCGAGTGACTGTCCTCCTTGATGCCGATATCGACCACAATGATATCGCCGCCCAAATGGTCAAACGCACTCAATGCCATCTGCTGGGCGCTTTTGCCCAGCATTAACAGCGTCACCACCAATGCGCTACCCACACCGATACCCAACATCGCCAACGACGCACGTTGATGGAAGGCAATCAGATTGCGGCAGGCTTCAAGCCATTGTTGCATCACATTCATGCCGTACTTACTCCGCAACCAGCACGCCGTCTTTCATGCGGTAACGTCGCTGTAGCCGTTGTGCCAGTTGCTCGTCGTGGGTCACCATGACAAGGGTTAATGCCCGCTGACGGTTGATGTTCAGTAACAGGTTGAGGATTTCTTGCGCGGTTTCGGCATCCAGGTTGCCGGTCGGCTCATCCGCCAGCAACACGGAGGGTTCACCCACCAGCGCCCGGGCCAATGCGACCCGTTGGCGCTGACCGCCGGACAGCGTTGCCGGGCGTTGCAGGCGATACGGGTACATCCCCAATTCGCCCAGAACACCGACGGCACGGCGGCGGGCCTGCACCACGGGAATATTTCGATACAGCAGCGGCAGCGCCACGTTATCCAGCACGTTATGGCTGTCCAACAAATGAAAATGCTGGAACACAAACCCCAGTTTTTGATTACGCAGCCGGGCACGCAAACCCGCGGAACACAGCCGGATATCTTCACCATCCAGATGATAACTGCCTTGTTGTAGCGGCTCCAGCAGCCCCAGAATATTGAGCAGCGTACTTTTGCCGCTGCCGGAGCGGCCAAGAACGGCACAGGTTTCCCCATGCCGAAGATGTAATGACAGTGAATGCAATAGGGTCGTATCACCATAGCGGTGGTGCAAATTTTCAATCCGAATCACAGGTATAGGTTTCCCGTCCATATGCCCAAGAAAAGCCGTGAGCGACAGCGACCAGAGAACGACAGTTGTCGCAGCGATAGTGGCTTACAGATAATTATCTTAGAAAACGAACTCCATAATTTTTCTGCAACGATCACCAATCCTAAATTTAAAATAGGGTTACCTTAGCCCGAGCCATAGTGATGACTTCAAAAAACAAAAATTGTAAAAACCGACAAAAATATAACCAACCTCTACGCAAAAACCCGGCGTCATTTTATTTACCTAACATTGTCAGTGTTTGTTAGTACTGTACAGTACTCGTTATTGCTACCATTGGGCGATCTAACTTCAGATGTTTTTTCCCTTTCATATATAAATCACCCCTACAAGGGTTATTGCCAATATTGCCATCCTTACTGTCAGGCACATAAAAATCAATATCGACATAAACAGGATGTTTTCCCATCACGGTCTCACCACTATCATCTTTAATATAAATGCGCGGTAAACTTTCACCGCCCTTGAAATCACCACTGAGATTAGCGCCGTCTTTACGGTAAATAACAGCGCAATAACGACTTTCGTTAATCACATAAGTCTTTCCATCATATAGATTTTCGTCTTTAGCCGCAGCCATACCTGACAAAAGGAGAATCGACATCACACACAAAATCCCACCATTTACATATTTCATGAGAGCACCCTCTAAGTAAGTTAAGATTAATAAAACCGCACAAAGCGTCATATCCACACTCTAGAATCAGGATTTTCACCTGTGAGTTTTAATACACATTGATTACCTGTTACTGAATTAATGATTTCTACTGATATCGCACAGCCATACAACTCTGATAATAAGAGCTTATCCGACCCCATCCATATCGGTATCAGAATATTCCCAACCCTCACCGAGGGGGAATCATCACCATAAAATAAAAGAGAATAAATATTTTCATACACCGATAGACAACCTGAAACTTATCCAAAAACATCAGGAAATTATTTAAATTATTATCTATAAAAAAACCCCGGCAGTGGCCGGGGAAAAAGAGTGAGCAATAATATAAGGAATTATTTTTCGTGTTCCAGTGCCTGAGAAACCTTTTGGTTACGGTTTTCAATGGCAATTTTTTTCGGCTTTTCGTTTTCCGGAATATCCTGCTGCAAATGAATAGTCAGCAGGCCATTTTCCAGATGTGCGCTTTCCACCTTGACATGTTCCGGCAGTGAATAGCTGATGCTGAAATCGGTGCGGTTGATGCCGCGATACAGCCAATTCTCCTGCTCCTGCTCTTGCTGCTCCTGCGAGACTTCGTCCTTGTGTTTACCGCTGATGGTGAGCTGACCGCCATGTGTATTGATCTCCAGTTCCTCTTCGCGCCAACCGGGCACGCTGACCGTAATGCCATAGTGCGTGTCGTCAAGTCGGCGGATATCGTAGGATGGCGTGGCGGTGAGCGGCGTGTCGCCGGTTAATTGGCTGAACAGCCGGTCGATACGGTTAAAACGATCGGAGAACAGTGAGTCGGTAACAGCCGGAAATAAAGACACGGATTTGAATGCCATGGTTAACCTCCTGAATATATCGTGACACACATTCAAAAGTGCAAACCGCAAGGCAACAGCATTGTCTTGCTTTCATTATTTCATATAGATCCGTATGCGATTTTTTCAAGGCCAGCAGCTAACAAATTAGCCGGTGAAGTCAGGCGAGCTTCCCTGCCCCGCTACTCTCAGGCGTTACGGTTATCCGGCAATAACCGGTACAACGCCAGCGCCACCACAAAGGTCACCGGTGCGGAAAATGACTGTAACAGCGCACTGCCATGCATCAACGCGACCCCGGCAATCACACTCAGCAGCCAGGCGACAAGGCCGGTCGGATTAAACGCACGTACCGTCGTCGGCGCGGCGCGTCCCCCGAGAATATGCGCCAGCGCCACACCGACCCACGCCACCACAAACACCCCCTGATAAGCCAGCGCTTGCAAGATATAGGCGAACACATCCGCCAGCATCAGCACATAGACCGCAACCCCCACCACGCAGGCCCAGACAATCTTGCGATAGCGCATTCGAAACAGTCGGTCAAAAAACACCTGCATATTGACGGTAGCCAGATAATAGTTGGCGGTATTGATGCGTGTTTGCGTCACCCACACGAACAGTAACCCCCAAAAACCGAGCAGGTTAAGGATATTGACTACCACCGCGATTTCACTGACGCCGTTCTGCTGGGCAAAACTGCTGACCAGATAGATACCGACCGCGCCATTGAGCAAAAAGGTGATCAGATAGAACGGCATACCGAAGTTGATGCGCGCGTGGTACTGGCTATCTTCCTGGCGGCCGAAGCGGGCGTAATCAAAGGTGTACATCATTAAGATCCACACCCCCATGTAGTAAGTAAAGCAGTTCCACCAGCCGTAGGCAGGCGGCGACGCCGGACCGAACGACAACCATTGCGGCTGATAGCCATAATGTTGGATAGACACCGCCACCGTCAGCGCCAGCCCGAGCAGGTAAAACGGCAACAACACGCCGTTAAACTTGTCCAGCCAATGCTGCACGCTGCCGAAAATCAACGGCACGCTGTAAAGCACCACCAGCAACGCCGCCCAATGATAATCCAACGCGGGAAAGAGGTGATTAATCGCGAACGCGATCACCGAACCTTCAAACACCGCGTAATAAATCGCGGTAGAGAAAAAGATCAGCGTCGCCAGCGCGGAGCCGGCCTGGCCGAAGAGCTGGCCGGAAAATGCCGCGACCGACAGGCCGCTACGGATAGCAAAACGGCTAATCACCGCGTTGATCACGCCGTAACACACCACGGACAATGCCATGCCGATAATGGCGTTGCGCGCGCCATAATTCAGCGCCAGCGACGCCCCCACGACAATATAAAAAATCGCGCTGCACACCGCCCACCAGGCCATGGTCAGCGATAGTTTTCCCATACGCTCTGTTCCAGACACCGTATCGGCAGGCGTCAGCACCGCCCCTTGTACCCCGGATATTTCCGCCATACCCCCTCCACAGACCTGTCGTTGATGTATCTTGATTGACGTTGATGATCCTGCCGCAGCAGGTTTTGAGGCCGAACGCACCCGCCGTGACGGCAATACCGCACGGTCAGTGATGCATTCGGTAGAGTCAGACATGCCCCGCCGATACCGTAGCCCTGGTGTTGGCGCGGGGTGAAATCCGGCGGGGCTGTCTGAAATCAGCGCGTTAACAACTGTTCCAGCCGCTCAAGGCGGTGGCGATAGTGCCGGCGGGCAAGTAACGCGGCCTCCAGCGATACCGGCGTAAAGCGAACGCCGTAATGCGGCTGCAACTGCCCGATGAGGTCCAGATCGCTGCTGATCACCGTCCCCAGCGTCATGTAGCCGCCGCCGGAGACCGCGTCGCGCAGCAGAATGATCGGCTCCAGTCCGCCCGGCACCTGCACCGAACCGATGGGGTAGCAGGCATCCACGATATTGGACGGGTCTGAGCCTGCGCCGAACGGCGGTGTACGCGGTTCAAACGCCAGCGGCGCGCCGCCTTTCAGGCGATAACCGATGCGGTCGGCCTCGGTGCCGACCCGCCATTCGTCGGCGAAAAACTGCTCGACTGCGGCCGGGGTGAGCCGATGGATATACAGCCCGGTCACCATACGCAACGTCACCTGCTTCTCCAGCAGTGGGAGGCAATCCGCCGGCACCGTCATATCGGGGGCGACCTGGCGTATCGGCATACCGACCGGCAACACATCGTTGGCGGCCAACCGCCGCCCCTGATAACCGCCCAGCGCGCCGAGCGCATAGGTTGAGCGACTGTCCAACACCGCCGGCACCGCAATCCCGCCGGCAACCGCCAGATAGGCGCGGCAGCCTGCCGTGGTCGGGGCGAACCGCAACACCTGGCCGCCACGCACCGCAAAGGTGGTATTCATCGGCATCGCTTCGCCATCCAGCAACGGCGACATGCGCGCGCCGCATACCGCCACCACCGCATCACCTTCAAACTGTAATTCCGGCCCCAGTAGCGTCATTTCCAACACCGCCGCCTGTACCGGGTTTCCCACCAGCAGGTTCGCCAACCGCAGCGAATACTGATCCAACCCGCCGGATGGCGGAATACCGAGATGGTAATACCCCTCGCGGCCGGTATCCTGTATTGAGGTCGCCAGTCCGGGCCGGATAACGTTGATCCGCACGCCCGAGGTCCGCTCGCTACTGCGCTGCATACAGCACCCCCTGAAGATAGTGTTTATAGCCGGTTGGGTCGGCGAGGAATTTATCCAACTCAAAGGTGACCGGGCGAATACGCAGGCTGAAGCGCCCCGTCGCCACCGCCTCGACATCCTGCTCATAACGCGCCAGATCGATAGGCTTAAACTGCACGATGTCGCCCGCGCGGAAAAACACCATCGAGGGTTGCAGGTAATCCAGCCGTTGTTCCGGGTCGTAAATCGGCGCCGGGGTCACACCAAACAGCTGATAACCGCCCGCCCCGCGTACCGAGTAAATACAGCCGAAACAGCCGCCATGCCCCAGCGACAGTTTGGGGGTATCGGTACGCGGTCGCAGGTATTTCGGCACCTGAAGCTGTTGCGCCTGCTCGACCATCTGGAACATGAACGGTAATCCCGCCACGAACCCCACCATCGACACAAACCACGGCGTGCCGCTGTGCGCCGCAATAAATGCCGCCACATCCTGATAACCGTTGATTCGGGCGGCGTATTCCAGATCGGTGGCCGCCGGCTCCTGGTGACGATCGCGAAAACGCATCAGGGTTTCGTGCGTCCAGGGGTCGTTGTACAGCACCGGAATTTCGATGATGCGCGTGTCGAGCACCGTCATCGCCTGCGCCTGGCTTTCGGTCTGTCGCACCTGCTCCAGCAGCGCCTGCGGTGCGATGACATCCGGGTTAAAGCGCACCTGAAAAGAGGCGTTGGCCAGGCAAATATCCAGTACCCCAGGCAACGCCTGCTGTTCCAACGCGCGGGTCATCGCCAGCCCGCGAAAAAATGCGCCCAGCGACATCGCCTCGTCAATTTCGGCAAACAGGTGCTCATCACCGCCGAAGGTGTAACGTATTGCGGGAAACGTCATCTCAGGCCTCCTTCGTCAGCGGCAGCGTGTCGGTGTCCCGCGCCTGTAGCCAGCTTTCCAGCGAGGTGGTATCAAAGCGACCGGCGCGCAGCCGAGGGTCAGCCAGCAGCCACTGGTGCAGAGACTGCGTCGTGGTCACCCCGCCGATGCGCAACTGACGCAACGCCTGTTCAGCACGGGCCAGCGCCTGCGCACGGTCCGCACCCGACACCACCAGTTTCGCCAGCAGGGAATCGTAATACGGTGGGATGCGGTAACCGCTAAACAGATGGCTGTCGATACGGATACCGGGGCCTTGCGGCCACGTCAGCGTGTCTACCACGCCGGGGCAAGGGAAAAAGTTACGCGCCGGATCTTCCGCATTGATGCGCATTTCACAGGCATGTCCGCGTAAACCAATCGCCTCCTGACGCAGATCCAGCGGTTCACCACCGGCGATACGCAGCATCCACTGCACCAAATCGACGCCGGTTACCCGCTCCGTCACCGGGTGCTCGACCTGAATCCGCGTGTTCATTTCGATAAAATAGAACTGCTCTCGTTCGGTATCGAACAGGTACTCCAGCGTACCGGCGCTGCGATAACGTAGCTGTTGCGCCAGTTGCACGGCGCTGCGGCATAAGGCGTCGCGCTGCGTCGATGAAAGCGCCGGCGAAGGCGCTTCCTCAAAGACTTTCTGGCGGCGGCGTTGCAGCGAACATTCACGTTCATACAAGTGCACCGCCCGTTCGCCATCCCCCAAAATTTGAACTTCAATGTGGCGAGCGTGGCGAATAAACAACTCCAGATAAACATCCCCACAGCCAAATGCCGCTTTCGCTTCGCTTTGGGCGATCGGCAATTCCCGCTTTAGGTCGTCCTCATTATTCACGACCCGAATCCCGCGTCCGCCGCCGCCTGCCGCCGCTTTGATCAGCAACGGATAACCTATCTCCGTCGCCGCCTGCAACGCCGCTTCCAATGATGACAGCACCCCGGAACCGGGAACAACCGGTACCCCAGCAGCCTGCGCGGTGCGCCGCGCTTCGGCTTTGTCACCCATCAGGCGGATGGTTTCCGCCGTCGGGCCGACGAACACCAGCCCGGCCTGCTCCACCGCTGCGGCAAATGTCGCATTCTCGGACAAAAAGCCGTACCCCGGATGCACCGCCTGCACTCCGCTGTCTTTGGCGGCTTGCAGCAACGCTGCCTGATTCAGGTAACTCTGGTCGGCGCGCGCCGGCCCCAGCAGTATCGTTTCATCCGCCAGACGCGCGGGCAACGAATCGATATCGGCTTCGCTACAGGCGGCTACCGAGGTCATCCCCAGGCTGCGTGCGGCATGAATAATGCGGACGGCAATTTCCCCCCGGTTGGCGATAAGCAATTTTCTGATCGGCTGACGCATCGTCGCTGCCCTCCTGATGACGTAATAATTAGGCTGTATGGTCGTGTTGAGCGTTATTCATCGATTTTTATGATGGCAATAACCTGGCCCGGCTCTAACGCATCCCCGTTATTGATACAAAACGAGACTAACTCCCCTGCCTGCTCGGCATAAATTTCACTGAACTGTTTCATTACTTCGACCAGCCCAATAACCGTATTCGCCGTAACCGGGGTATTCTCTTCAATAAATACCGGGGTGTCCGGCGCGGGTTGGCGATAAAAAATACCCGGTAAAGGAGAACAAACTTCATATGTTTTCATTAGTCCCACTCCTTGTAATTCGTTATCAATTACCAATGATTCACACTATTTTGCAGCGGCGAACGCACGTGAATATTGGCGTTATTCAACGCCTCTCGCGTCGTTTTAATTAATGCCAATGCGCCGGGTGTATCGCTGTGAATACACACCGATTCAAACTCGACGGCAATATCTTCGCCATCGATAGTGGTCACCTTGCCCTCTAAGCAGGCACGCACCACTTTTGACGCCACCCTGGCCGGGTCCAGCGCGCCGACGCGACGGGTGAAGACGATTGAACCGCTGGCGTCGTACTCTCTGTCGCCATAAAATTCACAAATAACAGGATGTTGTAACTTTTTCGCTTCCTGCCATACCAAGGACCCATGCAGACAAAATAACCGTAATTCAGGGTCCAACCGGTGTAGGGTTTCGACAAACAGCTGCGCAGACGGGCGATCTCGGGCCAAATGCATATACAGCGCGCCGTGCGGTTTGACATGCTGCAACGGTAATTGATAAAGCCGGGTAAATTCCCGCAATGCGCCCAGTTGATACAGAATGTCATTGACCATTTCCTGCGGATGACTATGAATATGCCGCCGGCCAAACCCCACCAGATCGCGAAACCCGGGATGGGCACCTACCGCTACGTCATTTTCCCTGGCCCATTCAATCGTCTGCCGTATCGTTGTCGGATCGCCGGCGTGAAATCCGGCGGCAATATTGGCGGAACTGATATAAGGCATAATCTCCTGGTCGACGTCATCGCCTATTTTCCAGGGGCCGAAGTTTTCGCCCATATCGGAATTCAGATCGATTTCATATTTCATAATTATTTCTTATTTGTGATGGTTTTGTTTAAAAATAATATAGAGCCACAATTTTCCATTCGGAAAGACGTATTTTTAGAACGTTCACTATCTGAAAAACAGAATGCTTGCTGATAAAGGAACTGGTTATGGTGACATTGCGTCAGATCCGCTACTTCATCGCCACCGCCGAAACGGGGCAAATCTCACAAGCGGCGATTCATCTCAATATTTCGCAGTCAGCGGTGACGACGGCGATTCAGGGGCTGGAAAACCTGCTGGGAAAACCGCTGTTCCTGCGATCGGTGCATGGCATGACGCTGACCGAGAACGGCAGCTACTTTCTCAACCACGCCTACGCGGTGTTGCGCAGTGTTGATGACGCGATGAACATTCCGCTGACCGATAATCGCATCAGCGGTTCGCTCAATATCGCCGCCAGCTATACGGTGATGGGCTATTTTCTGCCCTTTCATCTGCAACAACTGTCAGACGGTTTTCCTCACGTCGCCATTCATCTCAACGAGCGCGAGCGGCAGGACATCGAACAAGGATTGCTGGACCGCTCTCTGGATCTCTCGCTGGTGTTGACCGCTAACCTCACGCACCCGGAAATCACCTCGGAAACACTGTTCAACTCGGAACGGCGCTTATGGCTGCCCAGCCGCCATCCGTTATGCGATCAACCGGAAGTCAGCCTGGCGGATGTCGCTAACGAACCCTTCATCATGCTGACGGTGGATGAAGCGGATCACAGCGCTATGCGTTATTGGGAATTGAGTGGGCATCGCCCGAAGGTGATGCTGCGCACCAGTTCCGTTGAAGCGGTACGCAGCATGGTGGCGAATGGCCTGGGTGTGGCGATCCTGTCCGATCTGGTGTACCGCCCCTGGTCACTGGAAGGGCGGCGCATCGAAACGCGCTCGCTGACCAACAGCGTTCATCCGATGAGTGTTGGGCTGGCCTGGTATCGTGATGCGGAATTTACTCCGGCGATGCAGGCGGTGCGGGAATATTTCCGCAACCTGTTCCTGACGCCGCAGTTGGCATTTTCGCGCCGTTAAGCCGATTCAGTCATCCGATAGCGCGGCCCAAAACGCAGCGCCATCAGAATCAGCGCCGCCACGCCTGCCGCCATCACCTGCCAGGCTTGTTCCAACCCGCTGGTATACTGCCTGATGACGCCGGCCAGCAGCGGCATCAGGCTGGCTATCAGGTAACCGCCGCCTTGCACGAACCCCATCAGCGCCCCGGCCTGGCGCGGATCATCCACCTGATCCAGCGCGATAATCAGCGACAACGGAAACAGCGCGCCGATCCCCAGCCCCAAGGCAATCATAATCGGCAGCACCAACGTCTGCGGCGCCAGTATTAGCCCCGCCATACCCAGCAACAACAGCAGCAACACCGGCAGCAGCAGATAACGCCGGTCCGGAAAGTCATTAATCAGCCATGAAACCACTAACCCGGCCACCACTTCGGTAAGCGTCAAACCGCCCAGCAACAGCCCGCTATGCGCGGAGCTCCAGCCAAGCTGGGTGTAATACGGCGGCAGCCAGGCCAGTACCAATGTATAGGCGCCGGTGCCGATACCAAAAAAGATCATCAACGCCCAGGCCCGCTTGCGCGACGGCGCAGCTCTGTCGCTTTTGCGTGGTGCAGCCTGGGGGAGTGGGTCAAGCGATACGGTGATCATCCAGGCAATGGCCGCCAGCGTCGCCAGCCCGCCCCACAGAGCCAGTGCGCCATCCCAATCGATAATATCCGCCAGCGGAGAAATACTGGCGGCGGCCAGCGCGGCGCCGCCCATAATCGCGGTGGTATACAATCCCATCAGACGGCTGCTCTGCCGGCTGAAGCTACGGCGTAAAAACGATGGCATTAAGGCCTGGATCAACGCAATGCCGATACCGGCCATCGCCGCGGTGAACAACAACCCGATTGTACCTGTAAGCCAGCAGCGCAGCAGACAGGCAACCGCGATCCCCACGATACCGATGCCGATGCCACGGTATTCCCCCAACCGGGACTGTAGCCACCCACCATAGAGCGCGCAGATGCCCATCGCAAATACCGGCAAGGTGGTCAACAGGCCGGCTTGCGTATCTCCCATACCGGTAGCCGCCTGAATGCGCGACAGTAAAGGACCGACGCCGGCCAGTACCGGTCGCAGGTTTAGTCCAAGCAGGATGACGGTGGCAACAACAAAAAACCGTGACCTGGTACGAATCGAGTGTGACATAACGCTCCCTAGAACTTCCTGATGCTTGAGCAGCCGTATCTATTATCCGTATAATATCTTCACAAAAAGAATCTTAACGTCAAGATAAATTATACTTATGACAACTCGGGCAGATAACGCTTACGAACAATGGCAACGAGAAAGGCCAGACATTGATCCCTTCCCGATGCAACTGCTGGGAAGGCTGTTTGAAGCCTCATTGCGACTTGAACGGGATCATCTCAATCCGTTATTCGCACGCTTCGGTTTACGTCCTGGGGAGTTTGATGTACTGGCGACGTTACGACGCAGCGGAGCACCTTATGCGCTGACGCCGACGCAACTGTACGAAACGCTGATGATGTCATCAGGCGGCATGACGAATCGCATTGATCGGCTGGAACAGGCCGAATGGGTGGCGCGTCAAAGCAACCCGCAGGACCGACGCGGCACGCTGGTGACACTGACGGAAAAAGGACTCGCCTTGATGGAGACGCTGCTGACGTTGCATGTCGAGAACGAGCGGCAGTTGCTGGCGTCGTTAGATGACGAAGAACAGCATCAGCTCAATCAGTTACTGAGGAAATTGCTGGCGGGTTTGCCGCAATAATAATAAAAAAATCCGCCCATTTGGGTAACACCGTTCACTTAAGGTGTTTTGAGTGAACGGGATACTGGGTTTTTGAGATCCGAACGGCCCTCGCTTTGGGCC
>NZ_SZVX01000029.1:0-39030 GCF_007210685.1 Dickeya sp. ws52
CATCAAAAAATGATGAGGCTATTGTCGTCTACCCACTGGATCGTTCAACCGATCATTTGCTTAACCGATCGGTGTTATCATAACGACCGGCTCTTTTCTTATTTATCCCCTTCATACTTCCAACTGCAGTACGTTGTTCAACACGAACATGTTGTCCTGCAATTCGAATCTTTCGGGTATATGTCAGCGTGATTTAGCTGAAGAAATTGATCAGCGCCGCACATAACACGGCTGCAATCGCAGTTTGCGATGAATGACCCATCGCACTGCTGATTTCAGCGCCGTGCGTCACGGCAGAAAAAATGGATTCCAGCATGATTACCCTCTCCAGTCAGCGACGTGATCATACTGCTGGCACGGCGCAAGTAAAGTACAAAATATATTCGTTATATGGCAAATCGAGGCGGCATGATTTTATGGCGTGAACTATCCGCTGTCGTCTCCTTTTTAGGTTGTAGCAAGCGGAGCTCAACGCGCAAACCAACGCGAGTTTTTAGGGGGAAGCGGCGAATTTTTCCAGCTATATTGCAGGCTAAATTCGCCATTATTAGGGAGTGGCTGGTAATGAAAAAACGCCCGACGAGCGTTATTCCATGCCCAGTTCCTTGAGTTTACGCGTCAGGGTATTTCGTCCCCAGCCGAGTAGTCTTGCTGCTTCCTGTTTGTGCCCTTGTGTATGACGTAATGCGGTTGTCAGCAATGTACGTTCCATTTCCGGTTGTGCTTCCGCCAACAGGTTTTGATGACCGGAACGCAGCGCGCGGTCAGCCCATTGCGCCAGCAGCGTAGCCCAACTGTCGGGCATGACGTGCACAGTAGCGTCTGGCGCCGTGGTTTCAAACAGCTCCGGCGGCAGATCCTGAATCAGCACTTCCTGTCCCGCCGCCATCACCGTCAGCCATCGGCAGGTGTTTTCAAGCTGGCGCACGTTGCCCGGCCAGGGTAAGCGGGTGAGTGCCGCCTCGGTTTCCGGGTGTAAGTTTTTCGGCTCCACACCCAGCTCTTTGGCGGTCGCCTGTAGGAAGTAGCGCGCCAGACGTGGAATATCTTCCCGACGTTCGCGTAATGGCGGCAAATGAACACGAATCACGTTCAGACGATGGAACAAGTCTTCACGGAATTTACCTTCCTGAACCCGTAATTCCAGGTTCTGATGTGTAGCGGCGATAATGCGCACATCCACCTTCACGGCCGCATAGCCGCCGACACGATAAAACTGGCCGTCGGCCAGTACGCGCAGCAGGCGGGTTTGAACATCCAGCGGCATATCGCCGATTTCATCAAGAAACAGCGTCCCGCCGTCAGCCTGCTCAAAACGCCCCTGCCGAATTTGATTGGCGCCGGTAAAGGCGCCTTTTTCATGGCCGAACAGTTCTGATTCGATCAGATCCTTGGGGATTGCCGCCATATTCAATGCGATAAAAGGCGCTTTAGCACGTGGGCTGTGGCGGTGCAGCGCATGGGCGACCAGTTCTTTACCGGTGCCGGATTCGCCGTTGATCAATACACTGATCGATGAGCGGGAAAGGCGGCCGATAATCCGGAATACATCCTGCATAGCCGGCGCTTCACCGATGATGTCGGTGGTCGGCCCGCTGATGGGCTGGCTGCGAACCGGCTGCTGTTGTTCCATGTAATGGCTGATGGCGCGTTCAACCAGCGCTACCGCTTCGTCGATATCGAACGGTTTAGGCAGATAATCGAAAGCCCCTTGCTGGTAAGCGCTGACTGCTGCGTCCAAATCGGAATGGGCGGTCATGATGATAACGGGCAGCATCGGGTGGCGCTGTTTGATTTGTTGCAGCAATGCCAGCCCGTCCATACCGGGCATACGGATATCCGACAGCAGGACATCCGGTGTTTGCGTGGTCAGCGCGTTTAATGCCTGAGTACCGTTATCAAAGGTTGCACAGGTTAATCCCGCCCCGGTAAGCGCACGTTCAAGCACCCAACGGATGGAGCTATCGTCATCGACAATCCAGACTATCCCTCGTTGCATCGTGAACCTCACTGGCGAATGGGCAGATACACCGAGAATTCGGTATGACCTGGCCAACTGTTAAATTCAATTTTTCCGGAATGTTGATCGATAAGGTTGCGGGCAATCGATAAGCCCAGCCCGGTACCGCCTTCACGACCGCTTACCATCGGGTAGAACAACGTATCCTGCAGATGCGCCGGCACGCCGGGGCCGTCGTCTTCAATATCGATACGGGCCACCAGACGGTAACGCACGCCATGTAGCGTCAACTGAAACGCGGTACGGGTGCGGATGGTAATGGTGCCGCCTTCCTCACCCAGAGCCTGCATGGCATTGCGGGTGATATTGAGCAGCACTTGTTCAATCTGATCCGGGTCGTGCATCAATTCCGGCAGGCTGGGGTCGTAATCACGCACCAGCGTCACGTTATCTGCTTTTTCCATCGACACCAGTTGGAATACCCGTTCAGCCACCTGATGAATGCTTTGCGTGACGTGTAGGCCAGGTTGCTGTGGTCCCAGCAACCGGTCTACCAGATTACGCAGGCGGTCGGCCTGTTCGATAATGACTTTGGTGTATTCCATCAGCGCCGGGTCCGGCAGGGCTTTTGACAGGAGCTGTGCCGCACCGCGCAGGCCGCCGAGCGGGTTCTTGATTTCATGCGCCAGACCGCGCACCAAATCGCGGGCCGCCTGTTGCTGGGCATGTTGTAGCTGTTCTTGACTGAGACGGCGCTGGTTATCCATCGGCGCCATTTCCAGCAGGATAAAGTCGTGCTGAATACGCTGTGCCGTCAGCGACATAATGTGCGCCCGGCCATCCACCACGAGGGTGACCTCGTTATCGGTAAAGCCTTGCCCTGAGTCAAGACTTTCGCGCATCAGGTCGAGGTTCAATGAAAAGTAACCGAGTAACTCCGGCAGTGGCGTTCCAGACAATTTGCGTGAGCTTTGGGCCAGGAGTTGCTGCGCCGCCGGGTTGGAATAGTGAATAGCCAGATCTTTGTCTAGCAATAAGATGCTGTTTATTAAAGAATTGAGGATCTGCCCAGCATCGGGCAGCGTGCCTGTTGCCATAACGCAGACTCCCGCACCATTTTAGTGCACACTATTCTGGATTGTAGTTTAAGTCGCAACTGTAAAATCTATTGTGGAGAAAAAAGCCCATCCGAAGATGGGCTGAAAAGTTTCCACGGCAACAAAAATAAACATAAATAAAAAACAGCTATCAAACGGCAGTATGAACATCATTTTCATCATCCTGCCGTTCAGGCGTGGGGTATTACACGCTGTAGTACAGTTCGAACTCAACCGGGTGCGGCGTCATGCGAACACGGTCGTTTTCAGCGATACGCAGTTCGATGTAAGCATCGATCGCGTCGTCGGTGAATACGCCGCCGCGGGTCAGGAACTCGCGGTCTGCATTCAGGGCGTTCAGCGCTTCTTCCAGAGAGCCGGCTACGGTCGGGATCTCTTTCGCTTCTTCCGGCGGCAGATCGTACAGGTTCTTGTCCATGGCATCGCCCGGGTGGATCTTGTTGATGATGCCGTCCAGGCCAGCCATCAGCAGTGCAGCGAAGCACAGGTACGGGTTAGCAGCCGGGTCCGGGAAGCGCACTTCGATACGACGTGCTTTCGGGCTCGATACCACCGGAATACGGATGGAGGCAGAACGGTTACGGGCTGAGTAGGCCAGCATAACCGGCGCTTCGTAACCCGGGACCAGACGCTTGTAAGAGTTGGTAGTCGGGTTGGACAGCGCGTTGATGGCTTTAGCGTGTTTGATTACACCGCCGATGTAGTACAGCGCGGTTTCAGACAGGCCGCCGTATTTGTCGCCGGAGAACAGGTTAGTACCGTCTTTAGCCAGAGACATGTGGCAGTGCATACCGGAACCGTTATCGCCGAACATCGGTTTCGGCATGAAGGTTGCGGTTTTGCCGAAGGCGTGTGCCACGTTGTGTACGACGTATTTGTAGATCTGGATTTCGTCGGCTTTCTTGGTCATGGTGTTGAAGCGGGTAGCCACTTCGTTCTGACCAGCGGTCGCTACTTCGTGGTGATGAGCTTCAACTACCAGGCCCATCTGCTCCATGGTCAGACACATGGCGGAACGCAGGTCCTGCGCAGAGTCTACCGGCGGAACCGGGAAGTAACCGCCTTTCACAGCCGGACGGTGGCCTTTGTTGCCGTCTTCGTATTTGGTGCTGGAGTTCCAGGCGCCTTCGATGTCGTCGATAGCAACGTGGGAACCGGAGATGCTGCTGCCGAAACGCACGTCGTCAAACAGGAAGAATTCCGGCTCCGGCCCGAACAGTACGGTATCGGCGATGCCGGAAGAGCGCAGGAAGTCTTCAGCGCGTTTAGCGATGGAGCGCGGGTCACGGTCATAACCCTGCATGGTGCCCGGTTCCAGAATGTCACAACGGATGATCAGGGTCGGTTCTTCGAAGAACGGATCCATAACCGCAGTAGTCGCGTCCGGCATTAACACCATGTCGGATTCGTTGATGCCTTTCCAGCCGCCAATCGAGGAACCATCAAACATTTTACCGTCTTCGAAGAAGTCAGCATTCACCTGGTGGGCTGGAATGGTGACGTGCTGTTCTTTGCCTTTGGTATCCGTGAAGCGAAGATCAACAAACTTCACCTCATGCTCGTTCAGCATCGTCAAAACGTGTTCTACTGACATACTTGGTTCTCCCGATTGTGTCATTTATCGTCGTGGAACGAATATCGTTGTGGAATGATGTTGTTACCGTACAAAACATATAGCTAAAACTGTGCCAACTTTTAAGAATAGTTCTAAACGGCATTCCTGCTGGTTTTTTGTGTCCTGATGCACTGCACCAAGATAGTTATCTGCACCAATTGTGTGCACCATTTTGGTGTTATTGCACTTAATTGGTGCTTGTTGTTTGTGAGGTGCTGCTTTATTGCACCGTGAAAGGGATCACAGACCCGTTATTAGCAGGTTGTTTGTGGAAGATGATTGTGATCTTGTTCAGTCGCTCGATTAATACGTGTACAATAGCGCGCTATTTCTAAAATGCCTGAGGCAAAGCTGTGATCGAAAATTTGCGTAACATCGCTATTATTGCGCACGTTGACCATGGAAAAACTACCCTGGTTGATAAGTTGCTGCAACAGTCCGGTACGTTGGGTGAACGTAATGAAGCCACCGAACGTGTTATGGACTCCAATGATTTGGAAAAAGAGCGTGGAATTACCATCCTCGCCAAAAACACCGCCATCAACTGGAACGACTACCGCATCAATATCGTGGATACCCCGGGGCACGCCGACTTCGGCGGCGAGGTAGAGCGCGTGATGTCCATGGTGGACTCTGTACTGCTGCTGGTAGACGCGATGGACGGCCCGATGCCGCAGACGCGTTTCGTGACTCAGAAAGCTTTTGCCTATGGCCTGAAGCCGATTGTTGTCATTAATAAAGTTGACCGCCCCGGCGCACGTCCTGACTGGGTGGTCGATCAGGTGTTTGACCTGTTTGTAAACCTGGGCGCTACCGACGAGCAGTTGGATTTCCCGATTGTTTATGCGTCCGCGTTGAACGGTATTGCCGGTCTGGACCATAACGATATGGCGGAAGATATGACTCCGCTGTTTGAAGCCATCGTAAAACACGTTGAAGCACCGAAGGTCGACCTCAACGGCCCGTTCCAGATGCAGATCTCTCAGTTGGACTATAACAACTACGTCGGCGTTATCGGCATCGGCCGTATCAAGCGCGGTGTGGTGAAACCGAACCAGCAGGTCAGCATCATCGATAGCGAAGGTAAGGTACGTAACGGCAAAGTGAGCCAGGTTCTGGGCCATCTGGGTCTGCAACGTATTGAAAGCTCGCTGGCGGAAGCAGGCGACATCATCGCCATCACCGGCCTGGGCGAACTGAACATTTCCGACACTATCTGCGATACGTCCTGCGTGGAAGCGCTGCCGGCCTTGTCGGTGGACGAACCGACCGTGACCATGTATTTCTGCGTTAACACCTCGCCGTTCTGCGGCAAGGAAGGCAAATACGTCACGTCACGCCAGATTCTGGACCGTCTGCGTAAAGAGCTGGTGCACAACGTGGCGCTGCGTGTAGAAGAAACGGAAGATCCGGATGCGTTCCGCGTATCTGGCCGTGGTGAGCTGCACCTGTCCGTTCTGATCGAGAACATGCGTCGTGAAGGTTTCGAACTGGCGGTGTCCCGCCCGAAAGTTATCTTCCGTACCATCGACGGCCGCCGTCAGGAACCGTTCGAACAGGTAACCGTGGATATCGAAGAGCAGCATCAGGGCTCGGTGATGGAAGCGCTGGGTCTGCGCAAAGGCGAAATGCGCGACATGATCCCGGACGGCAAAGGTCGCGTACGTCTGGATTACGTGATCCCGAGCCGTGGTCTGATCGGCTTCCGTACCGAATTCATGACCATGACCTCCGGTACTGGTCTGCTGTACTCCACTTTCAGTCACTACGATGACATTCGTCCGGGTGAAATCGGCCAGCGTCAGAATGGCGTACTGATCTCCAACGGTCAGGGTAAAGCGGTTGCTTATGCGCTGTTCAGCCTGCAGGATCGCGGTAAGCTGTTCCTGGGCCACGGCGCTGAAGTGTACGAAGGCCAGGTCATCGGTATTCATACCCGTTCCAACGACCTGACGGTTAACTGCCTGACTGGTAAGAAGCTGACCAACATGCGTGCTTCCGGTACCGACGAAGCTACCGTGCTGGTGCCGCCGGTGAAAATGTCGCTGGAGCAGGCGCTGGAGTTCATCGATGACGACGAACTGGTTGAAGTAACGCCGACTTCTATTCGTCTGCGTAAACGTCATCTGACGGAAAACGATCGTCGTCGTGCGAACCGTTCCGCCAAGGACGAGTAATTCGTTATTTTTAGTGATATTTCAGGCGGGTGAGGCAGAGTGCCGAAGCCGCCTTGTAATAAGGCCCCAATTTGGGGCCTTTGTTTTTTTCGGACTTCCGTTTCCTGCCTTCACCTAAATTTGCACTATTTTTGACCTTATTATGATCCTGCTTATCCTTCCTGTTCAGCACGGACTTTTCTCGCTACAGTGAAAACCTACTGGTTAGTCTGGAGGACACATGCTGTATATCTTTGATTTAGGTAACGTCGTAATCGATATCGATTTCAATCGTGTACTGGGGGTGTGGAGCAATCTGAGCGGCGCACCGCTGGCGGCCCTGCGTAAGCGCTTTGAGTTGGGGCATACCGTTGCGCTGCATGAGCGCGGTGAAATCAGCGATGAAGAGTTTGCATCGCGGTTGTGCCATGAACTGGGGATTTCGCTCAGCTTTGAGCAGTTTTCGACCGGTTGGCAGGCCATTTTCATTGGTGTACGCAAAGATGTGATCGAGATCATGCATCGTTTACGGCAGGAAGGGCATCGCGTGGTAATACTCTCCAATACCAATCGCTTGCATTGTCAGTTCTGGCCGGATGAATACCCCGAAGTACAGCAAGCCGCCGACCGGCTTTATCTGTCGCAGGATATTGGCCTGCGTAAACCGGAAGCGGCGATTTACCATCATGTTTTGCGCGAAGAGGGTGTTGATGCCAGTGACGCGGTCTTTTTTGATGACAACGCCGCGAATGTGGATGCGGCTAACGCGTTAGGCATCCGCTCTATTTTAGTGAGCGATCGGCAGGTCGTGCCGGATTTTTTTGCCAGCCAGGTTTTCAAGCAGGAGTCGTAAGGTCGTTATGATCGCATTAATTCAGCGAGTATCTTCCGCTAGTGTTGCGGTGGAAGGGAAGAGTGTTGGAGAGATTAACCGTGGATTGTTGGTGTTGCTGGGTGTAGAGCAAGGCGATGACGAACAAAAAGCGACCCGATTATGTGAAAAGGTGATCGGCTATCGGATTTTTGGCGATGATAACGACAAGATGAACCTGAACGTACAGCAAGTCGGCGGTAGTTTGCTGGTGGTGTCGCAGTTTACGCTGGCGGCGGATACGCAAAAGGGTATGCGCCCCAGTTTTTCCCGTGGTGCCGCCCCGGCAGAAGCCGATCGGTTGTATCAGTATTTTGTTGGTCAGTGTCGCGAGCATGGCCTGACGACGGAAACCGGCCGTTTTGCAGCGAATATGCAGGTCTCTCTGGTGAACGATGGGCCCGTCACTTTTTGGCTGCAGGTATAGTCTTGGCGGTAGGTATAGCCCTAACGGTAGGTATAGTCTGGTTGCGGATGTAAGCTGACGTTAAGCTGTAATAATAAGTATGCGTTGAGAGGGGCGGTTATGTACTACCTGAGAGTACCGGAAAGCGCTGAAGAGCTGGATGCTTATTACCAGTTCCGCTGGGAAATGTTGCGTAAACCGCTGCATCAGCCGCTAGGCTCCGAGCGTGATGCCTATGATGCGCTGGCTCACCATCAAACCATCGTTGATGGGCAAGGTAATTTGGTGGCGGTTGGCCGTCTCTCAATCAATGCCGACAATGAAGCATCGATACGTTTTCTGGCCGTCCATCCTGATGTTCAGCGCAAAGGGCTTGGTACGCTGATGGCAATGGCGCTGGAATCGGTGGCGCGTCAGGAAGGCGTAAAGCGGGTGGTATGTAGCGCCCGTGAGGATGCGATGGCGTTTTTCTCCCGTCTTGGTTTTGTGAATCAGGGGGAAATTACCACGCCGATGACGACGCCGGTGCGTCACTTTTTGATGATTAAGCCGGTGGCCACGCTGGATGATATTCTGCATCGTCCGGACTGGTGTGGTCAGTTACAGCAAGCGTGGTACAACCATATCCCGTTGAGTGAAAAGATGGGGGTACGCATCAGTCAGTACACCGGGCAGAAGTTTATTACCACCATGCCGGAAACGGGGAACCAGAATCCGCACCATACGCTGTTTGCCGGCAGTATGTTTTCGCTGGCGACGCTTACCGGGTGGGGGCTTATCTGGTTGCTGCTGCGTGAACGGCAACTGGGCGGCACCATTATTCTGGCGGATGCGCATATTCGCTATAGCACGCCGGTAACCGGGCGCCCCAGTGCAGTGGCGGATTTAGGATCGCTGAGCGGTGATCTGGACCGGCTGGCGCGTGGACGCAAAGCACGGGTACAGTTACAGGTGGAGCTGTTTGGCAATGATAAAAAAGGCGCGGTATTTGAAGGCATCTACATTGTGCTGCCGCCAGATCAGAATGAAGAATTGCTGGAGCAAGGTGGTTCCGCGATTCGCTAACTCTGAAAACCGGGTATAAATATGCAACAGCCACCATGACGGTGGCTGTTTATTGTCAGCTTTAAACCACCTCCTTGGGAGGTGGTGATTGTTTTTGTGCTTAAGGTTGTTCAACCGGCGCAGACGGCGGTGTCGCAGGTACTGTGGGCGTGGGGGCTGCCGCGGGCGTACTCTCCGCCACCGTTCCCTGATGCATGGTCTGGCTGATGGTGTGCCCGGCGCTATCGATGCCTTGCAACGTACCGTTGAGTGTCGGTTTCAGCGGGCTTGCCGCTTCCAGCCGGCCGTTCAGGTGTAACTGCAGGTTGGTGTTGCCGGTGGGCGCTGTGGCTGGGACCGGCCAACCCCAGCGGGTCAGAACATCGAACGCCACGGCTTTGCCGGTCAGGTCCAGTGTGAAAGTTCGGGCAGGCTGCTGCACAATGACCGCCCTGGCTTCCAGCAGGCCACTTTGAGTAAATGCGCTCAAATCCGTCAGCGAGATTTGGTTGTCATTGGCGTTTAACGCCAATGATGGGCGACGAATATCGACTTTATTGAAGGTGGCGTCGCTGGCGTTCAGGTTAAGTGCGCCTTGCCATACTCCCCACTGGTGGTTGCGCGCCAGCAATAGATTGTTACCGAAACCGTCCAACGCGGTAAGCTGGAAGGGAAAATCCGGGTTGATATCGATAAGCAGGTTGTGGTTTGCGCTGAATTTCCGCAGCTCCACCTCTGCCAGCCAGTCGGGCAGCGTTTGTTGCCAACGTTGACGCCAGTCTGCCGGCAGAGTGTATTCCATGCCTGCTACGACTAATTCGTCCAGCGTTAGTCGCTGGTTGCTGCGCAGCCAGCTACCGCTGGTACGCAACAGACCGCCTTCCCAGCGGGTAGAAAACTGTTTGATATTCACGCCCTGTTTCGACAAATCCAGACTGACGATCGGGTCGACCAGATGCATGTTGCCGTTGACGATATCGGTGGCATTGAATGACAGCGAGCCGTCGTCGCTTTGCCAGTCATTTTGCCGAAACGTCACGTTTTGCAGGGTAACGTCCAAATCAGTGAAGGCCCAATTTTGCCCTTCGATACGGGCATCGATCAGGTCAAAGCGATTGACGGTTACTGCTGGCAGGCGAGTCACCGGTTGCCAGAAATCTGCCATTGATGCTCGAGTCTGCAACCGAACATTGCTCAACCGCAGATTATTCACCAACCAACTGCCATCCGCCGCCCGGGAGGCATTGCCCGTCAGTTCGCCCCGCGCCACATCGGCGCCGAAATTCTCCAGCGTCAGTTGTTGGTTATTGAACTGCCCTTGCACCAAGACTTTGCTTGCCGGCAGGTCATTGAGCAACAACGCGTTTGCGCTGAGCTGGAAAGCGGCTTTCTTACCCAGCAGAGCGCCAGGCTCTGGCTGCCAGGGCGTAATACCGCCGGTTACCTGTTCGCCCTTCAATCGCCAGTCGCCGTCTTGTGCCTGCAGCGCCATGGTTTTCAGTTGCAGAACATCCGCTTCAATCGGCAAGGTAAAATCCGTCTGACCCAGATTGAGGGTGCCGCCTTCCAACGTCAGGCTGGAAAAATGACGCGGATCCGTAATCTGACGTACGCTAAACCCCACTGCGATACGCTGCGCAACCAGTGTAATGGGTTGATTTTTATGGCCAAAACTGACATCCAGTAATTGAATGCTACCAGGGGACGACCAGTCATGCGCCATTTTTCTAAATGACGTCTGGTACTCGGTTCGTTGGTTAACCCATTGACTGATATGCTTGGCGCCCCATTCCGTCTGGGCCAGTACATACAGCACCACGACAGCCAGCAGCGCCAGTAACAGCAGTGTGAGAAGAAGTTTCCCGATAAGTTTCATTGCTTAGGTCCGCGCCAGTCACAAGGGATGATGGTGTTATGCCGTAATTATCCTGTCGTCTCAATAGGTAACTTATTACAGACGATAAATAAGGGCCGATGTTACACCATCGGCCCTTATTATCACGTAAGACAAAAAATTTCTGGAAGCCCGGCTTACTCTTTTTCGTGAGGAAAGACCAGATTCAACACGATTGCTGTGATACCGCCCGCAGCAATGCCCGACGACAACAGCGTTTTCAACCAGTCTGGCGCGAACTGCAAAATCAGCGGTTGCTGGGAGACACCCAGACCGACGGCCAGCGACAGCGCGATAATCATAATGGCCCGGCGATTAAGCGGCTCGCGGGAGACGATACGGACCCCAGAAGCGGCAATGGTGCCGAACATCACGATAGTCGCTCCACCCAACACGGGCTCTGGAATATGTTGCACAAAACCGCTCACCGCCGGGAACAGGCCCAGTACGATCAGCATCAATGCCACCACGAAACCCACATAGCGGCTGGCAACGCCGGTCAGTTGAATCACGCCATTATTTTGCCCAAAGCAGGAGTTGGGGAAGGTATTGAACACGGCGGACAAGCAAGAATTCAGGCCATTCGCCAGTACCCCGCCCTTCAGGCGTTTCATGTAGAGCGGGCCGCTGACCGGCTGCTCGGAGACGTCGGAAGTGGCGGTGATATCACCGATGGTTTCCAGCGAGGTCACCATGAATACCAGCATCAGCGGAATCAACAGATTCCAGTCAAAGCCAAGGCCATAGTACAACGGGGTAGGCACGTTAATCAGCGACTGATTGGATGTGCCGGTGCTTTCCGGCAGCATACCCATCATCCAGGCGGCCAGATAACCGATAGCCATGGCGATGACCAGCGATGCGACGCGCAGGTAAGGGTTGCGCTGGCGGTTCAGAATGATGATGACGACCAGTACGACGGCCGCCAGCAGCAGGTTCTTCGGCGCGCCAAAAGTATGGTTACTCATGGCGGCAAAACCGCCGCCGATTGATGTCAGGCCAACCTGAATCAGCGACAGGCCGATGATCATGACGACGATACCGGAAACCAGCGGCGTAATAATGCGGCGCGCCAGGTGCAAAACACGCGACAGCAGAATTTCGGTGCAGGAGGCGACCATCAGCGTGCCGAATAACGCCGCCATCATCGTCGGCACATCCGCACCGCCGTTTTTCAGCGCCATGCCACCCATGATCAACGGGGTAACAAAGTTGAAGCTAGTACCCTGAATAGACAGCAGGCCGGAGCCGACGGGTCCCCAGGTTTTGATTTGCAGAATAGAAGCCAGACCGGAAGCGAACAGCGACATACTGATGATGTGTTGCGTATCCTGCGCAGGCAGACCCAGCGCCTGACAAATCAGCAGCGCCGGAGTGATGACCGCAACAAACATCGCCAACAGGTGTTGGCAGGCGGCAAACAGGGTTTGCGGTAAAGGAGGCCGGTCCTCCAGGCGGTAAATCAGTTCGCTATGCGCCGGTTTGGCGGCATCGGCCTGAGGTAACTCGGTGGTGGAAAGACTCATGATTGTAGGCGCTCCTGAACGGCAAAAAACGCATTTTAATCATCTGCACTGTAAAAGCAATCGATTGCGGGATGGGATTTACTTATCGCCCGGAATAGGTATGAGATGTATGCCGGACCGACTTTACAGGCAGGCAAAAGGGAACGAGAACGGAAGAAAACAAGACGCGCGAGTCATTCTCAGGCGTTGGTATAACGGGTACGTTCCGGCAGCCAGCGTTCGATCAACGCTCTGGCCTGTTCCGGGTAGTGTTCATGGATATGGCGCGATACCCGTTGAACCTGTGGAATTAATGCTTGATCGCGCAGTAAATCGGCCACTTTGAAGGCGGCGTTACCGGTTTGACGGGTGCCGAGCAATTCACCTGGCCCCCGGATTTCCAGGTCGCGCTGGGCGATAACGAAACCGTCGTTGCTATCACGCAGGACTTGAAGCCGCATTTGCGCTGTTTTACTCAAAGGTGATTTGTACAGCAACACGCAGTGGGAAGCGACTGCACCGCGACCAACGCGGCCGCGCAATTGATGCAACTGTGCCAGCCCCAGTCGTTCCGGGTTTTCGATGATCATCAGGCTGGCGTTCGGCACATCCACGCCGACTTCAATCACCGTGGTGGCGACCAGCAGATGCAGCTGATTGGTTTTGAATGCCTCCATAACTGCCTGCTTTTCCTGTGCTTTCATTCGCCCATGCACCAGGCCGACAGCAAGCTCGGGTAACGCCGCTTTCAGTTCCTGGTAAGTGGCTTCGGCCGCCTGCGCTTCCAGCAGTTCAGATTCTTCTATCAGGGTGCAGACCCAGTACGCCTGCCGCCCTTCCTGCAGACAGGCATTGTGCACCCGCTGGATGATGTCATCGCGCCGGGTATCCGCAATCGCGACCGTCGTAACCGGCGTACGGCCCGGCGGCAGTTCATCGATAACCGAAGTGTCGAGATCGGCATAAGCGGTCATCGCCAGCGTACGGGGGATCGGGGTAGCGGTCATGATTAATTGATGAGGGTGAAAGCCCTGTTCTTCGCCTTTTTCCCACAACGCCAGCCGCTGATGCACGCCAAAACGGTGTTGTTCGTCGATAATCACCAACGCCAGACCGCTGAACTGTACCTGTTGCTGAAAAATAGCATGGGTGCCGATCACCATAGAAACCTGTCCGCTGGCGATGGCCTCTTGCTGGGCTTGCCGCGCCTTGCCCTTTTGTTTGCCGGCCAGCCAGCCTACTTCGATACCCAGCGGCTCGAACCAGCGGCGGAAGTTGGCCGCATGTTGCTCAGCCAGTAGTTCGGTAGGCGCCATCAGCGCTACCTGTTTGCCGTGAGCGATGGCCCGTAATGCCGCCAGAGCGGCTACCAGTGTTTTACCGGAACCGACATCGCCTTGAACCAAACGCATCATCGGAAATGGCTTGTTCATATCCTGTTCGATTTCCGCCACCACCCGCTGCTGCGCGCCGGTAGGGCTGAACGGCAGCGCGGCCAGCAATTGCTGTTTCAGGCTGTCTTTGGCATCAAGCGCCAGCGCCTGGTGGCGTTGCGCGCCAGCACGTACCGCCAGCATACTCAGATGGTGCGCCAGCAGTTCTTCCATGACCAAACGTTGCTGCGCCGGATGTTTCCCTTGCTCCAGTTCAGCCAGTTTCACATCCGGCGGCGGGCGGTGCAGAGTGCGCAACGCGTCCGGCAGGCTAATCAGCCCGTGGCGCATTTCCTGGGGCAGCAGTTCGTCAATCGGCTGGGTATCCAGCAGTTCCAGCGCCTGATCGGTCAGTTTACGCAGCGTTGCCTGTCGTACCCCCTCGGTCGTGGGGTAGACCGGCGTCAGGGTTTCCTGCAGCTCGACAGTTGTGCTTTCGCCTTGTACCCGGTATTCCGGATGGATCATTTCGCCGCCCAACTTACCGCGCCGTATTTCTCCGTATGCCAGCACCCGCTGACCCGGCGACAGGCTATTTTTCATCGCGGCGTTAAAATTAAAGAAGCGTAGCGTGAGTATGCCGCTGCCGTCGCTGATTTGGCAGGTCAGCATCCGGCGTTTGCCAAAGGTGATGTCGCTGCGTAGTACTTCGCCTTCAACGGTGGCGTACATGCCTGGCAGTAGGTCGTTAATCAGGTAAAGGTGGGTACGGTCTTCGTAGCGTAATGGCAAGTGCAATAATAGATCCTGCACTGTCTCCAGACCGAGACGGGCCAGTTTTTCCGCCTGGCTGGCCCCGACGCCGGCAAGGGTGCTCAACGGCTGGGTATGCAGCAGGCGGCTATCCATTATTGCTCCGTGGATTGCATCGCCGCCCACCAGGGTGCGTCGGCAATCACCTGACCAGTCTGGTCAATGTGTGGGCGAGGTAGTCCTTTGCGTTTGGCGACGCGCGCCAGCACTGGGTAACCCCCTTCGAACATCAGGCGCTGCTGCTCTTCTTCATCCAGAGGGCTGTCTTCGCGGCGGTACATTCCGGCCAACTGGCGTTGACGCTGCGCTTCGTACAAAATCAATGCGGAGGCCACTGAAACGTTCAACGATTGCACCATACCGATCATCGGAATGATGATGTCTTGATCGGCAAGCGCCAGCGCATCGGCGGAGATACCGGTTTTTTCCTGCCCGAGCAGGATGCAGGTAGGCCGAGTGTAATCCACATCACGGAAGTCGACCGCGCCGGCAGACAGGTTGGTCGCCAGAATTTGCATTCCCTGCATTTTAAGATGGCCGACGGCGTCCTGAATGGTGCGGTGGGTTTTTACTTGTACCCAGCTATTGCTGCCTGCGGCGGTAGACACCAGGGTTTTCATACGGCTTGTCGGCCATACTGCATGTACCTGATGTACGCCAACCGCATCGGCCGTACGGATAACGGCAGATACGTTGTGAGGTTTATGCACCTGCTCCATGCACACGGTCAGATCAGGCTGACGGTTGTTGAGCATCTCGCGGATACGTGTATAACGTTCTGGGGTCATAACAGGCTAATTTCGGTTACGGTTGACTTTAATCACGTCCGGCATCACGCGGATCTTGCGCATAATATTCGCAAGATGGATACGGTCGCGCGTGGTGAGGCGAATAAAGGCGCTGTACACCCGGCCATCCCGTTCTTCGGTGTTGATACTCTGGATATTCGAGTTCGATGAGCTGATCGCCGCCGTCAGGTTAGCCAGTGCTCCCTGATGGTTGAACATGTCGACCTTGATTTCCGTCATGAACTCTTGCTCGGTCACTTCATCCCACTCTACCGCCATGAATTTTTCCGGCTCTTTCTGGTAGCCACGAATGTTGCGGCATGACTCATGATGAATCACCAGCCCTTTACCGGGGCTGACATGCGCGATGATTGGGTCGCCGGGGATTGGGCGACAACATTTGGCGAACGTGATCAATACGCCGTCGGCACCCTTGATAGGCAACTTGCGGATACCTGCCGTACCGGATTCCGTATGTTCTTCCAGCAAATTGCGCGCGACCACCACGCTCATAGCGTTACCCAGACCAATCTCCGCCAACAGATCGTCCAGCGAGGCGAGCTTCATACGCTCCAGCTCCCGCTGAATATTTTGCTCCGGAATATCAGACAATTTACGGCCGCTACCTAATGCGTGGTTGATCAGGCGGCGCCCCAGGCTGACGGAATCGTCACGCTTGAGGTTTTTCAGCATTTGGCGAATTTTTGCACGTGCTTTGGAGCTGACGACGAAGTTGAGCCAGGCGGCGTTCGGACGGGCGCCCGGCGCGGTGATAATTTCGATAGTCTGCCCGCTGGAAAGGGCTTGCGACAGCGGATACGGCTGGCGATCGACGCGGGCGCCGACACAGGCGTGGCCGATATCGGTATGTACCGCATAAGCAAAGTCCACCGGAGTCGCGCCGGCGGGCAGCTCGACGATACGGCCTTCCGGCGTGAACACGTAAATTTCATCCGGAAACAAGTCGGATTTAACGCTTTCGATGAATTCGAACGAACTACCAGCGCTCTGCTGTAGCTCCAGCAGGCTTTGCATCCAGCGTTGGGCACGTACCTGCGCCGTCGTACTACTGCTTTCGCCTTCTTTATAGGCCCAATGCGCCGCGACCCCCATTTCCGCCATCTGGTCCATATCCTCGGTACGGATCTGAACTTCCACCGGCACACCGTGCGGACCGATAAGAGAAGTATGGAGCGACTGATAGCCGTTGGCCTTGGGGATGGCGATATAGTCCTTCACCCGGCCGGGGCGCGGTTTGTACAAGCTGTGTACCTGCCCGAGCACGCGGTAGCAGGTATCCACTTCCCGCACGATCACCCGAAAGGCATAAATATCCATAATCGAGTGAAAGCGCTGCTCTTTCAGGTGCATCTTGCAGTAAATAGAGTACAGATGCTTTTCGCGACCGCTGACGCGACAACTGATTCCCGCCTCTTTCAGGCGACCTTCAATTTCGGAGAGGATCTTTTGAATCATCTCCTTGCGGTTGCCGCGGGCGGCTTTCACCACCTCTTTGATGACCCGATAGCGGTTGGGGTAGAGCGCTTCAAAACCCAGCTCTTCCAGTTCGGTTTTCAGATGATGAATACCGAGACGGTGTGCGAGCGGGCTGTAGATTTCCAGCGTTTCCCGGGCGATGCGCCGGCGTTTATCCGGGCGCAACGAACCTAGCGTTCGCATATTGTGGGTGCGGTCAGCGAGTTTGATCAGAATGACGCGGATATCCTGCACCATCGCCATGATCATTTTGCGGAAGTTTTCCGCCTGAGCCTCTTTCTTATCGCGGAATTTCAGCTTATCCAGCTTGGAGACGCCTTCCACCAGTTCAGCCACGCTTTTGCCGAACAGCTGTTCCATATCCTGGTAGGTGGCGGGCGTATCTTCAATCACATCGTGCAGCAAGGCGGCCATCAGCGTTTCGTAGTCGAGACGCATTTCAGCAAGAATGCAAGCCACCGCCACAGGATGGGTGATGTAAGGCTCGCCGCTGGAGCGAGTCTGGCCCTCGTGAGCATCACGAGCAACAAGATAAGCCTGCTTGAGGCGCTTTATCTGGTCTTCCGGCAGATAACGCTGAATCAGCAGATTGAGGCTTTCGAACAGATACAAGGGCGACTCACGACCGAATTCGAATTAACGACGACCTTCAGCGATAGCGGTAACTGCCTGAATTTCTGCAGCTTCCTGTTCCTGCTGTTCCTGACGCTCACGGGTGTCCAGAATCTGGCCGTTGATCAGACCTTCTTCAATTTCGCGCAGTGCGATAACCGTGTATTTGTCGTTCTCTTCCGGAACCAGCGGATCTTTGCCACCCACCTGGATCTGACGGGCGCGACGGGCGGCGACCAACACCAGGTCAAAACGGTTACCAATTTTTTCTACAGCGTCCTGAACAGTTACGCGTGCCATAGTGTGTACTCCAGTGGGGAAATAAAATGACTGGGCATCATACTGAAAGTGCCGTCAGTCTGCCAATAGTTTGGTGATTAAAGCGTCATGTCGGACTTTCTGACGGCTCAGGCGAAGACGCTCGGCGCGAATGATGGTTTTCAGATCGGACAACGCCAGATCGAAATCATCGTTCACAATCAGATAATCGTATTCGGCGTAATGACTCATTTCCGCCACCGCCTGTTTCATCCGGCGGGCGATGACTTCTTCACTATCCTGACCGCGACCGCGCAGGCGACGCCCCAGTTCTTCTTGTGAAGGAGGCAGGATAAAAATGCTGCGGGCTTGCGGCATACGTTCGCGAATCTGGCGAGCGCCCTGCCAGTCGATATCCAGAAACACATCGACGCCGGTAGATAACACCTGCTCGATAGCCGCGCGGGACGTACCGTAATAATTGCCGAAAACTTCGGCGTATTCCAGAAAATCGTCCTCTTCGATCATTTTTCTGAATTCATCTACCGGCACGAAGAAGTAGTGCTCGCCGTGAACTTCGCCTGGGCGCATGGCGCGGGTGGTGTGTGAAATGGAAACCTGAGTGTCATACAGCGGCTGTGTTTTCAGCAACGCCTGAATCAAGCTGGATTTCCCGGCACCGCTGGGTGCGGAAACAATGTACAACGTACCTTGAGCCATAGTGAATTCTGTGTCTGATCAAAGATGAAAGGAGAGATGCAGTCAGTCGCGCATTTTTCCGCATTATACACGCCGCCGTGTGGGCCGTCGCGTGGTGAAACACAGCCTGACGCCCTGCCTGTTATCTGTCACTCTGCATCTTTCTCATTTGCAAACCGTCTTCCTGATTTTATTTCGATTGCAGCAACCGGTGCGATGCCGTGCGGCCTGCGTCGCATTCCCTGGTTTTGGGACTCGTATTTTCTGACTGCCTGCGGAGTAATGCCTGGGTTTTCGCTCAGGGAGGAAAAGCGATGCGATATCAATACGCGCTGGCGGCAGTGTGGTTTTTAGTGAGCGGTTTTGCCAACGCGACGCCTTGTCCGGCATGGTCGTCGGCGCGCGCTGAACGGGAGGTAGCCCAACTGGGGCAACAACTCACGCAGTGGGACAATGCGTATTACGAGCAGGGCCGGAGTCCGGTAGACGATCAGATTTATGACCAGTTGCGTCAAACGCTGGCCACCTGGCAACGCTGTTTTCAGTCGGATACCGAACGTTTTGCAATACGCCTGTCGTCAACAGGTAAGCAATCACATCCGGTGGTGCATACCGGCCTGAAAAAACTGTCTGAACCAACCGAGTTGAAACAGTGGGTGGCTCGGCATGATGGCTTATGGGTACAACCCAAGATCGATGGCGTAGCGGTGACGCTGGTCTACGAACAAGGGAAACTGGTGAGTGCCGTCAGTCGCGGCAATGGGCGTCAGGGCGAAGACTGGACCGATAAGGTACGCCAGATTAACGCGGTGCCGCAGGCGCTCTCCGGCATGTCCGGCCGCCAGATTTTTCAGGGTGAGTTGTATTTGCCGGTAACGGAACACCGGCAGTACGTGTCCGGCGGCATCAATGCGCGGGCGCAGGTGGCGGGTGAAATGCGGCGAAAGCAGCCGTCGCCGCTGTTGTCCCGCCTTGGCGTATTTATCTGGGCCTGGCCGGACGGCCTGGCAGACATGCCGACGCGGCTGGCGAAATTACGGGAGATGGGGTTTGGGCTGACCGCAGATTACACACAAGCCATTTCCTCTCTGGAGGCGGCGGCACAGTGGCGTGAGCGCTGGTATCGTGCGCCGCTGCCGTTTGTAACCGATGGCGTCGTGTTACGCCAGGCGAAGGAGCCGGCCGGTCGTTACTGGCAGGATACCCCGGCGGAATGGGCCGTGGCCTGGAAATACCCGTTGATGAATCAGGTGACGGAGGTCACCGGCGTTGATGTTGAAATAGGACGTACCGGCAGAATGACTGTGGTACTGCAACTGCAATCGGTCATGCTGGATGACAAGAGCGTGAGTCGGGTCAATCTCGGCTCGGTTGGTCGCTGGCGACAATGGGATGTTTTACCGGGGGATCGGGTCAGCATCAGTCTGGCGGGGTTGGGGATTCCCCGGCTTGACGCAGTGGTATGGCGCGCAGCGGTGCGAGAGTCGATAACCGTTCCGGCTGTATCGCCTTTTGATGTTTTCAGTTGTTTGCAATGGAGTCGGGAGTGCCAGCCGCAGTTTCTGGCTCGGCTGGTATGGATGAGCGGTCGCAACGGGTTGTCGCTCAGCGGCATCAGCGAAGCGACCTGGCGGCGCCTGGTGCAGCGCGGCACGCTGGCCGACGTGGTGTCCTGGCTGGCGCTGGAGCCCGCTCAGTTGGCGGCGGCCGGTGATTTCAACGAACAACAGGCGGCGCGGATTTATCGCCAGTTACAGCAGGCGCGCCGCCAGCCATTGCGGCGCTGGCTGCTGGCATTAGGATTACCCGTGCCCTCCAGCGCCCGGTATGCGTTGGAGGGGGCCTCGCTCGAACAGTTGCAGCAACGCTCAATCGTGGAGTGGCAGCAGTTTTCCGGTATCGGCGCTCGGCGAGCACAACGCATTCGGGATTTTCTGCATCACCCGGAAATTGTCCGCCAACTGGCATGGCTCAATGAACAAGGCGTGAAATCATGATGAGAATAATTACGCCGGCAGAAAATAATGGCGATCTTCAGATAATAACCAGAGTGATGAATTGAATGGGAAATAGCCGGAATAGCCAACATAAAAATAGAAATAACATGAAAAACCAATTCGTCGATATTAATGGGAAAAATGGAATCCAGGAGTGGCGTCTGTCTTATTTTTTTGTGCTATTCACGCATTGATTGCAGGGATAAATAAATCGCTTAAAAGATATTTAACTATTTATGTAAATTTTTTTCAGGGAAAGCGAGATGTGACATAAGAAAAAACGGAGTGCGCTGATGGTGTATGAACTTTCGAAAAGATCGTCAGTCTGTTTACAGGATATTTTACCTCTGGAGCATAGCCTGTAATGAGATTTCTGCTGGCATTATCTCAATCTGGATTGTCTTGGTTGCTGGCAATTTATATTGGCCTGTTTTTGAATCTGCCGATTTTTTATCGGCGGGTCGATGCATTCCCGTTTTTTACTGAAAGCCCGATCGCCAGATATATTCCTCTGCTGGTGGAGTCGATGGCTTGTATTCTGTTTACCTTTTTCTTGATGCGGCTTCTGTCGCTCGGCGGGCGTCGTTTTTTTCGTGTAGTGGCGTCGCTATTGGTATTGATTTCAGTGGCCGCCAGCTACTACATGACTTTTTTTAATGTTGTGATTGGTTACGGCATTATTGCAGCGGTAATGACCACGGATATTGATTTATCCAAAGAGGTGGTTGGGCTGTCTTTTGTGCTGTGGGTGGCGGCGTTCAGTATTCCACCGATATTTATCATCTGGAAAAACCGCCTGCAGCAAACGCTGATTGAACAATTACGTATTCAGCGACGTCGCTATGTTGCGCTGCTGGGTCTGGCGGTGTCAGCCGCATTGGTCTGGTTGCCGCTGCGCTACCTGGATCAGATGAACACCTCGGCAGAGAAACTCTCCAACCAGGATTTACCCAGTTATGGCGGGGTGGTCGCCCATTCTTATTTACCCGCCAACTGGTTGTCTGCATTAGGTTTGTTTGCCTATGCCCGCTATGACGAAAATCAGGATGATGGCGATCTCTTCGATCCCAGCGAGCAATTTACTTATCAGGCGCCGACGGGCATCGACGACACTTACGTGGTGTTCATCATTGGTGAAACCACCCGCTGGGATCACCTCGGGCTGCTGGGCTACGAGCGCAATACTACGCCGCAACTGGCGAAAGAACCGAATTTGCTGGCGTTTCGCGGCCAGTCTTGCGATACCTCCACCAAATTGTCGATGCGTTGTATGTTTGTGCGCGAAGGTGGGACGTCCGATAATCCGCAACGTACGCTACGGGAACAGAATATCTTTGCCGTCATGAAGTCGCTGGGGTTCTCATCCGAACTGTTCGCGATGCAGAGCGAAGTCTGGTTCTATAACAACATTCAGGCCGACAATTACGCCTTTCGTGAAATGATTGCCTCGGAAAAGCGCAATGAAGGGAAAGCGGTGGACGACATGCTATTGGTTGATGAAATGTCGCAGTCGCTGGCGCGTTATCCTAATGGTAAGCACCTGGTGGTGCTGCACACCAAAGGTTCCCATTATCTGTATTCAATGCGTTATCCGCGCAGCTATGCCCGTTATCAGCCGGAGTGCATGGGGGTGGATGCTTCCTGTTCCCGCGAGCAGTTGATTAACGCCTTCGATAACAGCGTGTTGTATACCGATGCCTTCATCAAACGGGTGATTGATCAACTGCGTGATAAAAAGGCGTTGCTGGTGTATTCCTCCGATCACGGTGAATCGATTGACGATAACTACCATTTGCACGGTACACCGCGCCAACTGGCGCCGCCGGAGCAGTTCCGTTCGCCGGTTATGCTATGGGCTTCGGACAAATATCTGGCGCAGCCGCGTAATCAACAAGCGTTTGAGCGGCTGCGGGTGCAACAACAGCAAGGTAAGGTGCTGCGGCATGAGGAGATTTTCGATTCCATGCTGGGTTGCCTGGGGTATACCTCGCCGGATGGGGGCATTCAGACAAAAAATAACTGGTGTGATGCGCCGGATCGCGGCTAGCGCTGTGTAGCGGCGTAACGGGCGTTTAGGCTGGCTGGGCGGTGCTTTACCGCCGTGTCGGACACTTTGTCGTCAACCTGTTGGCTTTTATGAAAAAGGGATTGACGCTATGATAGGGGCGCAGTAATATGCGCCCCGCATTCGGTGAGTGGCGCAGCCTGGTAGCGCACTTCGTTCGGGACGAAGGGGTCGGAGGTTCGAATCCTCTCTCACCGACCATTTTTAAACGGTAATGCCCGATTGCCGTTAACATGAAACTCGCATCTTTCAGATAGCGAGTTTTTTTGTTTCTACTGTTTGTGGTGGTGATTTTTTAACCTTACCTCTCCGTTTTCAGGTCTGTCCCTTCTAAATTCGGCTCCAGATGTTATTTCCCCTGATGATTAAACGTAATCCTTCTCATTTTTAGGCGAGTATTTGCCGAGGTTGGTTGTTTAATTGTTTGTTTAAATTTTATTTTTTATCCGCTATGGCAGGTTTTGGCTGTCTTTTACCTTTTTTTACATAGAACGGGTAGGAAAACCTGTTTTGTTGTAAAAGCATTAGGCGTTTTAATCTTGATGAATGAATAAAAGGTGAAAAAAACGGCACGGGGAAATGCAATGGCGGTATGGGCGTTGGCGGCAAGCGTGAAATCACGGACGTGGCGAAATAGCGTCACTGCCTCAATTGAGCCAGCGCTTTTTCGGCCTCTGCGCGTCGGCCCTGGTCGGCAATTTCACGCCCTGGGCGCGGCGTGGTTGCCAGCGCGGTAGTCAGGTATTGTCTGGCCTCACTTTTGCGCCCTGTTTTCAGCAGAAAGTCGCCGTAGAAGAAATTGGCGTCAATGCTGGCGGGACTGATTTTCAATGCGGTTTTGAGATAGCGCTCTGCTTTTTTGTCATCACCAAACCCCAGCGGCCAGCCCGGCACCTGATAGTAAAGCACGCCGAGAATAGTGTAAGCCGCGCCGTTCAAGGCCTGCGGGTCAAGCACGATGGCTTTTTCCAGCAAATTTTTGGCCTGCCCGGCCAGATTGAGCGCTTCCATGCCGTCTTTAACGCCCGCCCAGCTACTCTCCACCATGGCGGACCAGATCAGATAATCCGCCCGTGTGGGGTGGTTTTCCGCCAGTTCCTGCGCTTGCTGGCTCAGCGCGGCGAAGCAGGCTTCTTTCTGACTCGCCGGCGTTTTGTACTGGCAGACCGACCATTGCCGATGGATATCCATCGACATGTCGCTGGCATAGACCATGTCGGCCGCCAGTAATCCGCCGAGCAGTAGCACCATTGATCGCAGAGTCATGCCTGATTTTCCTATTTTTTTTGCGATGTTATATAACGCTGGATAACGGCTAACTGGCGCCGGATGGCGTTATCCACCACGGTGGGCACCAATGCATTTAGCGCAACAAACACTTTTTCAGGCCATCCCAGCCACTGGCGCACGGTTTCACGCTCCAGTGCGCTCACGATACGCTCGGCTACCAGGATGGGGCTGTCACTGTGGTAACCCAATTCCTGATTCAGGCCGCTGACGGCGGGCTGATTGTCCTGGGTATCCACAAACCTTGGCGCCAGGTGCAACACTTTAACTTTTTTAGATGACAATTCGCGGTGCAGCGCTTCACTAAATCCACGCAAGGCAAATTTACTGGCGCAATATACGCTGTACCCTGGGTAGCCGATGCTATCCAGCGTGGAGCCAATGTTCATAATGATGCCGGGTGTATTGAGGCACTCGAGCATCGCGTGCGTCAGTAGGATCGGCGCTTCGGTATTGAGCATTAACTGCTGGCGAATGGTGTCGTGGCTTTGCTCGTTAAATAAGCTGAATGTTGATGTGCCTGCATTATTAATCAGCACGTCCAGCCTGACGTTCTCCGGAAAACACTCCGCCAGCGCGTTGCGATCCTGTTCGTTACAGAGATCAGCCAGCAAGATATTGTGATGACCGGCGTCAGGCAGCCTGCGCTGTAACGCCAGCAATGCCTGTTCGTTACGGCCGACCAAATACAGCCTGGCGCCTTTGGCGGCCAGCGCCAGCGCCAGTTCCTGGCCCAGGTTGCTGCTGGCGCCGGTCAGTAGAATACGTTTGTTGTCGAGTTTCATGTCTTAGTGCTCCGTGAGGCTGCGCAGCATATCACCGTACAGCCGATAAACCACGTGAGCGGCGTGGATGATGGCGGCCTGATCGGCTGAGTCGTTAATGTTGTCCATCAGTGCGGCGAAGCACGGTTGCAGCGTCTGATTCGTCGGTGCCCGCGATGGCGATTGACCGGTAGTGCTGGTCGTAATGTTGAGATTAAGGCCTTCCAGCACGTGCATCAGGCCGAAGACGCTCATCGGGTTGCCGCGCTGGATCTGATCGTAAAAATAGGCGGCCATCCACTCTATCCACTGCGCGACCGCACGCTGGCGCCAGGTATCCATTTCAACGCCACAGGCGCGAATTTTGCGGCGAAGCGATACCTTGTAATCATTTTCGGCGTCGATGTACGCCGTCATCGCCTGGCGGGCCCACTCCTGATGCAGGGGGACGCGCATACTCGCAGCCATCAACAGCGGCACGGTATAGCTGACGTGGTGGTAAATCTGCGTCAGAAAAGTAACGTACATTTCTGCGGTAATGGTCCCCTGACGGCAGGCGTGAATGACGGGAGCGGACATCATCAATTGTTGCGATGTTGAGGTGGCGGATTGCAGTTGTTGATAAAAGTTCATGTCTTAACTCCTGAATGGCGCGTTGACAGTCGTGGAGGCGGCCGCTGAGGATGCGATGGTGTCATGCTAACGGGGGAGCATTAAGAGAGACTTAAGACGACTAAAAAAACGCCTTACTGTAGGATTTGTCGCTGAAATCTGCCGGTGATGTTGAAATCCAATAGGATGTCGGTATCCGGTATAATCGGCGTCCTGATAAGCCACGACGAACGGAGAATAAGCATGTCGACATCGCGCCGCGCGCATCAACTGGCGATTCTGGTGGTAATGACCAGCGCCTCGTTGGTGGGGCTGGTTCAGGGATATTCCATCCCGCTGGTGACGCTGAAACTGACGGCGCTGGGATACGGTTCCGCACTGACCGGCATGATGTCCGCGTTACCGGCGATCGGCGTGTTCGTCTCTTCCTGGGTGGCGGCGCCGGTAGCGATGCGCTGGCCGGTAGGCCGGTTGCTGGCGCTGTCGACATGGGGAATGGGGATCAGCCTGACGTTATCGTTTTATCTGGACAACGTGGTGCTGTTGGCGGCGCCGCGTTTTTTGATGGGTTTTTGCTGCGGGCTGATTATCGTTATCGGCGAGTCCTGGGTCAGCGGCCATACCGCCGAGCACCGTCGGGGCGTATTGGTCGGCTTGTATGCCACTGCGTTTACCGGCCTGCAACTGCTGGGGCCGCTGCTGATTTCATTGACCGGCCAGGAAGACCCGACCGGATTGTGGCTGATTCTGGCACTGCATGGCCTGTGCCTGCTGATGGTGCCCGGTGCGTCTTTTTCCGGGCTGGCGTTGAGCGCCCATCGGCAACATAACCTGTTTTCACTGTTGCTGGCCGCCCCCGCGCTGGCTACGGCGGTGTTTGCCTTTGCCTTTTTTGACGGCGCGGTGCTGTCGATGCTGCCGTTGTACGGCATGGCGCACGGCTATGAGGAATCTTTGGCGGTGCTGCTGGTCACCGTGCTGTTTATCGGTGATGCGTTGTTGCAGGTGCCGCTGGGGTGGGTTTCCGACAAGCTGGGCACGGTGCGGGTGCATGTGGTTTGCGGGGGGCTGTTCGTGCTGATGTTGGCCGGCTTGCCGTTTAGCTACGGCACCGACTGGGTGTGGGCGAACGTTTTTCTGCTGGGCGCGGTGGCGGGCAGTCTTTATACCCTGTCGCTGGTGCGTGCGGGCAAACAGTTCAGCGGCGTCGATCTGGTGGCGATCAACGCCTTGTTCGGCGTGTTGTGGGGCGTCGGCAGCTTCAGCGGTCCGCTGGTGAGCGGCTCGCTGATGCAATGGTACGGCCGTGATGGGTTGATCATCATGTTGGCATTGCTGGGGCTGCTGTTTCTGGCCGCCAACATGCTTCCCGCGACGCGGCGGTGCGTGGGTGGCGCGGTGCGTGCGGAAGCGGTCGAGTAGCGTTGTAGTAGTGGTGACTCACCGGAGGAGAAAATGGATCGTCTGGCAACACTGGAAACCTTTGTTTGTGTGTACGAGAGCGGGTCCTTTTCTGCGGCGTCGCGCCGTTTGGGTATCGGGCAACCTGCTATCTCCAAAGCCATTATGCAGCTTGAGCAGCAACTGGCGGTCAAACTGTTGCTGCGCTCCACCCGTGGCCTGACGCCCACCGAGGCCGGGCAGCGATTCTATGGGCAGGTTGCTCCGGCGTTGCAACAACTGCACGATGCGCAGGACGAGGTGCGTGGCGGCAACGGCGAGCTGAGCGGTTATTTGCGGGTGTCGGCGCCGGTGACGTTTGCCCGGTTGCATGTGCTGCCCCATTTGCATGTGTTTATGTCGCAGCATCCGCAACTAAAGGTGGACACCATTTTGGATGATCGCCCGGTGGATCTGATCGCCGAAGGCATTGACGTGGCGCTGCGGCTGGGCGACCTGAAAGATTCCGGGGTGACTGCCCGAAAGATGGGCTCGGCGCCGATGCGGTTGCTGGCTACGCCGGCGTATTTTGCCGCCCACGGCCTACCAGCCTCGCCCGAGGCGCTGGAAAACCACGACGCGGTGCTTTACCTGCAAGCCGATACTCCCGGCAACTGGCGGTTTCGCCGGGATGACCGACAATGCCAGGTTACGCTGTCTGGGCGTATCCGCACTACGGCGGCGGAAGGCGTGCGGGAAGCGGTGCTGGCGGGCAACGGCCTGACGGTGGCGTCGGCATGGATGTTTGCGCCGGAGCTGGCGAGCGGCGTAGTAGTGACGGCGCTGACCGACTGGCATATCGGCGTGATGGATCTGTGGGCTGTTTACCCCGGCGGCCGATTGACGTCGGCCCGCGCCCGGGCGTTCACCGAATTTGTGGTTCAGCATCTGTCTACGCCTGTCTGATCCCCTCTCTCCTCTATTCCATTCTGGAATAAATCTTATGGCTGATGGCGCTCTTCTGCGCTGAAGTGGCGTTACCTATGCTGAACCCTGTCCCCCATGTCGTGCCGAGTGACGGTGCCTTTGGCCTGAGGGGAAAGCAACCTTCAGACAGGCAACTACGGAGATGACCATGAGCACAGTATCTTACAGCGATGACACCGTACGGACGGGTAAACCGTTGATTTTTGCCATGGCGGCCGCCAGCGGTGTGGCGGTCGCCAATATCTATTACAACCAGCCGATGCTCGGCCTGATGACCGCCGGCTTTCCCGGCAGCGACGCGACGTCCCTGATCCCCACCGCCACCCAGCTCGGTTATGCGCTGGGATTGCTGATGCTGGTGCCGCTGGGCGACAAGTTTGAACGGCGACGGCTGATCGTCTGGCAATTTTTGTTGCTGGCGCTGGCTTCAGGGCTGGCGGCGTTGGCGCCATCGGCACCGGTATTGCTGTTGGCGTCGGTATTGATTGGCATCGGCGCGACGGTGGCGCAGCAGATTGTGCCGGTTGCGGCGATGGTGGCGGGCGAAGGGCAGCGCGGCGCAGTGGTCGGCACCGTGATGAGCGGATTATTGAGCGGTATTCTGCTTAGCCGGACGTTGGCCGGGCTGGTGGCGGATGCCGCCGGGTGGCGCGCTATGTTTTGGCTGAGCGTGCCGCTGGCACTGGCTGGCGCGGCGCTGATGGGGCGTATGCTGCCCGCACTGCCGTCATCATCCGCGCTGTCCTGGCGTTCGCTGATGCGTTCACTGTTGACGCTGTGGCGCGCGGAGCCGGCATTGCGTCGCGCCACCTGGATTCAGGGGGCGCTGTTCGCATCGTTTAGCGCGTTCTGGAGCATTCTGGCGTTGTATCTCGCCAGCGGCAGTCATCCGCTGGGAGCCGCGGCGGCTGGCCTGTTCGGCGTCATTGGCGTGGCAGGTATTACCGCTGCACCGGTGGCCGGCCGGCTGGCGGATCGCATCGGTAGCCGACCGGTGATTCTGCTGGGGGCGTTGCTCACGTTGCTGGCGTGGGGCGTGTTTGGTCTGTGGGGCGCGCTGGCGGGCCTAATGGTCGGAGTGATACTGCTGGATCTCGGGGTACAGAGTGCGTTGATCGCTCATCAGCATGTGATTTATGGGCTGCAACCAGCCGCACGCGGTCGTATCAATACGCTGTTCATGGGCGGTATGTTCCTGGGTGGGGCGTTGGGTTCCAGCGGTGCGATGGCGGCCTGGCAGGCCGGCGGCTGGCTACCGGTAACGCTGTTTGCCGACGGGGTTGCGTTGCTGGCGCTGGTGGCGGCCAGCCGTCGTTAATCACGAGCGGGGTCCACCCATGACGGCCATGCCCTAAAGATTTGAGCTTGACCATGCAGCAACCGGGAGAATCCTCCCGGTTGCTGATAACCGTCAACGGCCGGGTGAGCCATTAAGCCAACGGCTCTGCGACTCGACGCATTACAGCGCGTAGCGCACCGGCAGCAGCGCGGTGCGATCCACCGATTCGTTGAGGCGCTTCATCACGGCATCGTACGGACACAGGGTGCCGACATCGGTTTTCTGGCAACCGTTGATTGAGAATTCGCTGCGCAGCGGCGGATGGTCGTTATCCAACGTGGTCAACCCGCGAATCTGGTCCAGCGATTGCGCCTGAAAGTAGATGCGCACGAAGCGTTGACCGGACTGCGCGTTGCGCCAGCGCTCGAAGATCAGGCTGCCGGCGGGCGGGATATTGCCGCGCGGGTAGTCGCCCATCTGCCAGGTGAAGCCCAGCATGGCACGCAGTTTCGCGATGTTGGTATCGTGCGCCACGTATAGCAGCCATTTGGCATCGGGTGGGGCATCCTCCTGATGTCGTTCCGGGTTAAGCGCCAGGGCTATCTGGTTCATCAGTATCGAACCGCCGCGCCGTGCCACATAGGGCAGGTCGTTGGTGAAATCGTAGTTGGCGGTCAACAGCGGCATCAGCGCCGCCACCGCGGCAGCGGTCCCGGCATTGCCGAAGGCCACCTGGCCGAGCGGGTTGTTATTGCTGTAGGACAAGCGGATGGTTTCCGCCATATTGGCCAGCGCTTCCGGACCGTGCAGCGAGATATTCCCTTTCTTACTTTCTTTCACTTCCCATTTGGCGCTGAACGCCGGGCAAGCGGTATCCGGCAGGCAGACCGCCTGTTTCAGGCGATCGATGGCCGGTTGCCACTCCGCCTGAATTTGTTCGGCGCTTTTACCCTGCATCGCGTTTTGCAAAGAGGCTTTCACCTGTTCCTGATCCATCTGCACGCCGGCCGTCTCGGCATGGAACAATGTGTCGTTGTCTTCACTCTCCGGGCCGCGAATCACCACGCCGCAACCGGGGAATACACCATCCATCAGCGCCATGGCGGTTTCCTGCGTGCGTTGCAGCGGGCTGGCCCAGACAAACACGTCGCCGGGCGTCGGGCAATTCTGACTAAGTAACCCGTGCTGACGCAGGTACTGCCCTTCGTACTGGCCTTTTAGCACGGCCGCCGCGTAGCCGTGGCCGGTCAGTTCGCCGTAATGGGTCAGCCAGGTCGGCCAGTTGCGGCCGGTGCCTTCCTGAATGGTTTTAACGTTGCCTTCGGTCGGCGGGCGAACGCCATGACGGCTGACTTCCACGACTTTTTCCAGCGTCCAGCCCGACGGGGTCGTTTCCGCCTGCGCCGCCAGCCAGGGCAACGCCGACACCAACAACCCGGCAACGATCTTGCGTGTGAACAACATAATTAATCCTCAGGTAGATGCCTTTTGGCTACCGCCAAGGCTAAGCGATGGTGGTGGCAGGAAGAATATTTTTTCTATGTAAGAATCGTGGGTTTTCTTTCAATTTGTAAACAAAATTGTTGAAGAGAAAATATCACTTTCACCCTGAACACGATGAAATGAAAAAAGAAAAGTCTGAATCATAAAACTGTCTTTTTTTTGCCGGCCTGTTGTCACAGACCGATTTTAGGCTTGGCGGATTGATAGCGGGTGGGATTTATGGAGACATCATGACGGTCAATAAAAAACCGACGCGGGTTAACCACGGCAGATTTTGGGGCATGAGGTTGATCAGGGTAGGGTTTATTGCTCCGTTGCTGATCCCATTATGGCTATTTTGGGTAATCCCTTTTTTTTGCAGCCTGTATATCAGCTTCACCGACTGGGATTATATTTCGCCGGATTATCATCTCGTCGGTATGGATAATTATCGTGATGTGTTGCACAGCGATGATTTTGCCGGCGCGCTGGGGCATACGTTGGTATTCGCCGTGGCGGTGGTCATCCCGGTCGTCGTGCTGGGGCTGGGTTTTGCACTGCTGCTGCATCGCCAGTGCCGCGGGCAGCGCGGCTATCAGGCGATGATCTTTTCTCCGTGGATTACCCCGACGGTGGCGGTATCCGTGGTGTGGTCATGGGTGTTTGATTCCCGCGCCGGGCTGGCTAATCAACTACTCGGTCTGTTCGGTTACGCCGGCGTGCCCTGGCTGGAGCAGCCGGGCAGCGCCATGCTGGCGGTGGTGACGGTCACGATATGGCAAGGCATCGGCTGGACGATGATGCTCTTTATCACTGCGCTTAACCGCATTCCCGCCGACTTATACGACGCCGCACGGCTGGACGGCGGTAGCCGCGCCAGGCGGCTGTTAATCATCACACTGCCGCTGATTTCTCCCACCACTTTTTTCCTGTTGGTCGTCAATCTGGTGAATGCCGTTCAGGCATTCGATCAATTTCAAATGCTGACGCAGGGCGGCCCCGGCAACAGCACCCGCACGCTGATGTACCTGTTTTACCAGCAGGCGTTTCAGCAGTTCAGTATGGGGCCGGCCGCCGCCACCGCGGTAATGATCCTGCTGTTGGCGGGCTCGCTGTCGCTGGTCAACACGCTGGTTGCCCGCCGCTGGGTATACTTTTAAGGAGCATGGCTATGGTGTCGTCGCCAGTCACGATTGCCAAACCGACGATTGCTTCATCCAGGCGTCGTGCCGTTTTTCCCGCCCAGGCGCTGCTGAAACACCTGTTATTGATGGTGGCCGGTTTGCTGATGGTGTTCCCGTTTGTGTGGATGCTGTCCGGCGCGCTGAAAACCAATGACGAGATTTTCCGCCATCCGCTGCAACTGTTGCCGTCGCGCCCCGATTTTTCTTCATTCGCTACCGTATGGCGCGATACGCATTTCGGCTTGTTTATGTACAACAGCCTGACGGTGGCGCTGCTGACATCGCTGCTGGTGGTGAGCAACAGCGTGCTGTTTGCTTATGCCGTCGTCCAACTGCGCGGTAAAACCAGCCGTCTGCTCTATGGCATGGTGATGGTGTGCTATATGTTGCCCGGCGCGGTGACCTATATTCCCTGTTACATCATTCTGGCTAAATTGCATTTGCTGGATAGCCATACCGGGCTGATCTTTTCCAACGCAGTCAGTGCGATGGGGGTGTTTTATTTGCATCAGGCGCTGAAAAAAATTCATCCGTCATTAATGGAAGCGGCGCGTATCGACGGTGCCGGAGAATGGACGTTGCTGCGCACGATGGTGCTGCCGCAAATAAAGCCGGTGCTGGCTACGTTATTTCTGCTTATTTTTATCACCAATTACAACAGCTATATGTGGCCCAGTCTGGTGATTACGTCACCTGCGCTGAATTTAATTTCTATCGGTATCCGGCAGTATTTTATTTCCGGAGGCGATTATGGTTTTAACTGGTCGAATATTATGGCGGCCAGCGCCATTGTCGTGATGCCGATGCTGATTTTATTCCTGTTATGCCAACGAATTATCCTGTCCGGCTTTTCCGATAGTGGAGTGAAAGAATAATGATGACCGTACGCAAAGGGCTGTGGCGTGTGGGCGGTGCGCTGTGCGTGCTGTTGCTGATCACACCGGCACAGGCCGTCACTGAGGTGAACTTCTGGTATTCCGGCGGTACTAAACCGCAAAAGATGATGCTGACGCTGATCGACGAATTTAACCGTAGTCAGGATCAATACGTGGTGAAAAGCGCATTACAGGGTAATTACGATGAAACCTGGCAAAAATTGCAGGCCGGCATGGCGGCGAAAAACGCCCCGGCGTTCGCGCTGTTGACCGCCTTGCAGGGAACGGCGCTGGCGGAGCGCAAACTGTTGCGCGATATGCGCCCTTACATGGATAGCCGCTTCCGTTTCACCGATTTTATCGGTGCGTTCCGCCGTCAGGTTACCCGGCCGGACGGCAGCGTTTACGGCTTGCCTGCCTACGGCACAACGCAGGTGCTTTACTACAACCAGGCGGTGCTGGCGCAGCACGGCTTTACGCCGGATGACCTGAAAACCTGGCAAGGACTGGCGAACGTGGCGGCGGCGGTCACCCGGAAAGACGCCGGCGGCAACACCCAGTATTACGGTTGGGAGCCGATGTGGGGGCCGGGCAATCTGATGGACGCCGCGTTGTCCAACGGCGGGCGCATCCTCAGCGAAGACGGCAAAAAAGTGCTGATCGATTCGCCGGCATGGGTGGAGGTGTGGGACAGCTTCCGCCGCTGGATTCATGAAGACCGTATCATGCGTATCTACCACGGCGGCCAGGGCTGGGAGTACTGGTATAAAACCATCGACGATGTGATGAAAGATCGGGCGTTCGGGTATACCGGCTCATCCGGCGATCAGGGCGATCTTGATTTTCAGCGGCTGGCGGCGTTGCCTCAACCGGGTTGGGGCAACAATCCGGCGGCGCCGCAGGCGGGCGCGCTGGTATTTGTGATGCCGACCGACGCGCCGGACGCGGCGGCGAAGGGCGCTTTTGCGTTTATGCGTTTTTACACCAGCGCCGCCAATACCGCCCGCTGGTCAATGTTCACGGGTTATATTCCGGTACGCGAAAGCGTATTGCAGGACGCGGGCTACCAGAAATACGTCGCCGCCAACCCGCAGGCCGCCGTGCCGGTGCAGCAGGCGAAATCCGCCAGTATGGATTTTATCGACCCGACCAAAGGCAAAATTCTGGACGCGCTGACCGTTGCCGCCGATCAGGTGGAAATCGAGAACAAACCGGCGCAGCAGGCATTGACCGACGCGGCCCGTAAAGCGCAGAAAGCGCTGGATCGCATCAATGAATAAGCCGGGGCTGACGCTGGCTGGTTGCCTGACGGCGGGGCGTGGGCAGGTGGAATTTTGCGTGCCGGAAGGGATCGACGGCCTGACGCTGACCGCGCTCAACCGCAACAAAAGCTACCTGTACGCGTTTGTCTACGACGCCGGTCAGCAACTGCGCGCCAATCTGCTGATTGAACCGACCGCCAAGTCGGTGACTATCGCCAAGTCGGTGACTATCGCCGCCCAGCGGGCGCTGCCGTTGGGCGGCATACCGGGGCCATTGCCTGCAGGAACGTGGCGGTTGGCGCTGTGCAGCATTCCGGCGCAGGCCAATCACCCAACTCAGGCGGATTACGACATCACCGTGGCGTTCGATGCGCCGTTGCCGCCGCCGGACGACCTGCCGCTGACGGTGGCGTTACGCGGCGATCATCAGGTGTGTTTTGATTATTCCGCCTGCTTTGAACCGGCGTCCCGTTGGTATCGCGGCGACTTGCACGCCCACACCCGGCTGTCGGACGGGCACAACAGCCTGGCGGCGGCGAGAGCGCTGGCGCAAGCGCAGCAGCTTGATTTTCTGTTCCTGACCGAACATAACCTCTGCCATCCGGCGCTGCCGGCCGGAGGCCGTACCCTGTTCCTGCCCGCACTGGAGGTGACCACCGATATCGGTCACTTCAATGTGCATGGCCCGCGCCGGGTACTGATGCTGCACGAGGGGGACATCACGCCGGAGGCGCTGATCCGTCAAGGGTTGTCGTTGAATGCCACCGGCGACGGCAGCATCAGCATCAACCATCCGATGATGCCGCCGTGGCACTGGCAGTATGCGGCGATGCCGCTGGCGCGCATCAACACGCTGGAAGTCTGTTGCGACCCAAGCTGGCCGACGTCGGCCGCCGCTACCGAACGAGCATTGCAGATGCTGAGCACGTTGTGGAACGGCGGCTGGCGTATCGCCGCCGTCGGCGGCAGCGATTGTCATCTGCGGCCGGACGAACGCTATGAGGGCGCCACCCAGCCTTCGGTATACGGCGACCCGACGACGCTGGTGTTTGCCCACGGTCTGAGCGGCGACGCTATTCTGCATGGCTTGCGTCAGGGGCGGGTGTATATCGATAGGCAGTGCGGCCTGCGTTTCCGGTTCGACGACGGTGAGGTGTTGCCGGGGCAGAATGTCGGCGCGCGCACGGTGCAGGCGACCCTCGCCATCGAAGATGATCGACCGGGTTACCTGGCGGAATGTATCGCGGGGGGCGGCGTGATTGCACGCCATGCGCTGGGGCGCGACGAGGTGAGCTTTACGCTGCCGCTGACCAACTGGCCGTGGTGTCGCATCGATATTCGTGCGCCGGGCGGCGGTTTTGCCGGGCTGATCAATCCGCTGTATAACGGCGCTCATCCGATTTTCGCTAGCCAGACCTTTACCACCTGGGGCGAAGCCGCCGCCCGGTTGCCGCGCTAATGCCGGATGACGGGCTGTCGGCGTCATCGCGTCGGGTAATCGCCGGATAATGGAGCAGGCGACGGTGGGCAGCGGGTGGTGCCTCGCCGTGATTAATGGCATAGTCGGCGCCACCTTCGGACGAAAGACATCAACGACGCTCTGATGATGCCCATGTCATTATTATCACGCTGGGGCGGCTGGCTGGAGCGCAGTCAAACCGCCCTCTATCTGCTGACCATGCTGGTCGCCGCCGTGCTGGCGTGGCGCTGGCCGCCCTCGGACGCACTGGCGCAGGCGATTAACCCCGCGCTGGCGCTGATGCTGTTCGCCACCTTTCTGCAATTGCCGTTGTCCCGCCTGCTGGCGGCGTTGGCCCATTTGCGTTTTATGCTGGCGCTGGTGGCGACGAATTTTGTGGCGATACCGCTGCTGGTGGCGTTGCTGCTGCGCCTGTGGCCACTGGAGCCGCTGGTGGCGGTGGGCGTCGCTATCGTGCTGCTGTGCCCGTGCGTCGATTATGTGGTGACTTTTTCGCATCAGGGCGGCGCGGATTCCCGCTTACTGCTGGCGGCGACGCCGGTTTTGCTGGTGTTGCAGATGTTGCTGCTGCCGTTGTGGTTGCCGCTGCTGTTGCCGCGGACCACCGTGCTCAACATCGACGCGACGCCTTTCCTGCACGCGTTCATCGTGCTGATGGCGTTGCCGCTGTTGCTGGCTGCTGCCGTTCAGCGCTGGGCGGCGCACTACCCTGCCGGTGCAGTGGTGACCGGCTGGCTCGGGTTGTTGCCGGTGCCGGCCACCGCGCTGGTGCTGGCGCTGATTATGGCGTTTGTGGTGCCGCGGTTGGGGCTGGCGACCGGCGCGGTACGGCAGGCATTGCCGGTTTATCTGTTGTTTGCCGTGCTGGCGCCGGCGTTGGGCTGGTTGATGGCGAGGTTGTGGTTGCTGCCGGCTCCCTCGGGCCGCGCACTGGTATTCAGCGGCGCGACCCGCAATGCACTGGTGATTTTACCGCTGGCGCTGGCGATACCGGATGCGCTGCCGGTGATACCGGCGGTGGTGGTGACGCAAACACTGGTGGAGCTGTTGGCGGAACTGGTTTATATCCGCTGGGTGCCGCGCCTGCGTTTTACGGGCGGACAATCACATTCGACCGGGCGATCTGAACAATAATCACCGAACACCCGATCGGCGTATGGCATGAGGTCGGCCGACATGCCGGGGCGTTACAGCGTCAGGCGCATCGTCATCAGTTCCAGCCCCTGATTACCGAACGGGGCGGTGGCGATGATGTGAAAACCGAGTGACTGGTAACAGCGCCGTGCGCTGTGGTTATGGCTATCCCCGTCATACTTCGAGTTGCAGGTGCGTTGGCTTTCCTCGCTCACCCCGGTCACTTACTTGAGTAAGCTCCCGGGGATTCGCTGCGTCGCCGCCTTCCTGCAACTCGAATTATTTTGGGTATAAACACCGACAGAGATAGCGATACGGCTTGCGCCTTAAATCGCTCCACCGCCTGTCGAATGGCGGCTTGCAACATCGTGCGCGCCAGCCCGCGCCCACGGTACGCCGGGTCGATAAACACCCGGCACAGCCGGCTGTGGTGCGGCTCCACCTGAGACAGCTCGACAAATCCCACGATGTCGCCCTGATGTTCAAACAGATACGGCACAAACTGCGGATTAGCCAGATGCTCGCTAATCTGCGCGAGGGTGATCGGAAACGCATAGGTGGGCCCGCCCCACAGCAGATTCAGTTCGGCATTGTCTATCCAGCGAATCAGGCGCGGGTAATCCGCCGGCGTAAAATCGATAAGCATCGGGGCGTTTCCTTACGGTTTAAGTAACCGGCGGCTGGCGGCTTCGCCGGCTTGCAGGTAGCGAGCCATCTCGTCTTCCGGCACCATGCCGCCGCCGGTGGCCCAGATAACATGGGTGCCTTGCCGGCAACGCTGCGGCGTCAGCGGCGCACGCCGGCGGTAGCCCTGATCTTCCTGCAACAGACGCAAAAAACCCGGTGCGCCCGCCAGTGCAGACGGCTCCAGCAGAATCTGCTGGGTGTCGTGCATCACATGCAGTAGCGCCAGCATCTCGTCATCCGGCAGCGTGTAGTAACCGTCGATCAGCCGCTGCATGGCGTTGCCGACAAAGCCGGACGGGCGACCGACCGCCAGCCCGTCGGCGGTGGTGCGGTTGCTGATGCCGAAATCCTGCACCGCCAGTTGATCGTGCAGGCCGGTGTAGACGCCCATCAGCATACAGGGAGATTCGGTCGGTTCGGCGAAAATGCAGTGGACGTGATCGCCAAACGCCAGTTTCAGCCCGAAGCTGATGCCGCCGGGCGCACCGCCGACGCCGCACGGCAGATAAACGAACAGCGGGTGCTCGGCATCCACCACCCGGCCCTGCGCGGCAAACTGTGCTTTTAGCCGTTCCCCCGCCACCGCGTAACCCAGAAACAGCGAGGTGGAATTTTCATCGTCGATAAAGTGGCAACTCGGGTCGGACAAGGCTTCCCGGCGACCTTGCGCCACCGCCTGGCCGTAATCGCCGTCATACTCCACCACCCGCACGCCGTGCGCGCGCAGCCGGTCTTTCTTCCACTGCCGGGCATCGGCGGACATGTGCACCGTGGTATCAAACCCCAGCCGGGCGCTGGCGATGCCGATCGACATCCCCAGATTGCCGGTGGAGCCGACCGCGACTTTGTGGCGACGAAACCACTGTTGGCAGTCGTTGTCCAGCAGGCGGCGATAGTCATCGCTTTCTTGCAGCAGGCCGTGGCGCAACGCCAGTTGTTCGGCGTGGTACAACACCTCGTAGATGCCGCCGCGCGCTTTGACCGAACCCGCCACCGGCAAGTGGCTGTCCAGCTTCAGCAACACTGACGGTGGCGCATCCAGCCCCGCCTGGCGGGCGATCGCCGCGGCAAACGCCGGCACCGGCACCAGTTCGGACTCGATGATGCCGCCGCTGGCTTCCAGCTCCGGGAACGCCTGGCGCAGAAAGGGCGCGAACCGTTGCAAACGCCGGCTGGCGTCGGCTACGTCGGCACCGGTTAACGGCACGTCGCCCAGCGCATCATGCACGGAAACCGTCGCCGGATTAAACCAGCACACCGGCTGGCGATTAATCAGCGGCTCCAGCAGCGGAAAGTCGCGGAACCATTGCGGTAAGGATTTACCGTATACGGCGTCGGCCATCGTCGTTGTCTCCTGTAAACGGCGGGTGTACCGCCGCAGTAAACCCGACCTGGAAAAAGGCCGGCATAAACGGATAAATATCATTCATATATTTTGAAATATATCTGCAAATAAACCCGATTTTAACGTCGCGGCAACAGGTCTATTATCACTTCCATCGAAAGCGAAGACGCTTTAAAAAAGAAAATTAACCGAATTCAACGTGAAGGATATTGACCATGAACGCTATCAAAAATATTGTTGCAGTTATCGCCCTGGCTACCGTTTCTTTTGGTTCTTTCGCCGCGACCACATCCACTGCGACTGAAGTACAGCAATCCGCCAGCCAGTCCATCGGCAGCATCAGCGCCACCGCCGCGACGCTGGACGGTTTGCAGGCCAGCCTGTCTGAAAAAGCGAGTGCCGCCGGCGCCAAATCGTTCCGCATTATCTCTGCCACCGGCAACGATAACCAACTGCGCGGCGTGGCGGAACTGTACAACTAATCACATCGATATTAATCACATCGATATCACATGCAGCAATGGCCGCCAATTGGCTAACACCGATCGGTTAAGCAAATGATCGGTTGAACGATCCAGTGGGTAGACGACAATAGCCTCAT
>NZ_SZVX01000003.1:0-323825 GCF_007210685.1 Dickeya sp. ws52
CGAGCCAAATTAAAGCACTTCTTGTGATGAAATCATGTCCCTGATTGTACAAAAAACAGTTACGGGACACACCCTAGTATTAACAGCAAGGCTGCCAGCCTTGCTTTACTATAATTAGGTTGCAAGTTAGTTCGCAATTTCAAATGTCACATCGATATTGCCCGTATGCCTGAAAATCCCCACGCCTGAATGGATACGTCCAACCTTCTGAAGATTACTGATTTGTTCACCGTTTTGTTCATACATAATGACAAAGCTATGCCGTGGTGCCCAGTAGACGATATCGCCTACTTCATAGCTGCTGGTTTGCGTTTCGTTGGCCGGCAGGGCGTCAGGGAACCGGTAACACATTTCACGTCCATATAAATCCTCCATAGGCAGTGTCATCGGAAAACGAGAAACCAATGCCCGGGTGGTGGCATTGTCATAAAACGTTGCTGTCACCACCTGGTCACCTGCGGTGATCTTGACTCGGATACTTTCAGCCTCGGCCCCGACAGATGAGAATGACACAGCCGTCAGGGAAGCCAGAGCAAGCATGACTGGTTTGAACATAAAGCGCTCCGTTTTTATATTTTTAGGAATAACGGCACTGCAGCAGTGCCGTTCAAATAATGCGTTATTTATCCGTTTTCAGATTGGTGTTAAAGAATGACACTAGCTTGTCCCAGGGGATCAGTTCAGTACGGTCGTACAGGTCGATACGGTTGGCCCCTTTAATCTCCACAAGCTCTTTCGGCTCTGCCGCCATTTCGTAAGCGGTATCGGTATAGGTGCGGGATGGAGCCGCAGCACCCACGACAAAGAGTATTGGGCGTGGTGAGATGGACTCGATATCAATAAACGGATGGAAATTCATAAATCTAGCGTAGGTTGCTGGCGTGGTCCGGCGATCGTTGGATGCAACTTTACCGCGCTCCGTCTGATAAAAGTCATTCGACTCTTTACCTTCGATAAACACCGGGTCGTTTTGCCCTGGGCCGTAGACCGGCTGACCAGTTTCAAAGGTTTTGTAGCGCTGTTCGGCAGCGGTTGCCAGATCTTTGTTTCTCATTTCTACCGTTCGTTCATGGTCAAGTCCGGTACGGAAATATTCTCCCATATCGTACATGCTGACGGTGGCGAGTGCCTTGATGCGCGGGTCAACTTTTGTTGCTGCGATGGCAAAGCCGCCACTACCGCAGATACCAATCACACCTATTTTTTCACGATCCACAAAAGCGCGGGTTCCGAGGAAATCAACGGCTGCGCTGAAGTTTTCTGCATAAACATCAGGCAGTACGGCCCCACGCGGCGAGCCTGCACTTTCACCCCAGAAAGACTGGTCGAAAGAGAGAGCGACAAAACCCGCCTCCGCCATTTTCGTTGCATAGAGATTCGCGGCCTGCTGCCTTACTGCGGCAAAAGGATGACCTACAATCAGAGCATCATATTTTTTACCGGCTTCCATGTTCCTCGGGGTAAATAGCGTACCGGTCACCTCCATACCGTAAATATTTTTGAATTTAACGGTCTGTGAATTTACTTTATCACTTTGATAGAAGTTGTCTGCCCCGTGGGACATGTCCGCAGCGACCGCTACGGTTGTTCCCATGCCCAGAGTCACGCCCAATATTACCAGCGCGGCTAACGTTTTTAATTTTCCTTTGGCATGTAATTTCATTGTACCTCCTGAATTAATCAACAGTGTTAATACAAATGGAGTGAAACATCCGAAGATAAATTGATCTCCGAACAAGAGAGCCTTTTCAGGCCAGTTTTCGTTTAGCCGATGCAGAGCGTTGAAACAGCAGGTATGCAACAGCCGCTGTAGAGAGCACAGTCAGCGCACCGGTCAGGAATATGGCGTTCAACCCCAGATGTCCGCCTACCCAGCCAAGAGCGGGGCTGCCGATCGCCATCGCCACATCGAGGAATGCCGTGTAGATACCCATGACCATCCCCCGGTTCTGAGGGCTTGAGCTATTGATGGCTTCGATACCAAGTCCCGGATAGACCAGCGAGTAGCCAAAGCCAGCAAATGCAGCACCGACAGACGCAACCAGTGAAGTACTGGCAAGCCAAATCAGGAACATGCCGGTGGCCTGGACGAGGACAAAAATCAGTGCAATGCGCGCACCGCCAAAGCGGTCCGGCAGATGGCCTGCAACCGTTCTGGCAGTAATCAGCGCAACCCCAAAGGTTGTAAATGCCATCCAGACTGGCTGCCAGTGCATGGCACTGTAATAAAGCGAGCTGAAGGCCAGAATGGTGCAGTAGCCCGTGCTGGCAAGCGCAGCTCCCAATCCGGGTAACCAGACCGCCTGCATGACTGCTCCGAAGGAGGCGCGAGCGGCGTGCGGGTGAGGCTGCACAGCGGGCATTATTGAGAGATATAGCAGAACCAGCAGGGGTAGCAGCAACGTCAGCAGCGCGATCGACTCAAAGCCAAACGCGTCAAACAGCAGCGTGCCTACCGGTCCGCCGAGCGCCATCGCGGCAAACATCGCTGTACCCACCCAAGCAATGACCTTGCCAGAGTGTTCTTTGTCCACCAGGGCCAGCCCCCAAGCCACGGCACCCGTAATAATGAAACTTTCTGCACCGCCAAGGATCGCGCGCCCGGCAAGCAGGACGGCTACCGACAGTACCGGTATACTGACCAGCCAGAGCGACAACTGATATAACAGCCCTGATATGGCAGCGGCGATGAGTCCGACCACCACCCCTTTTTTGGCCCCGCACCTGTCGGAATAGCTCCCGGACCACACGCGGGAAATAAGCGATGCTGCAAACTGCGCTCCGGCGACCAGGCCTACAATAAACGTCCCAAATCCCAGATCATTTTTGACATGCAGCGGCAGCACAGGAAGTGCCACACCAATAATGATAAAGCCGATCAGTACTGCTGCCATTACTGGCATCAGCGTTGCGACGACGAAGATGCCGGACGCACCTTGAGAATGTTTAACAGGCATATAAATCAGCCCCTTACCTTTTAATAAATATAATATCGATTGCGGGTTTGTTTCTTTTGGGCACGATTAAGCCCGCAGGAAATTCAGTTCAGAATTTCCTGTGTTCAGATTTACTATTAGTGAATGCTGCCCTTCTTATTCGAAGGTAGTAATAACAGTTCCGATATAAAGGTGCGTTACGTTCTTTTAATAAACCTGCACGGTCGGTCGGAAAAGGATTTCATTAACGTCCACGTCGTCAGGCTGGCTAATTGCAAACGCCACTACCCGCGCAAACGCATCTGCCGAGATCGCATTTTCATAGGTCTTCGACATACCTTTGGCGGCATCCTCATCGGTAATAGTCCCGGTCAGCTCAGTATCTACCGCGCCGGGCGACACAATGGTCGTGCGAATATTCCAGGACTTCACTTCCTGGCGCAGCCCTTCTGAAATAGCCCGGACAGCCCATTTCGTGCCTGCGTAAACGGCACCACCAGGGCCAACCTTGTGTCCGGCCACTGACGATACGTTGATAAACTGACCGGACTTCTGTGCTTTCATATACGGAAGCGCAGCCGCAATACCATAGAGCACACCCTTAATGTTGACGTCGATCATACGGTCCCATTCATCCACCTTCAGTTTGTCGAGCATGGAGCTCGGCATTAAACCGGCGTTATTAATGATGACGTCAATGCGGCCGTATAACTCTACAGCCCGGTCAACGAGGGCCTGAACCTGGGAGCGGTCCGTCACGTCGGTGCGCAGTATGGCTCTGGCATCCAGCCCCAGCTCATCGGAAAGATTCTCCAGTCTATCCATACGGCGGGCACCCAGGACAACTTTCGCCCCCAGTTTTGACAGGTGTCGAGCCGTTTTAGCACCCAGTCCGCTGCTGGCTCCTGTAATAACGACGACTTTGTTTTCGATACCCTGAGACATATTTTCTTCCTGTAAAGAGTGGTTACTTCGACTCACGTTGCTCAAACACCGTTTTGAAAACCGGCGCGGCGGAGAAGGCGTTAGGCCAGCCGGAGTAGTAGGCAAGATGGTTCAGTACGCCCGAGGCCTGCTGCCGGGTCAGTCCGTTGTCCATTGCCCGGTTAAGGTGTGCCGGAATTTGCTGGACCTGGCCGTTGGCAATAAGTGCAGACAGGGTCACCAGACTTCTGTCCCGCGGCGCAAGTCCAGGGCGCAGCCACAGCCCCCGGAAAAGCACATCAGTGGTGTCACGGACAAGCCCCGGCACCGCGCTACCGATGCTCTGTTCCACACGAGCGGCACGGCCTGCTTCTGCTTTTTCGTCGATCGGCAGCAACGCTTCCTCTGCGTGAGTAAGCTGTCCAGCGTCAATTCCCTTTTGCAGGAATATCTCTTTCGTTACCGCTGCAGCCGCGATGGAGTTGCCCCAGCCGGCATAGAACGCCAGATGCGTGATAGCCTCAGAAAGCTCGGCAGGCGTGACTCCGTTTTTCAGCGCCAGCTCCAGTTGTTCCGGTAAAAGTACGGTCTGGTTGCGTGCAATAACCGCAGAAACGGTAACGAGACTGCGATCGCGTGGCGACAGATCGTTTCGTTTCCACAGGTCACCTGCCAGCCTGGTACTGGCGTAGCGCTCAAGAGCGGGAGAAACCGCCTGCATATCAGTGGCTGATAGTGGACCTCTTTGCGACCCCGTTTCTGCGATGGCCCCCCCCACCCCCAGAGAAAGCGCCAGCGTGAATACCGTTGATGTTTTCATCTTACCTCCCACGTTACTGATACTGCTTGTCAGAAACGGGCTCCTGCCAGTCCACATTCTTACCGTCCATCATGTAGGTCATGGCCAGGTGGCTCATGGGAGACGTTGCCGTAGCGCCATGCCAGTGGCGGACCGAGGCAGGGATCCAGACAACATCACCCGGTGCAATATCCTGACGCACCTTGCCTTCTTCCTGGACCCAGCCCTTGCCTGCCGTGACGATCAGCAGTTGCCCTGCAGGGTGAGTATGCCAAGCTGTACGCGCCCCCGGGGTGAAATCCACCAGACCCAGATTGGCGCGCGTGGACTCGTTAGGCGGCAATAACGGGCTGATAACCGCATAGCCTGAAAAGTTATCCGCCTTGCCAACTACAGCAGGGGTTTGGCCGTTACGGCGAATTTCAATACTTTCGGCAGAAACCTGGGCTGTCCCCAGTATGGATATGGCTGCTGCTGCAATAATCGCTTTCATTCTTAACCTCGATGGTTACTGTCGGCTAAACGGCGTGCCTGCTTACGTCAAATCCACAACAAAACGGTAGCGGACGTCTTTTGCTTTGATACGCGCAAAAGCGCGGTCTATCTGATCGGGTTTTATCAACTCAATATCGGCGACGATTTTGCGGTGTGCACAGAAGTCGATGAACTCCTGAGTTTCTGCCATGCCCCCCATCAGCGAAGCTGAAACCTGCCGACGCTGCAGCCACAGTCCGGAACCGCGAACGTCTTCTATAGGTTCGCGGGCACCAACGATGACGTAGGTACCATCCAGACGAAGCATATTGGTAATCGGATGAGTAGGGACATTCGTCGGTATCGTTGATATAAGGAAATCGAACTGGTTCGCATAAGGTTTCAGGGCATCAGGATCGGTCCAGACAATCGCCTCCCGGGCTCCCATTTTCTTTGCGTCCGCGATTTTTGCTGGCGTGGTGGTAAACACCGTAACATCAGCCCTGCGCGCGACGGCCAGCTTAACGGCCAGGTGACCCAGCCCGCCCATGCCAATCACCCCAACCCGCTGTCCGGCCTCAACAGACCAGTGCTGCAGAGGGGAAAAGGTGGTGATACCCGCACACATCAGTGGGGCTGCAGCAGCAAGGTTCATTCCTGGTGGAATGCGAACGGTGAAGCGCTCCGGGATCACCACGCGCTGCGAAAAACCCCCGTAGTTATAGCCACCCGAAATTTTGTCCGGCGAGTTAAAATTCAGTGTCCAGCCCTTCACACAATACTGCTCCAGATCGTTCATGCAGTTCTCGCATTCGCCGCAGGAATCAATCATGGCACCGGCGATATCACCCGGGCGGAATTTCGTCACGGCGCTTCCAATGGCGGCGACCCGGCCAATAATTTCATGTCCCGGTACACAGGGATAATTCGTGGCCGGATAAGGCGGTCCCCATTCCTGCCTGGCGATATGAATATCTGAATGACAGATAGCACAGTACATAATGTCGATAAGGACATCGTTCGGACGAAGGGCTCGACGGGGAATTTCCAGTGGGACAAAAGGGCCGCTCGGATTCTGGTTACCCCAGGCGCGGACACGCCAGGGACCGTTACCCGGCTGAGCAGCCGATTCCTGTGCCTGTACCTTTCCCGGCATTACCGCCAGCGTCGATGCTGCAGCAAGCCCGGCTCCGGCCATCAGAACCCTTCTGCGGGTCGGGGACGCTGGAGCGTCTGATTGAATATCATCTTCACATTTTCCGCACATCACTAACCTCCGTTATTTATCTGCCTTCTTGTTTTTTAGATTATTTGCGCACCCACAATCCGGTTTATGGCACCGGGAATGCTGACTCTTTTATTGTGTTTCTGTTGACAGAGCTGATTGATTAATGAACGAAACAGAGTATATCTGAGGACTTATTGAGTGATTAGAGGGTAATATGAGATTGAAATTATAAGGAGAGCTTCTTAATGTCTGATCAAAATCTGAATGATCTTGCGGCCTTTATGGTAGTTGCTAAGGAGCAAAACTTTACGCGCGCGGCAAAAAGACTGGGCGTTTCACAATCCGCACTAAGCCAGACAGTTCGCGGGCTGGAGGCTCAGCTTGGACTCAGGTTGCTCAACCGAACCACTCGACGGGTCGTACCCACAGAGGCCGGAGAGCGCTTAATGGCCTCCGTCGGGCCTCAGCTTGAAGATATTCAGCGTCAATTAATGGTGCTGAGTGAACTCCGCGATAAACCGGCGGGTACAATACGACTTACTGCAACGGAATATGCAGCAGAGTCAGTGCTCTGGCCAGCTGTGGCAAGGCTCGTCAAAAAGTACCCTGATATTAAGGTCGAAATTCTTACGGATTATGGCCTGACGGATATCGTAAAAGATCGTCTCGATGCCGGCGTTCGCCCCGGCGAAACCATTGCCAAAGACATGATTGCCGTTCGTATTGCCCCAGATATGCGAATGGCGGTGGCAGGTTCTCCTGAATACTTCAGTAACAGACCAGTTCCAGTTACTCCGCAGGAGCTTACCGAGCACAGTTGTATAAATCTACGCCTTTCCGGGCATGGAGGACTCTATGCGTGGGAATTTGAAAAAGACGGACGAGAGCTGCATGTGCGGGTTGACGGTCACCTGGTCTTCAACACGGGAAGCATGATATTAAGGGCTGCACTTGAAGGCCTGGGGCTGGCATATCTGCCAGAAGGCCAGCTTGAACCTTATATAGCAGCCGGAAAGCTTGTTCGCATTCTGGAAGAATGGTGTGAACCTTACTCTGGATATCATCTCTATTACCCAAGTCATCGTCAGCCAACCCCGGCATTTAGCTTATTGGTTGATGAGCTGCGTTATTCAACCCGTAAACAGTTTTAGAACGATATCTCACCGAATACGGATTAAATGTTTCAACTGACAAATAAACGTCCGTTTTACACGGACCAGACTTACGCGCAGACAAATGTCCGCTGTGAGCGGAACGCTGTTTGACACATTGCCAGATGCAGAGCTGTTTAAATCACTTCTGGGCATGGGGCCGTGCATGGGCCCACGTATGCTTGCTGCACCTGGAGATAACCGTGACCGTTTTAATAGTGCAGAAGAAATTCAAAACTTCGCCGGCATTGCGCCAGTAACCGAGCGAAGCGGTCAAAAACCCTGGGTACACTGGCGATGGCAATGCGCCAAGTTCGTCCGTCAGACATTCGTGGAATGGGCTGCGAAGACGGTTAACTCATCATATTGGTCTAGACTGTATTATCAGAGCCTCAGAAAGAAGGGTAAATCTCACCAGTCTGCGATCCGGGTGTAGTCCCCCCGGTTTCCAAGAGCCACGTGAGGGAAAGTTGGGTCAAGTTTCGGAAAACACCAACATATGTTGAACTCGCTTCACCGATTGATAAAACTACCGCATCAGGCCCTGGCGTAGTTCAGCGAATTACAGAGCTGGAATCATCGTCAAACAAAAAATCCCCCCTACTTCGTCTGCGGCAACGACGTAAAAAAGGAAGGAACATAATCCGCATTCTTTGCTGATCAAACCCATGCCTCAGACGAAGGTATCAGCTCATCGCTATAGAGAGCTGAGCCATGTCAACTACGCATTTAATAAGGCGGCTGTTCGTAAGTAGCTTGCTGGTTACTACCATCTTGATCAACGGTTGCGCCACAACTTCCGTTCCAGAAACCATATCTCACACCACCGCGGTCATCCCGCTCACTGAGCACGCTACGCCGGATTTCATTCCCGTTGTACGTTACGGACGCTATAGCCGCGTACCTTCTGCAGGAGTTGGGGTAGTTCGGGCAGGCGCAGGAAGGGATTGTGAACGACAGGTAACGCGGGGACAGCGACCACATCCAGATCAGATGCTGCGTTAGTTTCCAGTCCCTCCACCTTCACCAACGCAAAACGGAACAATTGATTGAGCCAGGTACGCACCTTCTCCGCAATGGTGAATGCTTTACGCTGTTCGATTTTGGAGACCACGTCCAACAGGTCGACGCGACGAATATCATAGATAGACATCCTGCCCAAACCTGGAAGCACATCCTTACCAAAGATACGCAGGATTTGTGAGAGCGTGCTGTTACGCCCTTCCTTGAGTTCCAATCGCCGATACTCGACCCATTGGAAAAATATAGCCTTGAACGTATGTTCATCAGCCAGACGCACAGCCTGGCGTCTTTGTTTCCGGTCAAGATTAGGATTGATGCCTTTGGCCAGCAGCGCACGCGCCTGATCACGGAGCGCTCGCGCTTCGCGTAAGCTGACCTCTGGATAGATGCCCAGAGACATGCGTTTTTGTTTACCTGCCCAACAGTAGCGAAAGTGCCAAGAGCGACCACCCTGGCTGGCTACTGCGAGAGAGAGGCCATCAATGTCGCCAAGTGTATAGGCTTTGCCTGTTGGCTTGGCGAACGGCCATATCTGATAGTGCCATAGTTCCAGCCTCTAACATGAAAAGTTAGGACTAGATTCTCGCCCCGTGGCTCGCTCCGACCCAGCAACAATGCGGAACCTCACACACCCGTATTTATGGACTAAAAAACCCCGGATGTAGCTGGATTTCAGTGGACTGCTCTGGAACGAAAAAAGGACCCCAAGGTCCTATTTTCAATTATCTACAGACTTCGCTAGAACGCTGTAGATCATAATTTGGAGCGGGAAACGAGACTCGAACTCGCGACCCCGACCTTGGCAAGGTCGTGCTCTACCAACTGAGCTATTCCCGCATCTTTCAGAACACTTTGTTTATTAAGTAATTTCAATAAACTGTGTTGCTGTCGATGCGGTGCATTCTACTTACCTGACGCACCGAGTCAATAAAATTATCACCTCACCTGAATCGTTTGCTGTTTTTTAAGGCGAGACGATCAATGTTCCAGCAAATCGCGCCAGGCCGCGCTCAAATACTGGAACATCGACCAGAAGGTTAACACGGCAGCCACATACAGCGCCGCCACGCCGGCAGCCTCTACCATCCGTTCTGGTCGCCACAACAAACCGACCAAAGACACCATTTGCGCGGTGGTTTTAATCTTGCCTATCCAAGATACCGCCACGCTGCTACGTTTACCCAGCTCAGCCATCCATTCGCGCAATGCAGAAATGATGATCTCACGCGCAATCATCGTTGCGGCAGGCAACGTAATCCACCAAGAGTGGTAATGCTCGGATACCAGCACCAGAGCAACAGCTACCATGACTTTATCGGCAACAGGATCCAGAAAAGCGCCGAAACGAGTGGTTTGTTTCCATCGCCGGGCAAGAAAGCCATCAAACCAGTCGGTTACCGCGGCAAAGACGAATATGCCGGCACATACCATCGGCGCCCAGCTAAACGGCAGATAAAATGCCAATACAAAAAATGGAATTAGCACAACACGAAACAGGGTAAGCCACGTTGGTATATTAAATCGCATAGCGTCTGGGTAACTGTCTGGCCCGAAAGATAATAGGGTTATGTTGCTACATTGCCTCTAGTGTTTCAATGCATGAAAGATTTTTTCTGCCAACGAATGCGAAATTCCCGGTACTTGGGCGATATCTTCGATACTGGCATTCATCAGCGGCTGTAGCCCTCCCATGTATTTCAACAACATCTGGCGCCGTTTCGGCCCCACCCCTTCAATAGTCTCCAGTGAACTGGTGCTTTTGACTTTGGCACGCTGTTTACGGTGACCACTGATAGCATGGTTATGGGAATCATCGCGAATATGTTGAATCACATGTAATGCGGGTGAATCAGCAGGCAAAGCGACACCCTCGCCCGTCGCTTCAAAAAACAACGTTTCCAGGCCGGCTTTGCGATCACTGCCTTTCGCAACGCCCAACAGCAAAGGCCGATTCTTATCCCAGGATACCTGCAACGACGCAAAAACCTCTTTGGCCTGCGCCAATTGGCCTTTACCGCCATCAATCACGATGACATCTGGAATCTTGCTTTCATCAATCGACTTGCCATAGCGGCGCCTAAGTACTTGGTTCATAGCCGCGTAGTCATCACCTGGCGTGATACCGGTAATGTTGTAGCGGCGGTACTCTGAACGCAGCGGCCCATCAGCATTAAAAACAACGCAGGAAGCAACCGTCTGCTCACCCATGGTATGACTGATATCGAAACATTCCATCCGGTTGATTTTTTCAATCTCAAGCACGGACGCCAGTGCCGTCAAACGTTGCTGAACCGTTGATTGTTGAGACAATTTCGTTGCCAATGCCGTATGAGCATTGGTGCGCGCGAGTTTAAGATAGCGTGCGCGGTCACCACGTGGGCGGGTTTGAATCTGAATCTTTCGGCCCGCCTGTTCGCTCAGGGATTCCGCCAGCAGTTGATACTCCGGTAGCGAAAAATCCAGCAGGATGTCCGATGGCAGGGTACGGGAAGCACTACCCTGCAAATAGAACTGACCGACAAATGTCTGCACCACTTCCGCCAGCTCCGTCCCGCCAGGCACTTTGGGAAAATAGCTACGGCTACCCAAAACCTGTCCTTGACGAATAAAGAGCACGTGTACACATGCCATCCCCGCATCGAATGCCACACCGATCACGTCAAGATCATCACCATCGCCAGAGACAAATTGTTTTTCGGTCACGCGACGAACAGCCTGAATCTGATCACGGATACGGGCGGCGTCTTCAAACTTCAGAGCATGGCTTGCCGCCTCCATTCGCTCGACCAATCGAGTCAACACTTGCTGATCCTTGCCTGATAGAAAAAGGCGCACATATTCGACCTGTTGCTGATAATCTTCCTCGCTCACCAAGCCGCTAACGCATGGCCCCAAACAACGGCCAATCTGATATTGCAGACATGGACGCGAACGATTGCGATAAACGCTATTTTCGCATTGTCGGATGGGGAATAACTTCTGCAGCAGCATCAACGTTTCACGAACGGCATTACCGTTCGGAAACGGGCCAAAGTATTCGCCTTTGGCATGTTTAGCGCCGCGATGAACCGATAACCGAGGATGCGTATCTCCACTAAGGAAAATCAGCGGGTAGGATTTGTCGTCACGCAGCAGCACGTTGTAACGCGGCTGATAACGTTTGATATAGTTGTGCTCAAGCAACAAGGCTTCGGTTTCAGTATGCGTGATTGTTACATCGATCTGCCGAATACTTTTCACCAAAGCCTCTGTTTTACGGCTGGCAACATGGGCACGAAAATAACTGGAAAGGCGTTTCTTCAGATCCTTAGCTTTACCGACGTAGATAACCGTGTCACTGGCATCGTACATACGGTAAACCCCAGGCTGACTGGTTACGGTCTTCAGAAAAGCCTGGGCATCAAAACGTTCAGTCACTACTAATCAATGTCTCCGCATTAAAGAGCCCATGTCGAATAGCCAGATGCGTTAACTCCACATCACCATTAATGTTCAGTTTACTGAACATTCTATACCGATAACTGTTGACCGTTTTGGGGCTAAGGTTGAGTTGATCAGAGATCTCCGTCACCTTCTGCCCTTTAGTGATCATGAGCATAATTTGTAGTTCGCGCTCAGAAAGACACTCCAATGGCGTTTCTGTTTGCGGCTCTAACTGACTCAGCGCCATTTGCTGGGCGATATCCGATGCAATATAACGCTTGCCGGCATGCACAGAACGAATGGCACAGATCACTTCTTCTGGCGTCGCCCCCTTGCTAAGGTACCCCGCCGCCCCAGCCTGCATCACTTTAGCAGGTAATGGGTTTTCAGTGTGAATAGTTAGCATTATAACTTTAATTTCAGGGGAAAATCGTACAATTTTGCGCGTTGCCTCCAGACCGCCGATTCCTGGCATATTCATATCCATCAGCACAACGTCCACACCGTTACTGTTATTACGGCACCATCTGACCGCATCTTCACCGCACTGCGCCTCACCAACAACTTTGAGGCCTTTGATATCGTCAAGAATGCGCCGTATCCCTGCTCGCACCAGCTCATGGTCATCAACAAGAAAAACGCTAATCAAAGAACAATTCTCCAAAAAGAGTAACACTTACAGACGAGTTTGTTGCAGGTGGTACTATCGTGGTTTAGAAAAAATGAATACATTTTTTAATTAAAAATGTATTTTTTTATTCTACCATGTGGTATTATTCTCTAAGTTCCTGAATGATACTGATTGCGTATCGAACTCGGAACTCACTTCCATCACAGTATTCACATTTCCAACCTGGTTTTTTTAGAGAAAGAGACGGCACAACCGTCTAAAATCATTAAAATATAAATATAATCAATAGATTATCAAGTTTTTTAAACGTAAGCAATCAGGTACGCATCAGCTTTTTTTTCATCATTGTAACGGTATCGTCACTTCGCTGCACCGCCTGTTTACTACAAATAATACACCTGCCCTAAAATATCCATATAAAAGTTGCAATGTTTCTAATCAAACGCATTTAAAAGCCAAAAAACACGTTAACAATATATGGGCAAAATGTGGCACAAACAGATACAAAAAATACAACTTAATGGTCAAACAGGATTATTTTCCTCACCAGACGTATTGTCACCTATGGTATAATCCGGGCCAATTTTTGTTATGTCGTTGGCGAGTGTACGATATCAAACCATTTCCAGGGACCACCACGTCAACGCCCGTTCGCAACAGGAGACTCCATGAATAACAATGACTTCCCTACGGCCTCGACGCCTGAAACGCTGGCACATGAAGTTAGCTGCCTGAAGGTACTGATGACATTGATGTTAAAATCTATCGGTCAAGCTGATGCAGGCAAGGTTATCATCAGTATGGAAAAACACGCAGCCCAACTGGAAGACCCAACTCAGGCAGAAATTTTCGATACAACGATTAAGCAGATCAAAACCGTCTATCGCCGCTAATCATACACCATCGGGCAGAACCATAATCCGTAATTGTCCGATGGGTATCCTCTCAATTCGAATAATAAACAAACAAAAAGAAGAAAGAATACGTAGAAGTTGACAGAGTCATTCATATTTCGTCAACAAAACAGGCTATATCCGATAATCGCTCTGATTGATTAAATATAATTTTAATATGAACTTTTCTGAATAAATAAAAAAACGGAAAGTAATTATCTGGATAATAAAACCGGACAGATGTTTTTTCAGAAACAAAATAAACATGAGGACAAATGAAGGTGTTGGTGGGTCGTATAGGGCTCGAACCTATGACCAATTGATTAAGAGTCAACTGCTCTACCAACTGAGCTAACGACCCAACGGGGACGGATTATTCTCTTCTTATCGCCGTCTGTCAAATGGTTCATCTTATTTTTTTACTCAGCCAAGGCTCAGAGAACACATTGTAACCTATCACTATTTTACGCCTCCACTCCGACGCCAGACTTCTATTGACCGATTTTTAGACGCAAATTCATCATCCTCTGAAGACTAACCTGACAAGCAGGAAATACGTTCTCAGCTCATCATCGGTTAAATACCGTGTTACTATTAATCTCGCTGATTTCTTATATATCATGGGTGATTCGCACTCCCCTCACAGACAGACATAATCCGGAAATAACATTACATGACAGAACAAACGCATCACGCCCCGGATACAGCCGGGCATAGCGACCTGCGGCGCAACCTGACCAACCGTCATATTCAGTTGATCGCCATCGGAGGCGCCATTGGCACCGGCCTGTTCATGGGGTCGGGAAAAACCATCAGTCTTGCTGGCCCATCGATTATCTTTGTTTATATGATCATCGGATTCATGCTGTTTTTTGTTATGCGTGCGATGGGCGAGTTGTTGCTTTCCGACCTCAATTACAAATCGTTCAGCGACTTTGCCGCCGACCTGCTGGGGCCATGGGCAGGCTTTTTTACTGGCTGGACATACTGGTTTTGTTGGGTAGTCACAGGGATTGCCGATGTTGTCGCCATCAGCGCCTACGCACAATTCTGGTTGCCAGACTTGTCGCAGTGGCTCAGTTCTTTATTGTGCGTTCTACTGCTTCTGACCTTAAATCTGGCCACCGTTAAACTATTTGGCGAAATGGAATTTTGGTTTGCCATGATCAAGATTATCGCCATTGTTGCACTCATTGTGATTGGTGCCGGGTTGGTCATCATGAATTTTACATCACCTTCCGGAGCCGCGGCATCCGTGACCAATCTATGGCAAGACGGCGGATTCTTTCCCAAAGGGCTCAGCGGCTTTTTTGCTGGTTTTCAAATTGCTGTATTTGCATTTGTCGGTATTGAACTGGTTGGCACCACCGCAGCTGAGACCAAAAATCCAACTGTCGTTTTGCCGCGAGCCATCAACGCTATTCCGATACGTATCATCATGTTTTACGTGTTTGCACTGATGATGATTATGTCGGTAACGCCATGGAGCCATATCGCAGCAGACCGCAGCCCATTTGTTGAGATGTTTGTCCTGGTGGGGTTGCCGGCTGCCGCCAGCGTCATTAATTTCGTCGTGTTGACATCGGCAGCATCTTCCGCCAACAGCGGCGTATTCTCTACCAGTCGTATGCTGTTTGGGCTCGCCAGACAAGGCGACGCACCAAAACGTTTTGGCCAGCTATCAAAACGCGCCGTGCCGTCAGCCGGGCTGTTCTTTTCCTGCCTGTGCCTACTCTCCGGTGTTGTATTGATCTACCTCATTCCTAACGTCATGACCGTTTTTACCCTGGTCACTACCGTGTCGGCCATCCTGTTCATGTTCGTATGGAGTATCATTCTGTGTTCTTATCTGGTGTACCGTAAACAGCGCCCACAGTTGCACCAAAGCTCGTCATACAAAATGCCATGCGGCATTATCATGAGCTGGGTCTGTCTGGCTTTTTTTGCTTTTGTACTGGTCTTGCTGACATTGCAGCCTGATACGCTGCAAGCATTGATTGTCACACCGGTGTGGTTTGTAATTCTGGCGATAGCCTACCAGGTAATTCGCCGTCGCAGAGCACTCGCTCAGGTCCAGGCGTAACGTCACAACGCAAAAGCAGATGTAACACCTGCTTTTGCGTCGCGTTAAGTTCAATACGGTCAGCTACACCTGACGATATAGCTGACCGTATCCGATTAGACACTGACTGTTTGTCGTACACCATTCACTGCGTGCTTAGCCTGCTCACATTGATTCAAAATAGTTTGCGCATGTGAATACAGAATCTTGCCCGCTTCAGTCGGCGTCACGCCACGACGACTACGGACCAGCAGTTGCTTCTCCATTTCGCTTTCAAGCGTAGCAACTTGCTGGCTCAGCGCTGGTTGCGCGATATGCAACATTTCAGCGGCCTGGGTCAGGCTGCCAATATCAACGATTTTCACAAAGTATTTGAGCCGTCTCAGATTCATGTGTACCTCCCGAATAGTTACAGTTAAGTAGTAGCAAGAAGCGCGCCAGATCATTTCATTATTATCAAAAAAAGTGCGTAACTCGTTTAACCTGCTTAAAAATAAGTAAAAGCAATGGCGGAGGCGATGACAGTAACAATACTAATCTTCTGACCATGACCCGTTACACACCTGAACAATGGCCCATTAGCACCAAAATAGTGCAACTCCTGCTATCTGAAAGTGCAACCTTGGCCATATGCAGCGGATGGACAGACGAGAAAAACACCGACTACCACAATAATTTCAATAATTTGATTATAAGTTCAGCAAACAGTTATCCTCAGCGTTATCATGCTTTGACAAGCACTCAGGCTACCGCTATCATCCACACCAATTAGCGATTCCTCTGTAGTTCAGTCGGTAGAACGGCGGACTGTTAATCCGTATGTCACTGGTTCGAGTCCAGTCAGAGGAGCCAAATTTATCAAGGGGTTGCGTATGCAGCCCTTTGCATTTCAGAATACGTTCAGAAAACCATTTCAGAATACCCCTTTTGCCATACTGCATAAAAATCAGGATTAACTCTCTCACAGAAAAGCATCACTCCGTCCATATGCTCTATTTTGGATTGATATCGATGAAAACAAAAAAAACCGCCTGAGCGGTTAGTCGAAATACTTATTCAGTTGCTTATTTAATGCTCTGTTAAACAGCTCTTTTGATACAGTCATGAGGGTACCCATACTGGCATCTTTGAAACTTGCTTTTAACGTAGCCCAAACCTCTCTATTTCTTAATGCATCGATAAAATCATGGCCTGCTGCGGTAAGACGCAAAGGCAAAACAGACCAAGAAACAAACCCATCAGCTGACTCGACTACGCCAAAACCTGCCCGTCCATCACTCTGACAAATTAGGCCTTTATCATCCAATAGGCGCATGTGAAAAAGAAATGCGGCAGTGCCGTATGAAAATCCTTTCTCCGCGAGTTCCTGGATGTTGGTTTGCGGTCCGTCAGCATTCTCAAATGCTTCTAATAAACCTTTGAGATAATCATGATCTATTCTCATTTCTACCCTCTTTTTTGGCTATATAGGGATAAGATAGCCTCATTACAGCCATTCAGCGAATACCTGCTGTAATGATGCCTTGATCTGATTGGACAAGACCCGTTGCTGAAACTCGCCCCAGTCTGGTTTTGCCATGTTTGCTACGCCGTTATAACCATTAAAAAAGCCACCGGTGAGGTGGCCTTTGTTATGGCAATAAAAACCGCCAACAACACCATGCGTGATTGGTGGGCTATTTTTTATTAAGCGCGGACTGTATGGCGTCAGCCAAAGAATTGATTCCGGCGGCGATCTCTCTCAAATCAACCCCTGTTCTAACTCCGGCGTATGCGGTTGGTGCGCTGGCAGAGGCTTTCGCAATCTCTAGCGCCGCCTGGACGGCCAATAACCTTTGGTTTAATTCAATCGCCTCTTCCGGGGTTTTAGCTGCGGAATCGAAGTAAGTCTCTAACATTGCAACCTCCTTTTAGTATGGGTTTTTAGGTTACGCTTGGGGTTGACCCGAATAAAGCATTTTCCAATCACTCACTTTGCCACTGCGCCTTGCGCCTGTAGCTCACGGATATATTCTTGCAGGTAAACCAGCTTCTCCTGATCTTCCTTTATTCCAGCTCGGATACCGAGAATGTTTCGTCCAGCAACCGGAGAGAGTCGGACGCCGGCTGCATTGCCCAGGCCGCCGGCGCTGCGTACTGCTCTCGCTGATTGCTCACATGTTGCGAGAGCGGCAGTGGCGAACTGCACCCGGCGGTGACCAGTACTAACATCAAACAGCAACTTCTCATTTTTGGTTTTTTCATCGTTCAATTCCTGCTGGTGCTTTTCATCCAGCGCTGCGATTTTGGTCTGAAAATCATGTTCGCGCTGTCGCGCTGCCTCGCTGTCTTGCGCAGCCTGGTCAGAAATGGCTTTCAGTGTTTCGGCGTGCTGGATGTTCAGCGTTGCAATGTCCGCGTCATAACTCGTTGATGTGAGCCACCAGCAAAGAGTGGCGCCAGCGATCGCACCAACCGCCAGCGCCAGTCCTGCTATTTTCCAGTCAAACATAATTCACGCTCCACTTCCCGCCGGTTCGTAAGTCCTTTCCACTCCCGGCCGCCGGCCTTATTCCAGCGCAGCAATTCGTCACAGGCTTCCGACGTATCGCCGGCATTGAGCCGGCGTAGCATTGTCGAGCGCGTCAGCGCACCGGTCCCGACGTTATACGCAAAACTTGCCAGCGCAGCCCGGCGAGTATCCGGCATAGCGACTGTAACCACCTCGTCAATCGTGGCAAGCACCGGCTCCAAGTCTGAGCGCAGCAGCGCCTGGCACTCGGATTCCGTGTACGTTTTTCGCGGGATGATATCCGGGCCGGTATGCCCGTAGCAGACCGTCAGCACGCCAACAACGTCACGGTACGGCGTATAGCGAACGCCCTCGAATTGCTGGACAAGCGCTACGGCAATCGCCATTGCGCCCCCAGTGGCCGCAGTAATGAGCCTATTTTTAATCTTGCTCATGCTGTCCACCCGCTGCGTGACCGAGTATCTCAACTGCCGATGGCGTGGCGGACCTGCCGTTCTGCGACGCAACCCAATCACCGATTATCCTGTTTCGCTCTATTTCAGCGGCCGCCAGCGCCGCGTTTTTACGTGCGTTCGACAGGTACGTGAGCACGGTAATAACCGCGGTAAACAGCGCGCCCGCGGCGAAGATAACGTCCTGAAATGACAGGGTAGATAAGAGCCCCGTCATCCAGCCCCAAAAGTACGACCAAAAACCACCATTGTTAGAATTCACTCATTTCTCCCTTAACCCAGCTTGTACCAGGTCCACCCGGGCGCAACGCTGTACGTCAACGCGATAGTGTCCATCGGGTGAAGTATTACGGTTCCTCCAGTCATTCCTTGCGCGGCACCATTTCTGCTGATCGCACTGACGTTACCCGCCCATACGATCACGACGACATCGCGCCCGGTTATGTTTGTCACTGTCGCCCCAGATGCAGGCACTGCTGGTGTGGTAATACCCAACTGGTCGCTCTGGAACTTAATTCCTGCACCGTTAGCCGGGTCTAATAAGCCGGAGGTTTGAGATACATTCGGGTTGATGATCAGGAATCGATTCGTTGCGCCAACTGGGGCCTGAGCCAGGTACTGAGTCCACAGGCTAAACTGGCACCCGATAAATGCGTGTCCGCCCGAATTGACGGATCCGTTGTACAGCGCAATGTTGATGTTTTCGAAATCGCAACCAATGAAATTATTTGCAAAGGACACGCCGTTAAGGAAGGACACGCCGTAGCTCGCATTACCAAAGCTACAGGCTATGTACGAAGTAAACCCGGCTTGTTCAACAACCAGCGCGCGTCCGACGTTAGTACCCGCGCCGTCTGCGTAACAGTTAGCTCGCACGTTGATCAGGGAGCACTGAACGCCGTACGCCAGACGCAGGGCCACAACATCGTTGCCACCGGTTCCGCTGTTAAGGAACGCCAAATCTTGTAGGCGCGCGACGTTCAGCGGATCCACGTAACTGGTATTGCCAACCTGACACAGCGTGCCCGTATGCGACGATCGGACGCTCATCCCTTCCCACACCAGATCAAACCAGTCAGCGGATGACTTGATAATTAGCTGCGTGACTCCAGTTGCGGCGTTTGGAAAACGCAGCTCAGTACGGCCCACACCGGCGCCGTAGATTTTGATGCCTGTGGCATCCATGTTTAACGTGACAGGGCTGGCGAAATTGTAAATGTGGGGAAGAAACTTGATCGGCCTGCCGCTGGTCAGCGAAGCAGTGAGCACGCGCTGAATGGCGTTGTCATACGTTGTTTCTCCAGACAGCAGATAATCATCAATGACAAGATCGGCGTGATTGTTAATTGTTGATATGCTGCTGTTAATTGCGCTGACGCTACTTTCAATCCCGTCAATATCCGTCTGGACTGTGCCGCCCACGCTGCCAATCATGCCCGCGCCGCCGGAGTTAGCCAGTTGGATTAGCACATCGGCAGCAGATCCTGACACCGGCACCATGACGGTAGGATTACCCTCACCATCAAATGCGGGAATTTTATTGGCGCGCAGCGCAGCAACAGGCAACGCCGGGATATTGGTGTCTGTAACACGGAACGTTTTGCTGGCACTGGCGAACTCCTGATCCAGTGTCCATTTTTTGGTGGCTGCGTCCTGATCGTTAACCGGGTCTGGCAGGTTGGCAATACGGTACCCGTTGGCGTTATAAGGGCCACCGAATAACGGCCGGGTCAGCGCAACGCCCAGCGTTACCAGCGCCTGCTTTATCGCCATCCAAATCCGGTCAAAGTCGAGGTTGACGGTATCAGCCAGCAAGTCCCCGTTATCCTGATAATCCGTCGTTCTGGTCGGTTCGATTACGCGCTCAAGCATGACCACAACGCCGGCCGCCGGGGGCGTCAGAAACGTGACATTCCCCCCATTGACGTTACCGATATCTGAAACAGAAAACCCTGTGGGGATAGCCGAGCCGTTCAGTGATACAGACAGATCGCCCGCATCAATCAGATAAAATTCATACGGGAAGACGGTCGTTGCACCGTTCGCGGTGTAAACGTTATAGGGGGTTTGTTCAGGAACTGCCATGCCTCAGCCTTAATAGTCGGTATCGACCATATGATCGCCATCAGATGGTTGCCAATTCTCCCGGCTGGTGGCGTTCGGTTTCCCGACCAATTTCCCGATGCGCACCGGGGTTTGACTGATAGCGCCAGCGCCGGAATCAATAAAGTCGTCCGGCTGGTCTGCAATGGCGGGGTTAAAGTCCCGCATCTGTTCGTACATTGGGCCGTCAAGTACATCGCTATGCGCCCACAGGAAACGTGAATCCAACGGAGCCTCAAACGCTTCAAGGATGCGTTTTTGCTTGTTGGTAATCGTGAATTCTTCTTGCACACCACACCCGGTACCTTTCAGCGCCTGACGCAACAACTTACCGGCGAAGCTGCCGGGACCGTTCACCTCAACCACCACGCGGGGGATCTGGTACCGGAGCACCAGCGCCTTGATTTGCATCACCTGCCCGCCGGTGATTTTGTCGTTGTCGTCAAACTCGGCCAGTTCGCCCGTCAGCTCCTGGCAGACCTGCCAGTAAAGATGCCCGCGCGCGTCGGTCAGCATGAGAGAAAACGCGCTGGCATCGGCCTTTACTTTCCCCGTTGCCACATCCCACCACGCCACCGCCCCAACAATCTGCAGGTTGCCCAGCCACATTGAACACCCGCCGTTCGCATAGCGGATTTCCGGATGTACGGCGTACTCACGGATGCGATCGGGGTCAAGGCGCACATCACCGACCGGCTTACTGTGCAGCTGGTACTGGCTATCCCACTCGTTAAGCGTCCGGGTTTCCCGCCGGCGTTTCAGCATCTCCTCACGCGTGAAACGCTCCGGCCATTCGCAGCCTGCGTAACAGTCAATCGTCACGTCCGGCGCTTCGGCGAACTCGATACCGTCGTCAGTCAGCCGGTAATCAACCCCCTCTTTCAGCAGGCGCGCGCCAATGTGAATGCCAGCGAACACAAATTCCGGGCGGAATTGCAGGTGATGCCGCTTTTGAGTTTTTTCGTCTTTCTTTTTTTCAATACGGTATTCATGACGAAACAGCTTAATGGTCAGGCAGTCAGCCCCCATCTTCTCCACTTCGTCGTACAGGCTGTCATGGGTATGTGGTGTGCCGATATAAAGCTTGCGCCCGCCGGGTACCAGGATGTGCGTTTGTTCCCCAAGTCGGTACCGGAGTTTTTCACGGGCATCCGGTGTCTGGATGTTTCGCGGCACCTCCACGTCATCGTTCTGGCACTCGTCGGCACGGGCGGATGTCACGTTGGACAGAATGCCCTTGGCGTACATGCTGGCGTTGCGAAAGTCGATAGCGCCGTTTACCCACCACTGCTCAACGGTACCCTGTCCGTCGGGCAGCATACCGCGCGTCAACGGATGATTACGCAGCACGTTCTGCGTATCGCGGCTGGTTTTATACGCCGTGCCGTCGGATTCGGACTGGTGCAGGACTCGATAGGTATGGTCCCGATAATACCGCCAGGCGTTATACACGGCGAGGATAGTGGACTTGCCGAAACCGCGAAAGCAGCGGAGCACCGCCAGATCGCCGCGATGCTCCAGCCAGTTAACGGCGCGATAGTGACAGTCGGGAACCTTCCACCCCACGCGCTCCGCCCATATGATGAAGAAGGCGACAAAGGAGATCATTTGTTCCCGTTCTGCATACGCTCAATGATTTTTGCCGCTTCCCGCTCAGCCGCCGCAATCTGCTTACCCAGCTCGAAATCCCCTTCATTGGGATCACTCTCTTTGGGCGTGCCGCCGCGGGTATGCAACCCGATCAGAGTGTGGACTTTCGTTAGCAGGGTCAACGTGGCCGCCGCGTTTTTCTTGAACCAGTAACGATCGCCGCGTTCGTCTTTCGTGTGCTCAGAAATGGACTTGCCGGCGCCAGGCCAGTGATCGGGATCAGCCTCAACCAGCACGGTATCAGTTAACTTATCGCTCAGTTCGGTAAGGCGGGTTTTGTAATCGTCGTGCATAAAAATAGCCCCTTGTTTATCCTGGGGCTATGATGCGATTGGTTAATGTTCGGTTTCCTGACTACTTATTACCACTGGGCAAATGATGAAAAAAATAATCCTTATTGCATTACCAATTCTTATCACGTCTGGATGCGTGACATTTAAGCAAATGGATGAAGGGCTAAGCAGCTTAGTAGGAAAAAACAAAGATGTCGCTTTTAATGTTTTGGGGTATCCATCAAAGGAACAGTCCTTTGACAAAACAAAGGTGTACACATGGAATAGGGCTACATCTGAAACCATTTTGCTATCATCACCCCAAACCACTTACGGTACCGTTGGGGCAACAACTTTCAACAGCACGACAACACAGTTAAGCGCTGTTCCGGTTCAATATGCATGTACAATTCAGTTAGCAACGGATGAGGCAGGAACCATCAAGCAGTATCAATACGATGGAAATATGGGTGGATGCGAACCATACATCCACCGATTAAACGCATATTTTAAACGCTAGCGATCGCCTGCTGCCTTGCCCAGGTTTGGCGCCCTGCGTGGTGCCACCTGGCCGGGTTCCCACCAACTGGTGGTATTAAACTCACGGCTAGCCCTGTCTCTGACCCGATCGTTATAGCCCGGGTTGGCCATCTCCTGCAACTGCTGCAGAATCAAGTGATTCGTGATCGCTTTTGTATACCACAGGTTTGCAAACGGTGTAATCATTCTCAGCGTTTTCAGTGCATCAGCGCCGAAAGTGGTTTCTTTGCCTTCCACCGCCTTCTGTGGGTTTGTGAATGCCAGTTTCATCAGTTGCTCAGCAAACGACAGCACCGGTCCGCCAAGCGTGGCGGCAATTGACGCCCCGTATTGCGTGTGGTCCTGAAATATAAAATCCCCGTAAATGCCGAATGACCCGCCTTTCAGTAAAGCCTGTAACCAGGTCGCCGGCTTTGTCATATCACGAGGATCGTTACCGTTCAGAAGCTCATTCATCTGAATGGCAAACATCCCAGCTATCGTGGTACCGGCAATATAGGAAGCCAGAAATTTAACGGCGGGAACAGTATCCAAATCGCGTGAACGATTTACCATCGCGCGAAAGCCAGCAACCGGCGTCGTTTTAAATAGCATGAACGACTTAACCAGTTCACCCGCATCATTTCTGGCATAGGTATCAATTCCGGTAGCCGTTGTAATAGCGGTGGTCATTTCACCGTGCGTAATACCCAGCAGTTTCTGTGCCGCCTCGGCACGCGCGTTGCGCACCATGCGCGCAATGGTCTGCTCAACCTCCGCATCAAAGGCTTGCTGTAAATTATTGCGCCTGGTGTCTGTCATATCACCCAGATTGACAAGCGCGTCCGCCGCGCCGCGCCTCACATCGCCGATCTTATCAGCTAACACGGTCTGGATAACATCATCCGGGACGGCGTAGATTGCATCCGGCGTCATTCCTTTATGCCCGGCCGGGGTCATGGGGCGCAGTTCGGCGGCGGCCATGATGGCCCAGTCCTCACTACTCCAACCCTTGTTTGCCAGTATCGCCTTATCACCAGCTTTCAGTTCATCCAACGTGCGATACTTACGCGTCAGTTCGCCGATATTTTTGTACATCAGCAAACCAAAAGAAGCCTTATTCGCCCTGTCCATTGCCACCAGCCCAGACCATTTCAACGTTTTTTCAGCAAACCAGCCGGTTATCCCGCGGCTTAAATCAAATCCCCCCATCTTGGATATGACGGCGGCGTGAGAATCCACCAGCAACCCCAGTTCAGCGTTAGCTCGTTTCGCGTCGCCGTTAAACAGATTTCGAATCGTGTTCGCAGACAGGTGCATACCATCACGGCTAAACCCCAGCGCCTGCGCATTGGCACGCATTACGGCCTGATCGGCTGCGGCAGTAAAAACGGATGTGCCCAACATGGCTGAAGTCATCAGGTTTCGCAGGCCGCCAACAGCAGAGGAAAATACACTGGAAGACGCGGCCCCATTAAGTCCCGCCATAGCGTTAAACATACGCGTGACGGTATCACGCTCCTGATTCATAACGTCAACGCCGCGCCCACCGGTCACCGATTTCTGATATACCTGATCCAGCAGCAGGCGGAAGTTATTGGCGGCATCCGGACCGAAAGCCTTCACCACACCAAGATCACGCGATGCAGACTGCAGATGTGACATCATGACCCCGACCACTGGCTGCTGAGTATATTTGTCCATGTAGCGAAAGTGAGTTTCAGCATCCCTGAACGCCATAACCCGATGCTGACTTCCCCGATTCTTGATGCCGCCAGTACCAGCGAAAGCCCCCGGCTCGATTTTATTGGCGCCGTCGGTGGCTTTGGTCAGGTAGATCGCTTCCAATGCTTCGCGGTACTGCGCATCACTCATCGGCGAGCCGTCCGGATTTACAAACTGGCTGCGATCCTGCGTGTTATACACATCATCAACCCAGGCTCTGCGCGCCCAATCAAGCGGCGGCTGGCGACCCGACATGGCAGCAATGGTGCGCTCACGCACCGGCAGTGTTTTCAGCCATTCATCACGACCCGCCCCCCGGATTAGTTCAGCGTCATCGACGTACGGCAGATGCCAGTCATCCCGCGTTCCGATGTCAAACCCGTTATCATTCATTTCCTGTCTGGCGCGCTCGGTGACACCCCGCCAGATATCGGCTATTTTTTGCGCCGCTGGGTTTCCGGTGTCCTCGCCGTACAGCTCTTTCAATATCTGTAATTGCCCTGACTTCACAGCTGCATGATCAAACGGAAGGTAATTTCGAAGACGCTGCTCACCCAGGGCTTGCGACTGGTAAAAAAATTTGCGTACCTCTTCGCCTGCCGATGTCATTTCCGCGGCTAGTTGACGCGACCAGTCCTGATACGCGCCCGTTGATAGCTCTTCTGCTGACACGACGTCAAAATCCTTTCCATCACGAACACGGCGCCCCGCAAAAATAAACTGCGACAGGTTTATCGGCGTTTGCTCTGCATCGGGAACATTGCGGGCCAGGGTGTCCCGCACGTTCTGAATCGCGATAGCATTTTGCGCCAGCCGCTGGCGCTTTTTGAACACTTCATGCACGACCTGCTGAGCGGCATATTCTGCCGCCTGTCGGTATGTCTCCGCGTCTGGAATACCCGTTTTTCCATCACGGTAATTTCTCCGGCTGATAACACGAACCGCATCCTTAATGCGATCCTCTATGTTCTTTATTTCGTCCGACTTCGGTACACGGCCCAGCGTGTTGGCAATAGCATCAATACAGACTTGTTTCATCCAGGGTTCCTCAGGAAGCAGGCGGCAGCCACGTTATAAGCGGTCGATTCTTTTTGAGCGGTTTCAATTTGGCGATCCATGTCGGCCAGCGCATCGGCCAGTGTCATTTCTTGTCCCGTATCGGGATGGAAAACCGTCATATCAGCGTTTTGTGACAGGTCACGCGCCTGCATTAAGTCAAAGCTATTTGACGAAAGGCGTACGCCCGTCTCCGGATCGACTGAAACAATGCCTTTCTCGGCAGCAACCGAGAAAGCACTATTGCCCCGAACCTCGACCACCGAGGGGGCGGACGCTAATTTGCTGCTACCGGCGGGTTCTGAACGGGCTACGATGCCGTTATCACGATACAGGGACTCTAGCGCCATGCGCATTTCTCGCGCCATTGGTGTTAGATCGGGGCGAATGATGCCATCCAGCCCCCGAGCTTGAAGATCTACATTTACAGGCTGCCCAGCCATCAGTTGGCGGGCGGCTTCATCCATAGCCGCCACATGGCTGTTGATGCTGTCATTGTTGGCGTGCAGCACCGGGGATGACTCGATATCATAGTGCAGCCCTTCATTCAGCGCGTGCGCGGCGTCAATGTCGCTCGGCTTAATATCGGCTTCACGGATAAGCCCCTGCATACTCTCAGGGATAATGCCTTGCTCAAGCCTGGATAAATCGGCCTTTGCGTTAAAAAACTCACCGCCCGGCTTATGTGGTTCGAGCGTGTCACGGGCGCTTTGTAACCGGTCTGAGGTATACGCTATTTGCTCGTCAACGGCGCGTAAGCGGGATTGCTTATCTGCCCGCCCCCGAGCAAGCGCCTTGCCACTCCCCTTAACCTCTTCGCTTAAAATGTCAGCGCGCTGCTGGCGCAAATCAGCAAGAATGCGTTCACCATTGGCAACCTCGGATTGCCAAACCTTGCGATCACCTACCTGTAGCAGCTGGGCTGCCTGCGCCTGCAATTCCGCAAGACGAGATTCATAGGTTATTACCGGATCGGCTGTGTTTGTCGCTGGTGTCGCCACCATCGGCGGAGAGGTATCAGCGCCATTTGGTTGGTTCTGCGTGGCAGTAGGATCAACTGCAGTATCGGCGCTTTCGTTTTTCGCTACCTCGGGTATACCTCGCGCGGAAAATAAGTGATGCGCACCACCAAACGCCGCCCCCAGAACACCATCAATCAGCATGGCCTGCCCGTCCCATGCCCGATACTGCTTGGCAAGGTCTGCGTGTCCGTTCTGATCGAGAATTTCACCTACTGCAAACCGGTTGGCTGCCCCAAAACTGGTGTTAATGCCAACCCCGGATGCAAGCCGGGTCAGCAGATTACCCCCCATTGCGGCCGGCAGCGCCATGCCGACCGCATTCGCCCCCCCCTGAACGAAGGCAATCGTGTTTGCCGTATCCGGACTAACGCCGCGGGCGATAAAGTCCTGCCGGGTTTGCTCATACGTCGAACCAAAAGCGGTGGCTCCACCAACAACCGGGCCGCCCAACGCAGCACCAGCGATCGCCGGCGTGAACTGTCCTAGTCCGTGAAGCACCTGGGCGGCAATTCCCTGGCTTCCCGCATCCGGTTTTACGTAGTCTCGCGCCACTCTTAACGCGGAGTCTGTCGAATCATAGGCATCCTGCAGCGCAGCGTCGGCAGTCGGGAACATGGCACGAAACAGCGTAGCCGTTGGTGCTAACTGTAAGCCGTAGTTTGGGTCACTGAGCACGCGCTGATCAAAAGACACTGCGGATTGAGCCAACCCTATCGCGCCTTCCGCTGCCCCCCGAAAGAACGCCGAGGCACCACCAGAGAATAGCGGCGTACCATAATCATCTTGAGTTGCCGGGTTGTGTCTGGCAGCATCATCAGCCCAGGCGGAGCCGTTCGGAGCCAGTGAAAAAACGTCAGCCATTTATTCGACCCTCACAACAATTTTCTGGTTATTGCGTGGGTCTACGGCCCACCGTCCAGACCCATTCACCAACCCGTATTGGTTCCCCCCCAAATTAACCGGCTTAAAGCTGGATTGAGCATAGGGGTTTAATCCCGCATTTTTAAAAGCCGTCTGCGCGGCGTCGGTATACCGGTCTTTAAAGGTGTCCTTATCCATCCCGAACGGCATAGCGACATCGCCGCCATTCAATCCTTTATACACGCCGCCGGTAGCCATCTGGATCGCCTTATCAACAACATCCTGATTTGTCGACTCGGTGCGAGTCATATCGCTGTTGCCAGAGTTATAGGCCACGCCAGCGTAGGCTGATTTAAATAGCCCGTAGGCTATCTGCCGAGCCTGCGGGTTGTACGCGAAAGCATTACCCGTACTCTGGTCGAAGGCTCTTTTTAGCTTTTCATCACTGGGCAAAGTAACCGGCTGGATGCCTGCATCTTTCATCGCTTTCGTGGGATTGAGCATCTGTTCGCCGATAAGTATCGTTTTCGCTGTTTCGTATTTGTCGATTTTCGGCACATACGATGCTATCTGGCTGTAAGGGGTAGCGGCTCCGCCTGTGGTGGCTTTAACATCAGGGGCGGATAGCACCAGCGCGGAATAAGCCGTGCCAGGGCTATCAGGCGATATCTGTTTCATAATGGCCCGATAATCCGAATCATTACCGACCATATCGCGCAACCGAGATAATGTGGCTATTTGATTTTCTGGTGGCTGCTTTTTCAGCTCGTCAGCTATAGCTGTAGCCTCTTGCGGTAGCAGAAGTAACCGAGGGACGTTGACACCGGTATTGCTCCGAACAGCATCAATGGTGGCTGACCGATCGGCAATGGCCACGCCAAAGCGCTGGCTGATATCCATGCCGTCCATCGCACCGGTGACAGCGGCGGCTGTTGGGTTCAGCGCGGTCATATCCAGCGGCGCCACGGCGTCACCGGTGCGGTTCTGGTTGAACAACAGCGGGGTTTGCATCAGTTGCTGGTTCGTTTTCTGCACAGCGCTATTCAGCCGTTGCGCCAGACGCCACTGTCTCATGTCGCCGCCGTTGGCATTCAGGTTGGCATACAGATTGTTGACGTAGTTTTGAGACTCGACAGGCCCAGCCGAAACCACCTTGCGTATCGTTTCCTGATCGGAAAGCAGATCTTTGACATCACCTTCAACGCTGGTGCCTTTCGTTGACGCGATCAGCTGCTCCTGCTGCTCTGCCGTGGTCGGTAGGTCGGAATAAACCTGCTGAGCAAACGAGTTATATGTTCGTGCTGCAAGCGCTTCACGCTTGGCCTCTGCCGCTGCGGCTTTCGCTTCCAGCCGCGACTGGTACCCCATCGCCTGATTCAGCAGCGCATTGCGCTTATCCGGGTCCAGCTTATCGACATAAAAACCGTTCTCCGCGGTTAACTGGTTGTTCAGGTCGGCCAGTGCCGTGCCGTCGTTGCGAGCCTGCATTAGCTTTTGTTGCGCCTGATTGAACCAGTTTTTATCAACCCATCCTTGACGCACTTTAGACCACTGCCCGCCATAGGCTAGCCGTCCCTGCTCTTCCAGTCCGGCGGACATGGCGTTAATTTTCTCGACATCAGCGTCGGGGTAGTTGGTCAACTTGCCCAGTTGATCCAGTTGGCTATCCACCTGGTCGCGGGCCTCGATTTTCAGCGCGGAATGGTAGTACCCCATCGCGGTAGACAACCCGGCCGACTCGTAACGCTTAATCCCGCGCGTGGCGGTTTCCTGTCCGGCGATATCAAGACCGGCAAACGCGGGCTTATCCAGTTGGCCGACCGCATCCTGATAGGTTTTTTCTATCTGGTCAGCGCGCAGCGCGCCGCTTTCAACGCCCTGGCGGATAGATTCATTGATGTCCTTTATCTTGATCTGGTAATCCAGCAATTCATCACCGGCGCGGGCGCGGATAATGGAATTGGTTTGCTGCTCCAGTTCCTTACCCAATCCGGAAAGGGCCTGCCCTACGGCGCCTGGGTTACCGAGACTGATATTGGTCGGCTTAGGGGTGGGAACCGCATTGCCAAAACTGCCCGTTGGTATGCGCATTATTTACCCGCCTTTGCTGCACCGGTTGTGCTGGATGGTGCGCTAGCCGTCTTCCAGCCGCTATACGCTTTCGAGCCGGCGGACAGCAGCGAACTCCCTGCGCTGATATACCCCGCCGTGGCCGCACTATTGCCGCTGATACGGTCGGCCTGCGCCTGCGCGTTATACCGCGCCGCGCTGTTAACGCCGTTCACGGTTGTAAGATAGGCGTCCTCTTCCGCATCCCCGACAATGTCGGAGGTGATGCGCAGCGCCGTTCCTGCGCCGGTATCGACGCCCGACGCCGCGTAGGCGGCATTGGCGCGGGCCGCCTGCGCTTCCCCTGCCTTGCGGATCCTCGCCGCCTCTACCCTGGCGGCAGATGCCGCGGCTTGTGCATCCGCTTCCGCCTGCGCCGCCTGGTAGTCAGACGCTTTTTTCTGCTGCTGCCCGCTATAAACTGCGCCGCCGGCCGCCAGCACCGATGCACCGACCATCGCAATCTCAACACCTGTGCACATATCAGACTCCCATTGAATACAACTGGCCCGCGCGGGCAAACCCCAGTTTTTGATACAGCGCGCCGGTGCGGTCTTCATTAACACCGGTTGTTATGCCCATCCTGATTTCTGTCGCCCCGGTGTCTTTTGCCCACTGGATGAAAGCCTTCACAAGCCGGCAACCGGCGCTGCCGCCGCGGTGTTCTTTACTGATGAAAACCCCGTACTCGAACGCCAGCCGATCGTGTGAAAACCACTGTTCAGCGATGCCTCCCCCCATCCAGCCGACAATCACCCCGCCGTGCTCGGCCACCAGCACCACACCAAACGGCACATCAATCAGTTGTTCGGCCAGCGCCGTGCATTTCTCTTCATCGAACGAAAAAACCCGGTACCTGGATTCGTGATGCATCTGCAGCCCCAGCGCAACTAACGCCGGGATATCGTCTTTTGTTGCAGGTCTAATCATGGTTAACCCCCGTTACTGGTGAATGTGGTCATAACTGCCAGCAGGTGGAACGGTAGCGGCTGTGTCTGCTGAATAAGAAGAGTATCCTCGCCTTTATCCCAACCGAGTTTTCCCCAGTAGTGATCGCCGGTGAACAGCGGCGCAGGCTGATTGAGAACATGGGGGCCGAACTGCCGGAATGGGATTACATAGCCGTTGCAGGTGGCGCCCGTTGTGTTGAGAAATCGCAGGGTGACTTCGCTGGTGCGTTTGCGGGCATTCTGAACCGTGCCTTCGCTGGTTGATGCCTCCGGCGTCAGCGTCTCTATCGTGGTGTCGTAGTGCAGCCCGATTTCCACCGCCTTAGCGGTGCGGTTCAGCGTGATTGCCCCATCACTGACAATCTGTGTCGGCATGACGCTACCATCAGCGACCACATCAACGGTTTTCCCTTCCAGATGCGTCAGCCCACCCCAGGTCTTTGTGCCCCCGCTACTGGCACCAACTACAGCGGAATCTGTGTTTAAGCTGTTGCTCAGCACTTCCACATAGCGAACGGTAGCGCCGTTTATGGTGCGGCGAGCCAACACGTAAACCCCATCATCGGAATCAGACGGAACAGCGGCGACGGATTCAAAATGCCCGTCAGTGATTTGACGCGACCAGGCGACTACATCCTGCGCCCTGTCGAGCACCATCGACACCATCACACCATCAGCACGGACCAGCCATGCTACCGAGTCGGGCTGTTGCTGGTAGGCCATTTCCACAATGCCGGATTCCGTGATGTGCTCAGACAGTACAGAGAGGTCATTGGCCGAGTAGGCAACATAGCTGTCGGGGTCATACGCCACCGCAAACAGCTTGCGGCCGGCGCGCTGGATAAACAGGATTTCGGTGCCCACCCGAACCGGGCGGATGTTGTTGCAGCCGTAGGGGCTGGGATTTTTTACGGATATATTGGTCGGCGTGATAGCCGAGTCGGTACCGCCGGTTAACGTGAATTCGCCGCCATACGTCAGCGCGATCAACGTGTTCATTTGCGCCAGGTGAACAATCGGGTTCAGTTGGTCGGATGAAACGGTGAACGACATGGCGTCATCGTCATCGCTGCCCAGTTCAAACGACAGGTAAGACCCGGTTTCGCTAAACCAGACCGTTTGCGGATACGACGGCGAACCGGCCAGCACCAGCCGCTGCTGATAAAATGTCACCGCACCTGGGTAGCCAAGTTCCGCCGACCAGACGCTATCTTCGCGTGTCCACGCGCCCGGCGAGGCGGATTGTGTCGCGGACAGGTCAGCACGAATAACACCGGTGGCCACCTGCGCATTGGTTACCGATTGGATTAGCACCAGGCCGCTATTGATACGCACATACGAACCGACATCAGCAGCCACCCAGCCACTGCCGGTAAAGGACGTGGCGCTTTCAGTATCGTATAGCGTGAGCGTTATCGACGCGCCGACATACTCTTTCACTGACGGCTTACACCACTTTTCCGGTGTATCGCGGATTTCGTCAAACGGCATGACAACAAACGGTGCCGCCGCCAGTGTCCAGTTTGTTTGCCCTTGCCGCTGCAGGCGCTGGGGCGGTACGCTCTGGTGAACCAGAAACATGGTGTCGGCACTTTGCACGAAGTTAACCGCCGACAACATGCTTTCGGTGAACGGGCTGGTGATCTCATACGGCGTGCCGTCGCTATTAACAACCTGCGCCCCGTTCTGGAAAAAGCGCATGTAACCATCGCCCAGCTCCAGCATGTACGCCTGCGACCGGTTGAACACAAACGGGATCAGGCGGGCCTTTTTGTCGGCGTGCTTTGCGGCGGCCACATAGCGAGTACCGGGGCGGCGAGCAACACCGCCGTGGACAACACACACCGCGTTCTCTACACGCTTCGCGCCGTTGGCGTAGCGCGCGATATCGACGCGCCCCATCAACCGCGGGGAAACCTCTCCGGCGGTAAAGTTGGTTTTAATCAGATTGGCGCGCATATTTAAAACCTCGATTCCAGTGTCGGGTAACCGCCCAGCTCTTCCGGCGGGTCTTCCTGCCCGTCAACCGCCTTGGCCTGGCGTAGCGCGTACGCCGCCTCTTGCGTCAGGCTGTCGCGCAGACTGGCCGAACCGGTTACCGCGTAGGCAATTTTGGCGGCCATCATCATTTCGGCCAGCGCCACCAACGCCGGATCCCAGGTCGATTCATCCTTGTTGAGAAAGATGTAGCGCAGTTGGATAACGTCGATGTCCGCCAGTATTTTCCGGCCCTCAATCCGATACCGGATATTGTCATCCTCATCCCCCACAGACAGGATGCGCAGGAGGTCACCCGGCAGTGGGAAGAGGTATGCGAATCCGAAAACCGGCGCGCTGGCGGACGGGGACAACACCACGCGTTTAATCGCGCAATTCCAGGGATGCTTTCTCAACAGGTCATCCCGAACAGAGGGGTAAATGTTCGAGCACAGGCGCGCGTGTTCAGACCCTTCGTTCAGGCTGTTGATGGGGTGGGCGCCGAGCGCCAGCAGTGCGTTTGAACAGATAGAGACACTGGAAGCCATAGCGGTATACCTTCAAGCAAAAAAGCCGGGGGTTACCCCCGGCAATACCAGCACGGCATTAAGCGACGAAATCGATCGCAACGACTTTCTTCTCGTTGGCGCGGCCTGCACCGTAAGACGCATCCACGGAAATCTGGATGGTGTTGTTTTTATCCCGACGCGGGCCGATGTCGACGTTGTATTCAGCGCCGGTGCCGAAATGCACACCGGATTTAGCCCAGGCGACAGCGGTTTTAGTTGTTACGCCTGCATTAGTCGCTGAATCCAGCGCCTCGTAGGCCAGCCACTTGAACCCCAGCCAGTTGGTATCCACCGCCCCCTGCTGCAACATCTTGACCGCCATGAAATCGGCACTGGTCAACGTGGTATCGCTGAGGATCTGCGTCAGCATGTCGGAGTTGTAGACGATATACAGCTCTTCGCCGTTCTGCTCGTCACACTCGTTTTTGCGAAACAGCGCCTTGGTGGCAATCAGTTTGGCCTTGGTCAATGCCGTACCGCCGGCGACGATTTTCTGAGAAGCCGGCAGCGCGACGTTGGTGTACGCCCCGTTGTTTTCGGTTTTGCGCGGTACGGCATCCAGCAACGCGCGGTAGATTACCGTGTCCTTGCGACGGTTGGCGGCGGACATTGTCAGCTGGAGATACGGCCCTTGCGGGTCGGCAATCAGCTTGCGTAGGTCGCGCTTTTCGACAGGCACGAAAACGCCGTAATCGGCCATCAGCGCGTTACGGGTACCCGCTTCCGGCACATCCCAAACAGTGTCACCAAAGCGCGTAGTGATCGCGTTCATTTCGATGGTGCCCATGTCGTTAATGGTGAACGACGCACCGGTGATACTCCCGCGATCGTGTACCGCTGCCTGCAGGCGGGAATCTTTCTGCTGTGACGCAATTTCGAACGAATCGTGAAACTGCTGCACAAAGGCGGCGGTGATCATGTTTTTGTTGGCATCGAAAGCCATGATGTTCACTCCAATTCTGTTTTCGCCTTGCGGGGTGTCGGTTTCCCGGCCCGATATACACCGGCTGCTTGGCGCTTACAGACGGCGGGGGATCAGGTATCCGGCTACCATGCCGGGCTGGTGGAATGATTTTGCTGGGGATGTGCGTTCGGTTTCCCGACCAAATGATGAGAAGATGATTGATTGGCTACCAGAGGGCAAAACCAGAATTAGTGCCTATTCCATTTTTGGATCAATCAAGTAGGCAATGATGCGGCTTAAACGGCAATTAGGCCTAATTCTCTATCTCTGAAAATCCATTTTTTCAAATTGCAAACTCACCAAATTTGAGTAAGATTACCCATAAGGTGATTCAACCTTTTGTTGAATCACCTTATGGAGTAAATCCCGATATGAAGCTGTGCTACATCATGAGGCCATCATGCCACAACAATTACTGAATCCAGCAAAAGTTACTGAGGTTTTCGCTCACCTGAACGAAACCCCAGATAACCGCGCCTTGTATTTGGTACTTGCGAGCGGCAACGAGGTCACTGCTGATGTAAGAGCCATTTCGCTGGCGCCGGGGTATCGAATCGTGCGGGTAGATAACCGCAAAAAGGGTGAGATTCCTCAGGACCACTTCGAACTGGCTCTGGTCAATGACCTGACAGAAGAGGTTGTCTACTACAACCGAGTTATCATTCAGCCTGATAGCTTCCTGAACTGCCGCCCGGTGACTCAGATTCTGGTGTGGAGAACCCAGAAGCCTAAACACCGTGCAGTGCTTCACGACTTCGCTGGTATCATTTTCATGAATTATCTGCTGGAGCGATACGACATCATTGTTTCAGACAGAAACCAGACGCATGAAGGCATGTCGTTCTGGCAAGCAAGGATGTACGATGCACTTGCTCTCGGCTTGCACCTGTACGCATACGACATGATTACGTGCGAACTCCGTGAAATGAAAAACGAGTCAGATCTTGAAAAAGGTGAAACGTGGCTATGGGGTGACAAGGATCACTTCCAGAACAGATTAGCTATTATTTCTAAGCATGAGCTACCTATCTAAAAATAAGCCCACAGTGTGGGCTTTTTGTTGTGACATGTCACGGCGCTATCTGTTCTGGCAATCCCTCTGACCTGAAAAGCAGTTTGCACACATTCGCTCTTCAGTGCATTGCTCGCTCCGCTTCTGTTTCAGCAAGTACCCCTCCAGCAACCAAATCTTGTTGATCGCATTCTCACGCGCAATCTTGCGGCCGATCTCAGCATCGAAATTCTCCGGGCTGGCGCATGCGCTTTCGCCCGTAACGGTGAACCCGTTGCGAAGTACCAGGACGCAGAAGGTCAGGCACCGCAACCCATCATCATCGGAATGCACCACGCCGCCAGCGGCTGTCACTCCGCTCGCTGCCGTGAAATAATGCTCGCTGACGATCACGCTGTTGATGTGTTCAGGCGTTATACGCGGAGCTGTTTTGCCCTTAGCCTGAATTTCCCGCTCGATATCTTTACCGCTCATGATTTTCACCTTTCTGGTTACGCCACCGGCGAGTTGCCGTAAGCTTTCTGGTAGAACGCCGCTACGCGAGCGGACACTTTTTCATGGTCGGCGTGCTTCGGATTCATGTACGCTTCCGATTTCATCAGGTCACGGATGGTCTGTTGCTCTTCGAGGTTCACTTCGCCACCCGCGGGGCCGTCTTCCTGCATTTCAGCACCGACCTTCGCCAACATGCGGATGACCAACGGGTTATTGCCTATCTCATCAATACGTCCCTTGTCGCCGTCCTCGGCCAGCGAGTTGAAGGCACGGAACGCCAGACCAATGTTCTTGTTGAATTCTGCATCCGTTTTCCACACCTCACGCAGTGCAGTGCTGGCGGCTTCTTGATCCAACTGCGTGGCGCCACCCACCAGCGCCGGGGCGTGTTGCGCGTACTCACCCAGGACAAAACTCAACTGGTCGTTGGTCAGCCCCTTCGCGTGCGCGGACTTCAAAAAGCCCTGCATCTTCGGGTCAGCCTTGAACTCGTCCCAGTTGAAGCCTTCGGCCTCTACCTTCGGGGCATATTCATCAGCCGTTTTAGGCGGCGCGTCCCCGCTGCCGAAGCGTTTTTCAAGGTGCGAATATGCATCCGCCAGTTTGCGGGCAGAGCCTTCAAGATTGAGTGCGCCATCGTCGCCCACAACGCGGTATTTCTCCGGTAACCAATCCGTCGCGCCTTGCTGCTGGCCGGCGCCGCCGGTACCGAGCAAAGAACCTGCGCTAGCACCTTCACCACCCGGATTGTCACCGCTACCATTGCCCCCATCACCGCCCCCTGCGCCTTCGCCAGCCTGATTCATGAACGGGAATTTAAGCTTCCACATCGTCGTTTACTCCATCTGCTTCGTTTAACCTGCGTAAAATGAAATCGAGCACGTCACGCTGCCCGGCGTTGAAACACGTCTGGCGGTCGCCTTCCGGGCCGCCTTTCACGTATACCGCACCGCCAAAGCGCCGCGTCAACTCTTCAAGAACCTGCTGCCCCCCGGGCGTTTCCTCGAAAATCCGCCTGTAATCTTCCGGGCGTACCGGTTTGCTTATCACTGTGCGCCTCCTGCCATTCGCTGGACGATTGCCGCGCCTGCCTCTTTACCCGCTGATGTGGCCGCCTCCTGTCCTGCCTGCGCCAGCATCTGCTGTTGCATGGCCTGCTGCTGCGCCTGCTGGCGCTGCTGGCGCAATCTGGATACATCGGTATCGCTGCGGATGACCTTGGCCGGGACGCCCAGCGCCTCGGACACCACTCGCACCGCCGAATCGGTATCCACCAAATCCGTTACCTCGGGGCTGATCTGCGCCAGTTGTGCCAGGTTGGCGCCAAGGCGCTCAATTGCCGTGACGTCCTCCAGCTTCTGCGCGCGCGCCAGCGGGGAGATATACCGGATGTTGAAATTGGCCGCGTTCATGCCTTCGGGCGCAGCCGGAAAGATGCCGGCGCGGAAGGCGATACCAAAGCAGCGCTGTACCAGAATCTGCAGGTATTCAGCCTGGAATCGGCCGTATACCGGCCCCAGCAACTGGCGGATCAGTGCGACCCGTACATGTACCTCGGTCGCGGTCATCGCCGGGCCGTCCTGCGGCTGCAACTGGTCGGCCATCAGAATCTTGCGGATTTGCGCCCGTAGTTTTTCTTCGGACGTAAACGCGACATTGAAATCGGCACCGGTTAACAGCGGCTTCATGCTGTTCACACTGTTCGCCACGATAATCCGCCGCGGGCCTACCTTGACCGTTCGAGGGTTTAATACGCCGTCGTCTTCTGCAATCCACATGCCGGAGATAGCCAGGTCCTGCGCGGCCTTCTCCATGCGCTTGATCTCGTTCAGTTCCTTGCAATCGGGCAATGCGTCATACACCGGGCCGATGCCGTAGGACCCGCCGGGGATCTTCATCCAGCGCGGAACGGCAACAGGGAATTCGTGATACCCGGACTCGCGGGCCACGGTCTTTCCTTGCACCTCGATGTGATATGACGCAAAGCGCATGTTCTTTGCTAGCCGGGCCGTAACGACATAGGTATCGCGGGGGAAAATGGCGTGAATGAAATCAAATTTCGCATCCGGCTTGGTCTTCGCTTCGTTGCGAATTTTTTCGCTCACGCCATCCTTGCCGAACTCCCTGATCGCCTGCTCGGCCGTCAGTTGGTAACAGCGATAAACCGTATCGACAATGCCATCTCGGCGTGACGATGAAACGTAGGTCTGGGCCAGCGGCCACTGCTGGAACGTGTAGCCGCCCTGCTCCTTGTCCTCGTCGATGTACAGCGCAAACCAACCGGCGCAAACCACATCAAGGCACGATTCATAGGCTTCCGCGTCAAAATTGGCCGCGTGAATGTTTTCCCACACCAGCGTCGCGCAGACGGATAACCAGGCTTTCTGGTCGTCCGTCAGGCTCTCGCTGTTCAGGTCCATCCATTGCGCGTTAGCCGGCGTCATGCCGGACATCAGCGCAGACGCCAGAATGCGGGCGCTATCCGTCGCGGTCCCGTCCAGCAAGCGGGCCACTCTGGATTTAGCGCTCTGCGCGTCCAGCACTTCCGATGACAGCCCGGCGCCACGCAGTGGATAGGTATGGTCGTAGCACTCGCGCCACACCGATTCACTCGGCTGGCGCAGCGCCTTCAATGAATCCACACGCTTGATTATCTTGCTGGCCGTCTCGTTCACATCACGCCCCTAAGTTGGTTTTGCCGCTGGCGCCACTGGACAGCAACGACGTACCTGTATCCGCTGCGCCCGTTGCTCCTGTGGCGAGCAATGACGACCCCTGCTTGCGTTTACGCCGTGCGGCAGAGTCAGCATTAGCCGACTTTGCGGCAGCGTCGGCCGCTGCTGCTGCTTCGGCTTCCGGGTTGGATTGCACAACGTTGGGTGATCCACCTCCACACATACAAGCCTCCTGTTAACCGGGTACGTGCCAGCCGTGTTCAGTCAGCACCGGGGCTTTATGCGGCGTGCGCTGTCCGTCTTCGGTGATAACTGGCTTGGTGGCAGCAGGTTGCGTGGTGGCCTGTTTTACCAGGCCGATGAATTGCAAATTGCTGGTCAGAGGCTGATCAGCCATGTCGGTGAAGCCCAGCGTTTCAAACTGGGTGATGATTTCGAGCGCGCTGGCAGGAAGATGTGAAAGTGCTTCATTACGGGCCGTAATCACTGACGTGGTATCCGCGCCGGCGGCACTCCCGTTGACGCTTTCCAGCGCTACACCAGAATCGTCGGCCCCTTCCAGGGCGGTAATGACGGCGTCGCCTGCTGGCGGCACCGGCGTGCCAGTCGCGTCGCTAAGCGAGCTGGTTTCTGTGGTGGTATCCGCGCCGGCGGCACTCCCCGGCACTTCGACTTTTCTCGGTCGGCCCATCTTGGTTACTCCCGTTGATGATGAGCCGTTATTGTGGGTGGGTTGCTCGTTCGGATTCCTGAACAAATAAATCCGTTTAATCAGGTAAGCCGCAATACTGACGAAGCAAATCCGCCTCGCTGATGTGAACCTCAACAGGAAAACTTAACGCCCCTGAGTGGGCCATGTACATTGACCGATGACGCCCGTTAACAAAAGTGACCACCCCATCAGTGATAGGCTTAGCCAACCCCCAGAATCGCCGCCTTTGCCGTAAACTGAATGATACGCGTGGCATCTCCGGTATCCCAGAGGACGGATTTAGGAAAATTCGAATCCCCTCTTCCTTTCCCCCCTGCCACTTAGGCACGGGGGGCAAGATATAACCAGGCATGTCTCTGCTGTAGCACTCTAAAAATCTTATTGCATCGACTATAACCACAGTATAATTGACGTTATCAGGAAGACTCCGCTTGAGCTTGATTTCATTGTATCCAGGATGATCATCCCTAAGTTTAACTATCCAACTTTCTCGCATTACTTGCCTCATTCTTCGCTATGCCTATTAACCAAAATATCAAACGGTTCTCCCTCGAAAAATAAATTGCTGGCGGTAGACGATCATCGGCAGGCGCTCGCGTCCACGGCTCGTTATTCGGCACCAGAACGCAACCAGACTTTCACCATCGCCGTGCTTGGGTTCCGCTCCACTTTTCCAGCCGTGAACCGTCGATTTCGAAACACCGACTTCCCCGGCCAGTTCGTGCAACGACACACCGGCGCGAGTGATATCAGTAATCACCCGAAACCAGTCAACGCGAAAGGTAGCGACCAAAGGCAATCAGCACCCCCAAACGCGCGCGTGCGCGAGGGTAACGGGCGGGTGGTCCACAATTTCCGCCCGCCAAGAAAGAGCGAGACAGTTTTTCATTCTTTCCTGCCGCCGGGCGCTACAGCATTTTTCAGAATAATATTTGCCTTTCGTGCGCCGGATAAAATCTCTATTTCCACTTTTCACTGAATCCCCCGCAGCAAAAAGTTACAACGAAATGCCGGCGTTATTGCTGGCAACCTTGATGAAGCGACGAAGGATTTCTCGTGTTATCCATTGTTTTTCGGATAGCTGATAAATCCAACTAACAACCTGTTCAGGAGTTTTGCAAGATGCGAGAGCTATCTCATACTCACCATCAAGATGATCTCCTGGTATCTGGATAATTATGTGTGTGTTATCAACACTGACTATTTCCGATAATTCTTGTTCGCTTCGGATATATTCATCAACATCTAATTTTTTAAGTATCATTTTCTTTTCCTTCGGATTGATATTCAGGTGTTGCGGGGGATTTGATTTATACCATTACTTTCACGCTCTGGTTACATTGCTTGACTCCCACTCCAGATCGATTTCACTCTGTGGTTTCCCGACCAGATAGTTAAACGCCGCCTTGCTTCCTTCAAGAAATTGATGTGAACGCTTATCGAATGTGGCCCCTACGTCACCTATCCATCCCTCGCCTTCCCGCTGTTTAAGCAACCGTATAAGCGCGGGGGGCGTATTAAGGGCCAGCTTCTCTTTGTCGCTTAACGACTCAAACCCCGACTTATCCGCTTTCCGCTGCGCCATCTCTCGCGGAATATTGCGCCAAACAGACATAACGTTATCTGGCATATCAGTGAGCGCCCCAGTACCCTTCACATCCATCTTGCCTGTTGGTGTGCTCTCGTCAGTTTTGCGAGCGTGGGTTACCAGAATAACGTGACAGTTATTCTCATTTTTGAAATCAAACAGGGTGTCGATGAAATGTTTCTGGCCTGAGTAATCCTCTTCATCCAGCCCACATTTAGCCAGGTTATCGATAACAAAAAGCTCAATACCGTAGCGGCGGCGGGCGTAAGCAAAAATCTCAAGGAGCCGATTGGCTTTTGCTGTCCCGGTCAATTTGAACACCCACAGCCGATCAGAAAACCACTCGTTCGTTTGAATTATTTCCACTCTTGGTGGTGAAGCGGTGCAAATTGTCTGTCGAGTCAGACGAGCCAGCATTTTCCCGGGCTTCAATTCCAGAGAAGCAATGCACGTTTTTACCCCCTGGCTCATGGCATCAACGGCGATATGGCCGACCAGTTCGGTTTTACCGTGCCCGTTAACCCCGTTAACCAACGTCAATTCCGATGAACGGAATTTAAAATTATGGTTTAGCGAATCCCACGGGCTGGTGAACAACCCAACATCACGATGCTCGAAGGCGTCGATGGTTTCCTGCAGCAGATCGCCAGCGGAGCAAAGCTCGTCCGGATCGAAATATTTCGCTCTCTCCAGAACGCCAATGACCTCATCCGAAGTCATCCCAGACTGCAAACATTCATTGATATCTTTGTGCGGCAGTTCCACCAGACGGCAACGATGCTCACCCAGGCGACGAGCAATCTCTTTAGCCGCCTCCAGCCCTACATCGTCGTTATCCAGACTGAGCCAGATTTCATCAAACCGGTCGAGATTGTGATATTCGTATTCGATCCACTGCTGTTTAGCACCCTTGCCGCCGCCGAACGGGACAGAAAGCGCCGGAAGCCCGTATTGGTAATAGGTCATGCAATCTATCTCCCCTTCACAGAGAACAACGATACGCATGTTGTGGGGCATAACCTGCCAACCAAACAGGCACGGCTCACAGTCAGCTTCTGCCATGATTACCTTTTTTCCATTTGGCCGTTCGGTACTGATCCGCTTGATTTGTAGCAATTCGTCATTACGCAGGTATGGGAACGCAATGGCGGGTAATTCCCGTTTTTCGTCGGCGAACCATACCACCGCATCACTGATTCGAAATTTATCTGCCGTCTCCCTCGTAATGCCCCGCGACGCCAGATAGCCGTAACACTGAGATGCTTTCTTGACCCCCTGTTTTTTCGGGCGAGAAAAGGTTTTTTTCTTCGCCTCAAAATGGCGATCATCATCTTTTAATCCGAGAAATTCTTTTGCCTCGCGCATAGCATCATGAAGTTGGCAGTTACGCACCAATACCCACAAATCCAGCAGATCACCGCCGTCGCCACTGGCAAAGTCCGCCCATTTCCGATCGCCAGCAAGATTTACTTTCAGGCTTTGGCCAGCTTCACCGCCAACACTACCCACGCACCATTCGTTACCCGATTTTTTGCCATTCGGAAGCAGGTATTTCACGACCCGGTCAACGCTATCCCATAATTTTTCTGACAGTTCAGCAGGCGTCATCAGCGAACACTCCCAGCCATAGCGCTACGCATAGCATCGTAATCGATAAACACCTCTGCCGATTCTGGATCGTTGTACACGAACGGTTTAATCCCACCTGCTGGCGCGTCACCCTGCCCTTGTGTGGATGGTTTTTCGTCGTTCCAACGCTCGCCGTTCAAGTACGACGTCGGTAGCAACCTGTCGAACCCAAATACAAACGCCTGCAGCCTCAAACGAATATCGCTCGCCAGCATCTGTGCGAACTCTTCCGGTGTGCCATGGGTAGTTTTTTTCCACTCGCGATATTTCGTGCGGAATGCAGCCTTAGCCTTGGTTTTGGCGTCCTTGCGAAGTCCAGCCCCCCAGAAAATTTCTTCAAAAGCCGTTTCAACTGTATCGGGATTACCACCAGCACCAGCAAATTCTGAATCCTGATTGCCGTCAACGGATGCCGATCCGTTTTTTTTCTGTGCAGGCGGTCTATCGGGTTCGGATTCAGCTGTCCGATTCGAATCGGACAAAGTGTTTAATTCCTTCCTTTCCTTTTCCCTTCCTTCCTTTCCTTCCCCTTGGTTCGCGTCATCTACGCGATATTCACGCGTGAGTTTCGCGTCAGAACCCGCGCCAATTGCGGGATTGATGATTTCACCGTCAGAAAGGCTCGGAAGTTCAGTTTTTGACTCCTTATTGTTAATGACCTGATGGTTTTTGAACGAAGGAATCACGCCATATTCATCCGTGCCGCACCTGTATTTCACGAGAAAACCACGCGTATTTAACGCGTGAAGTACGCGTGACATATCGACATCATCATAAGGAAGCACTGCAGCCTTAAGGCGTAACGGGCGCCATTTGAACCGGCCTTCACGATCGCACTGAGTCCACAGTCCAATGAAAGCCAACCGAACCGGTAATCCAGTCTCCCGTTCCAGTTCAAATAGTTCGTCATGCAAGAAGAACTCAGGCTTAATAGTTCGGATGCGCGCCATATGCCGTTACTCCCCAGCGATTGAGTTAAAATTGACTCGAATATCATTAGGTATTCCATCCAGTTCACCAGGGTAAATATCTGGACGGAGTTGGTGAGGGGTGACACGCCAACCAATAGCGCGAGCAAGCTGGATGACTCGGCCATCAGGAACCTTTCCGTTAAGCCACAAACTAACCGTCTGCTGTCTGCAGTTTAGGATTCTGGCTATCTCACTTTGACTGGCGATGGACATTACGAGCCGCTTGATATCAACAGACATAATCAAATCCATTGTAGATACAATAAATCTACAATAATCTATTGTATTTATGTTTTCAATGGATGGGATACAATAAAAGTCATGAAAAATTCGCAGCTAAGTACTTTCTCCTCTCGCCTTAATAGCGCACTCAGAGATCTTGGGATCAGTCAGTCCGAGCTGGCTCGACGTATGGGTATCACACCTCAAGCTGTTCAGCGCTGGTGTAACGGCATAAGTTCTCCAAGACAGGGCATGATGGAGAAGCTTTCATCAGTAACAGGAAAACCAGAGCACTGGTTTCTTATGCCACTTGAAAATGGTAGTGAAAGCCCTGCGCACCAAGAAAGCAGAGCAACCTCTTCGGTAACGGATGACCAAAAAACCGTTGCACTTACAGATGAAGAAAGACAGTTAATTCATATATATAGGGATTTGCCAGGCTCAGAAAGAAAACGGATGTTAGAACTTTTTCAATTGCGGCTAAATGAAATCAATGACTTTATCGAAAGACATCTAAAAAAATAAAACAATAACAATCAATAATTTAAAATCCAGATCTCAAGATCTGGATTTTTTTGTAACTTTATTATTGAAATATACAATTTATGATTGTAGATTTACATCATCTGTTACACAGCAAGGTAAGAAAGGATGATCAATGAACACCGTTAAGGAATGAGGAATACCCCCAAGTGAAACAGCTTGGCTTGCTTCTGCCTATTGCTGCATCCTTGCTGAATGAAAAATAGGCAATCAAGAATTCGGGAGTTTAATCGCCGTCGTGAAGGATATCAATTTAGGAACTCAAAAATCACTTGCGTTAATGATTGGATAAGAGGCGTGACACATGCCACCTAAAGTGAAGCACTTAAAAGAGTGGAGTCAATTTATGGCGCAACTTATAGGATTAACAATATGAATCCAGAAAAGAAAAAACACGATAATATTGGTGAAAAAGTAATTATCGACAACATCGGTATAAACAAAGCATTTCAGGTAATTGATCGGCCAGTATTTATTGTCTCACGTCACGGTCGGTCACGCCGATTTCTTAGCCGAAGCGCTGCGATAAATAACCTGGCTCACTTCATGGTAACAGGTGTATTTGACAAGGCCCATATTCCGACACACGAACCTATTCAACGGGTATACGTTGAAGGGGTTTTAGCTGAACGCCGCGGACCTCTTACCGAGCGATACTGGTTAGCCCACTCACGCTGCGAACGCCGGATTCGCCGCTTGCTATCTCGTAAAATACTGCAACAAAAGGCCGAAGAACGCTGGCTGAAAAAATTTGACGCCTGGGGTGAGCAACACGGAAAGCTATTAGCTCAGAAAAAAGAATCAGAAAAAGAATATTATGCATTAATGAAAACCAGACCGTATTAATTAACACAGCCAAATAATCAAATTTAATTACGGCGCCAGCGCCGGGGGTTCCCTTTACCCTAAAAATGGAGAGCGTTATGGACAATAGTATTCCATCGAGCCAGATAAAAAAAGAACGTGAGCGCGTAGCCCGGTTATATATCAGTTTTTGCAAGATTCACTATGGTAGCAACGTGGCAATTATTAAGCTCGAAAGTGGTGGTAAGACCACCGTTGAAGTTTCAGAAGAAAATATTAAAGCCTGCATGGTGAAATATATCGAAACCGCTGGCATTTCTGAATTTGGAATTGACGGCGCTTGTAACAGGGTAAAAACGCTGTACGCAAACATGCAAAACAAAGACAGCAGCAAATTATCGCCGCTGGGTATTGAGGTGATGAGCGAAATGGTTTTGGCCGCAGTCACCGATGCCATCGAAAATAACGGTACCAACGTGATGGAGGTGAATTCCTATGCACATGCAGCTTCTTGATGCGAAGTGCCGAGTAGAGTCGGCAAAAGCCGTTCTCGGTGTATGGCTTGAAACTCTGGGTAGGCAAAGTCAAGAGGAAGCAAACATGGTTGGCGCAATTATGTTTTTGCTTGACGGAGTTCCGGAAGCAATAGACGCGGCCGAGAACGAACAGATCACCACTAACCGCAAAAACTGAGGCTCGAGTATGAACATTCATCATGGCAATGTGAATAATCACTTCGCAGACATAACCAAAGAAGAACTAAATACCATCATCAGCAATGCATCTATTAGCGCCAAGCTAAGCGTATCACCCAACTTTACCGGGCGCGTGCTGGTGTATGTGGAGAATGGCAGAGTCACCAGCGATGCCCCTCTACTTGATGATGAGCATGTGGGTAGGATGGGGGTTTTTCTGGAACTGGCACGGCGGGCTGGATATACCGTTCTAGCACCAGCACAAGAGAGCGATGTTAATCATGCAGCATAATCGCTCAAGATTATTTCTGATGAGGTCTTGCATCGCCGGCAGATCGCCGACGCTAATACGCGCACACAAGGCAACAGCACGGGGATCGACACGATGAAAGCGCCAAACATTGCTGGCACTGGCACACCGGATGAGCGGCATCAGTTGGCGCTCGACTGGGTTTGCCATGCATTCCTGCTTCATCAGGTTGCCATGCACCGGCGAACTATATACCGACACGCTTACGGTGATATCGAACTCAGTCTGTCAGGACCCCAAGGGCTTGTTGACTCGCACCTAGAGGAGGCTGGTTATTCAGTGGAAAGGCGTTTCAACTGGTACATGCGTATGCTCAACAACAATGAAGAAATGCGGGATTCTGATGGGTTTCAAGCCTCTCTCGGCCGTGACCCTGCGCTGACTCGTGAGGGTATCCAATGGTTGGGTTGCCTGCTGGATCAATTCGGTGACATGGTGCAGGAGCTTGGCCCGGCAGCCTTCCGTAAGCTGGTGGGAGGTATTATTGATGATGAGTGATCGCCAGAGGATGGTCATTACAGTCATTCGCGCACCGGAATGGGTATGCACGCAAGCAGTGATGACATTAAGCCGGTACCGGAAACACCGGGTTTTCGCCTGCCGCATCCATAGAACGGGGCACCTCAGCCTGCGCGTTAACCGGCGCTGGCGGCTCCTGTCCCGCGACAATGGACGCAACTGGCAGCTGATGAGTCACGAAGCCTATAACGGGAAGAAGGATCGGAAGTGATGCCCAACAAAAAAGAGCTGGCGATGCTGGAAAAGGTGTTTGCCTGCGAGATCCGCGGCGCCAGCTTCCAGTCAAAATCAAAGCTGGCTGCAAAACTGGTAAGTGACGGTCTGCTGGAGCACCGAATGGAGAGCCAGCAATCATGGTTCGGGCTGATGACCTGGGAGCACTACGTGTTAACGCGTGCCGGTCGGATGGTTTGTAGCGAGAGCTGTAAAAAAGACGCGGGAGGTAGCAGTGTCTAATCCAGAAACCGACATCATTCCGGATGCCGATATCGAAAGGCTGACCGGGTATAAAATTCCGTCCAGGCAGTGCGAGGCATTGCGCGACGCCGGTATATTTTTTATAACCCGACGAGACGGGCGCCCCAGTACAACCTGGGCACATTTCAATAATCCGCTTAAGCATCGGGCAACGCCGCCCGCAACAAGCGAACCTGACTGGGGGGCGATGGAATAATGGCTCGTCCACGTAAAAATCCAGCAGATAACGATCTGCCACCCCGCGTGTCGCGCGGGCGATCCGCTTTCGAGTTTAAGCCGGCCGGCGGCGGCACTATTCGGTTGTGTGCTTTTGATGCGCCAATGTCAGAGATATGGGCAGCATACGAGCGCCTGCTAAAAGACAGCAAAGAACAACATGATTTTGCCTCACTGGTTGATCGGTTCTTTACATCAGCGGACTTCAACGCCCTGGGCAAGCGCACAAGGTCAGATTACCGCGGCTACGCCCGGAAAGTAGTGAAGCCGTTCGGGCGCATGTCGCCTTCCGATATCCAGCCCCAGCACATCCGGAAATACATGGACAAGCGCGGCCTGAAAAGCACCGTCCAGGCTAACCGTGAAAAAGCGTTTATGTCGAGGGTTTTCCGGTGGGCATACGAGCGGGGCATTGTGAAGATTAATCCCTGCCACGGAGTGCGTCAGTACACTGAAACACCCCGCGATCGCTACATTACCGACAAGGAATACAAAGCGATTTATGCGTCGGCTGATTTGCTGGTCAGGGTGGCGATGGAGATTTCTTATCTCTGCTGCGCGCGTCAGGGCGATGTGCTGGCCCTGCGCCGCGATCAGCTTTTGGATGAAGGGATTTATATCCGTCAGGGAAAGACTGGCGTAAAGCAGATTAAAGCCTGGTCACCACGCCTACGGGCGGCGGTGGCGATGTCGCACGAGCTTGGCACAGGGCCGGGAGTAGTCAGCACATTTATCCTTCACCAGTCGAGCGGCGGCAGATATACAGCAGCCGGGTTCGCCAACCACTGGCGGAAAGCAAAAGAAGAAGCCGTGAAAAATTATCCCGATCTGAATTTCGATTTCACATTCCACGATTTAAAAGCCAAAGGCATTAGCGATCTGGAAGGGACGCTTCAGGAGAAACAGCAGATTTCGGGACACAAGAACATCAGGCAAACGGCCACATATGACCGTAAAATCAAAGTCGTGCCCGCTGTCGATGGTCAGAATAAAGTGAATAAAAACCCAGGTTAGGATGAATAAAACATTCGGAATATTCAGCCATAAAATCAGCTAACCCTATGATTTTTAAATTGTAGATTTATACAGCCATATTCTGAAAACATCATTTATATCATTGAATTTATTAAAATATCTATCAGACTGTTAATCCGTATGTCACTGGTTCGAGTCCAGTCAGAGGAGCCAAATTCAAAAAAGCAGATATCGAAAGGCATCTGCTTTTTGCTTTTTATTCCGTGTGATAGCGTGCCGATGCCTTTTCAGTTTTCGCTGCGCATCGGGAGAATTGGGTGGTCAGATTTGGGGTCAAGTTGGTTCGATGACGGAGTGACCCCCACATGTCTCTTAACGACTCAAAAATCCGCAACGTAAAACCATCCGCAAAACCCTTCAAAGTTTCCGATTCTCACGGTCTGTACCTGTTAGTCATCGACCTGCTGAAAGGGATTGAGAAAAAAGGTTTGCTCGAAGTAGCGTCACGAACCCGACAGCATATGTGCAACATCATGCGTCATGCCGTACATCAAGAGCTGATTGAAAACAATCCGGCGGCGAATCTTGACGGTATCATCACTTCTCCCGTTAAACGCCACTACCCTGCCCTTCAGTTGGAGCAACTACCGGAACTCTTGACTCGGATTGAGGGCTACAAGCAAGCACGAGAATTAACCCGCCTGGCCGTATCACTCACCTTGCACCTGTTCATCCGTTCCAGCGGAACTGCGTTTCGCCCGTTGGTCTGAGATCGATTTCAGAAACAAAATCTGGACCATTCCTGCCACCCGCGAGTCTATCCCCGGTGTCCGCTATTCAGGGCGTGGTGCGAAAACACGGTCAACAAGGCCTTACGTCTGATGGGTTATGACACAAAAGATGAAATCTGCAGCCACGGATTTCGGGCAATGGTCTGTAGTGCCCTGATGGAATCCGGCCGGTGGTCAATGCGGTTGAGCGCCAGATGAGCAATCAGGAGCGCAACAGCGTTAGAGCCGCTTACATCCATAAAGCGGAATACCTTGATGCCCGTAAAGCGATGATGCAGTGATGGTTGGATTATCTCGACTCATGCAAGATAAAATATACGCCTCCTTATGCCTGGCGTAATCGACAAGACCGACAACAACTATCGCTTGCAGGGATTGAATAACAAGATAAAGGTTCGTGTGATGAGGCAGACTTAAGATTTATGAGGTCTGCTTTGTTAAAAAAATAACACATTGATTTATAATAACAATGGATATGATTGAAATAAGTAAATTGACCAGTGCAGTACTCGCACAGTGGTGGGGATATCGCGATAGATATCGATGTAGTGCAAATCGGTTCTCTTTAGCAACAAGCCTTCAATATTGCTGACAACCCCATCGTCCCACTGCTATATGCTCTATCGGCCTTGTGCAGTAAAAACATTCCACGCCATCAGCCATAGTTTTAATCCTTCACTCCAGATACGTCTGTCTTGTGCATCTTTAACGTAAAAGGGTTGTTTTTTCATTGCCGGTTCATATAATGAGTGAGCACTCACGCTTTTAATGACGGTTCACTATACACGGATTGTCAGCGTCTCTGATTTTCTTCTTCTCATCGGAGACATAGAGCGATAAAAAATCATAATCAACTGGGATATATATGAAAAAGATCAGACTGGGTAATACGGGCCTCCAGGTAAGCCGTTTGGCTCTGGGCTGCATGAGCTTCGGTAAACCAGCCCTTCAGGGCACATGGACATTGGAGGAGTCAGAATCTGAGCCACTGATTAAACAGGCGCTCGATTTGGGTATCAACTTCTGGGACACCGCCAATGTGTATGGATTGGGTTCTTCAGAAGAAATTATTGGCCGCGCCATTAAAAAATATACGCGTCGTGATGACATTGTACTGGCGACAAAATTGTACTTCCCGATGCACCAGGGGCCGGGAGGCGGAGGGCTGTCCCGTAAAGCAATTATGGAACAGGTTGATGCCTCTCTGAAGCGTCTGGACACAGATTACATCGACTTGTATCAAATCCACCGTTTCGACCCCTTGACGTCCGTCGAAGAGACCATGGAAGCACTCCATGATATCGTTAAGGCTGGAAAAGTCCGTTACCTTGGGGCTAGCTCAATGTGGGCATGGCAGTTCTCTAAGATGCAGTATGTGGCCGAACGTCATCACTGGACGAAATTTGTCTCCATGCAGCACCAGTACAACCTGGTTCAGCGTGAAGAAGAACGGGAAATGTTTGGCCTGCTCAGCGATCAGGGCATCGCCTCCCTGCCCTGGAGTCCTCTGGCCGCAGGTCTGGTTGCTCGTCCATGGGGAGCCAGCAGTTCCACACGCGCTCAGGAAAACCCGGCAACCGATCAGCAGGGCCGACCACTGTATCTAGCCAGCGATAAAGCGACTGTCGACGCGGTTGAATCCATTGCAGCAGAGCACCACGTGTCGATGGCAACCATTGCCATGGCGTGGTTGCTGAGTAAACCGGGCGTCACCTCCCCCATAATTGGGGCCACCCAATCAAAACATCTTGAAGACGCTGTTGCGGCACTTGATGTCCAACTTTCAGCGGATGAAATCATCAAGCTTGAACAGGCCTACAGCCCGCGCTTACCCACCTATTTTTAATCCTTAACGATGCAGACTCACTGGGGGTCTGCCATCTCCTTAAACGAAACAACCATACACGATACGGATCGATATCCGGTATCAATGCAATCGTCTTTTGACAGGCCATTACGTCATGAAAAAAACCACATCCGGACCGGCAGAGAGCAGGAATTCTCCCCCCGCTCGCCGGTTCTCACAGAAGCTAACCAAGAAAAAAGTAGCCATCCTGACAGGAGCGATAGCCGTGGCGTTGTTTTGCAATTTTGGGGTGGAAAAAAACCCTGCATACCCTGATTCAGCACAATTCCATGAGGGTGCCTTTAAGAATGTCAATCCAAGACAGAAAGTGGGCACCCTTGAAGATATCAAAGTTCTGTGGAATTTTACCTTTAATAAACCACCTCATACCGAGCCGGAAAACCCACTTCCGGTCATGCAGCTCACGACAGAACGCGTGCTCAATAGCCCGGATAACACGGTGTTCCGCCTGGGTCACTCATCTTTACTGCTGAAAATGAAGAATAAATACTGGTTAACTGACCCAGTATTCAGCAAAAGAGCGTCTCCTGTGCAGTGGCTCGGACCTAAACGGTTCCAGGGTACACCGATAACCCTGGAGCAGTTGCCTGAAATCGAAGGCGTACTCATCTCACACGACCATTATGATCACCTTGATTACGACGCTATTATGAAGCTCAAGGATAAAACCCGTTTTTTCCTAACGCCTCTCGGGGTGGGTGACTTACTTCGTTCCTGGGGCGTCCCGGCAGAGAAAATCATTCAGCTCGACTGGTGGCAGTCTCATGAGATTGATGGCATTACGTTTGTCTCTACACCGGCACAGCATTTCTCCGGCCGCGGATTGTTCGACGGTAATAAACGGTTATGGACGTCCTGGGCCATGGTGTCTGATAATTTCAGGCTCTTTTTCGGCGGTGACTCAGGGTATTTCGACGGGTTCAAGAAAATCGGCGATGCGTACGGGCCGTTTGATATGGCCTTTCTGGAGGCCGGTGCTTACGACCCGGGCTGGAGAGATATCCATATGCTCCCTGAAGATACCGTCCAGGCTTTTGAGGACCTGAAAGGGAAATGGCTGTTCCCCATTCACAACGCCACCTTTGACCTGGCCTTCCATTCCTGGGATGCGCCGTTTATTAACATTGTGTCGTTATCCCGGGAAAAAGGCATTTCATTGTCCACACCCGAAATTGGCGAAGGCGTTGAGTTCCTTAAACCAGCTACGGAGAAACAGTGGTGGAATATGGAACCTTCCGCGAAATAATCTGCAGGTAATCATAAGAAAGAGGCCGCTGGCCTCTTTCTTATTTACTGATACTAAAAACACTTGCCCTGAAAAGAGGGATTTTATCGGTTAGCCACGTAGGCCGTATCCGCCTGCTCACCTTTTTTCCATCCACCACCCAGTGCAGTGAAAAGACTGACGATAGCCTGTTGTCTTTGCGTCATCGTGCTAATCAGCGCCAGCTCATTATCAAACGTGTTTCGTTCTGACTGTAAATAGCGAAGATAGTCATCAACACCGGCGGAATATCTCGCCCGGGCGATCGCCAGCGCCTTGTTATCACTTGCCACCAGAGCCTTGCGTGCGGCCTCTTCCCGGTTCAGCGTATCTTTTGCTGCCAGCGCATCGGCCACTTCCCTGAATGCAGTCTGAATGGTCTGTTCATAGGCGGCAATGGCGGCATCTTTTCGCAGACTGGCCAGCTCGAGATTTGCCCGGTTACGCCCCCCACTGAACAGCGGCAAACTGACCTGCGGCATGAACGACCACATGCCCTGCCCGGCACCGAACAGGCCTGACAACTCGGCACTGGAGGTACCCGCTACCCCAGTCAGAGAAATCCGGGGAAAGAATGCCGCTCTGGCAGCGCCAATATCCGCATTTCTGGCCATCAGGCGATGCTCCGCTGCGATGACATCCGGCCTGCCGGTTATCAGATCTGACGGTACGCCAGGGGCGATACTCTGCACTATAACGGGTTTGTCCGTTGCCTGAGTACTCAGATAACGATCGATATTCCGTGCCCCCGACAGGAGAACCAGGGCATTCGTGGACTGCCTGACCTCACGTTCGGCACCGGCCAGAACCGCCTTTGCCTGTTCGGCAAGACCCAGTGCATCCTGATAATCCTGTTCCGAAGCAGTCCCGGCATTAAGCCTGGCGCTAATTAATGTCAGGCTTTGCTGCCGGTTTTTTAACGTTTCTTCAGAGAGACGTTGCCTGTTTAGTGCCCCATCTCTGACCAGGTATGCCTGGATAATTTCTGACACCAGGCTGATTTCTGCATTACGGCTACCGTATTCCGTTGCCAGATATTCTTCAAAGGCAGACGACGACAGGTCATGCACCCGCCCGAACAAATCCAGCTCAAAGCTTGTCATGCCTACGCCAGCCTGGAACGATCCTGCAATACCAGACTGCCCTGATGTGTTCAGGTCAGCCGGGGTCCGTTGACGTGTTTCCGATGCCTGAAGCTGCAGATCCGGTAACCGGCTGGATCTCTGAATCTGATACTGAGCACGTGTTGCCTCCACATTCAGCAAGGTCTGCCGTAAATTACGATTTTCCTTTAACGAGAGGGCAATCAGTTCCCGCAAGTGCCCATCCTGTACCAGTTCATGCCAGTTCAGAGATGTAGCCGATACCCGTGTTTCCCCGGTTGATTGTTGCCAGTCTTTTGCAACAGGCGCGTCTGGACGTTCATAGGCTGGAGCCAGAGAACACCCTGCCAGCAGGGCAGCCATGAGAGAGACAGACAGCGTTTTAAGCACAAAATAACGTTTCATCAGAGGTTATCCTCGTGGTCAGGCTGGAAGACAACGGTCTGATTTTTCTCCTTGCGCGCATTGCGTGCAAAGTGCCCCAGAACCCAGACAAAAAATACCGGTACAAAAACCACGCCCAGCAGCGTTGCGAAGACCATTCCCCCGATGACACCCACACCGATGGCATGTTGGCTGGCAGCGCCGGCTCCCGTCGCCAGTGCGAGTGGCACAACCCCGAGGATAAAGGCCATTGAGGTCATAATGATGGGACGGAAGCGGAGTCTGACGGCTTCCATGGCGGCATCACGGATACTGGCCCCTTTCTCATGAAGGCTTTTAGCAAATTCAACGATAAGAATGGCGTTTTTGGCCGACAGACCAATAATGGTGATCAACCCGACTTTAAAGTAAACATCATTGGGCATACCCAAAATAGTCACGGCCAGAACCGCTCCTAGTGCGCCAATAGGAACAATCAGCATAACCGCCACCGGAATGGCCCAGCTCTCGTAAAGGGCAACAAGGAGTAGGAACACCACCGTGAAGGACAACGCAATCAGTAACGGGGCCTGGGCACCGGCAAGTTTTTCCTGAAGTGACAGCCCAGTCCATTCATACCCGACCCCCTCAGGAAGGGTGGATATAATGCGCTCCATTTCTGCCATGGCTTCACCGCTACTGTGGCCCGTCGCTGCATCACCGGAAATGCGGATCGCGGGATAGCCGTTATAGCGAGCAAGCTGGACGGGTCCATTTTCCCATTTCATCGAGACGAAAGAACCAAGGGGAACCTGTTCTCCATTGCGGTTTGGCACAGACAGGTTGAGCAGCGTATCGGGCGTCATTCTGTACTGCATATCTGCCTGAACCACCACGCGCTGCTGTCTTCCTGCGTTAGAAAAATCGGCAACCGACGCCGAACCAAACGCACTGGATATGGCCGAGTTGATAGAACTGAAACTGATGCCCAACGCTTCCGCCTTTTCGCGATCAATCTGAAGATTTAATGCCGGTGCATCTTCAAGCCCCTCCATCATGGCATACGCGATAACAGAAGACTGACTGGCCGCTGCCAGCAGTTTGTCTCTGGCTGCAAGCAGTGCGGCATGTCCCATTCCGCCACGATCCTGCAGGCGCAGCGAGAACCCACCCGCATTGCCCAGCCCTTCAATCGGTGGCGGTTCAATCGCCATTGCCTGCCCATCGCTTAACTGTGAGAACCGGGCATTGAAGGCTGCAACGTCATTAGAAGCACTTGTTGCACGCGTGGACCAGTCATTCAACGTCACGAACCCCATCGCCGCATTCTGCCCGTTGCCAAAGAAGCTGTACCCCAGAAGGACGGCTGTCGTGGCTGTCGTATCGCGGCCAAGAAGATACTGATTCAGTTCGTCAGTGGTTTTCTCAGTTCGGGCATACGTGGCTCCGGCAGGGAGTTGCAAATTCACCAGGTAAAAGCCCTGGTCTTCCACAGGGACAAAGGCCTCTGGCAAGCGTATGTAGCTGAATCCGAGTGCCGCGACGATGGCGACATAGATGAGCATAAATCGTCCACTGCGATGGACAAGATGGGCATTAATCCCGCTGAAGCGGTCCGTCAGGACCGCGAATTTACGGTTGAACCAACCAAAGAATCCCGTTTTTTCCTCGTTATGCCCCTGCGGTATCGTCTTGAGGATCGTGGCGCAAAGCGCAGGCGTCAGAGTCAGGGCAAGGAAACCGGAGAAAAGAATAGAAACGACCAGTGTCAGGGAGAACTGTTGATAAATCACCCCCACAGAGCCACTCATAAATGCCAGAGGTAAAAAGACAGAGGCCAGGGCGACGGTAATACCCATAATCGCGCCGGAGACCTGTTGCATGGCTTTTATCGTGGCGAGTCGGGGCGAAAGTCCCTCTTCAGCCATGATGCGCTCCACGTTTTCAACCACCACGATAGCATCATCAACCAGGATACCTATCGCCAGCACCATACCGAACATGGTCATCATGTTTACGGAAAATCCGAGTGCATACATCAGCGTCAGCGTACCCGCCAGACAGACCGGGACGACAATGGTTGGGATCAGCGTGTAGCGGATATTCTGCAGGAAAAGAAACATCACAACAAAAACGAGAACAATGGCTTCACCGAGCGTGTGAATCACCTTTTCGATGGCAACACCGACAAATGTCGAGGTGTCATAGGGTACGGCAAATTCCACGCCGTCAGGAAATCCGGTGGATAATTCCGCCAACCTTTCTTTAACCGCTTTCGCGGTCTGGAGTGCGTTTGCCCCCGGCGCAAGCTGAACAGCGGCACCCACCGCCGCTTTTCCGTTGATCACGGTGGAGAAATTATAATCCTGCTTGCCTATTTCTATACGCGCGACATCTCCGAGAGTCACTGTTGAACCGTTTTCATTTGAGCGGAGGATAATCCGGCCAAACGCTTCCGGTGTTTCCAGAATCCCTTTGATGACGATAGACGCCGTCAGCTCCTGATCGGTTGTACCCGGTTTGCTACCAAAACTGCCTGCCGGTACCTGCACGTTCTGAGCCGCAATCGCATTATTCACATCGGTAACCGAGAGACCATAACCTACCAGTTTTTGTGGATCGATCCAGATGCGCATTGCGGCTTCTGCACCGAAAAACTGCACTCGTCCAACACCCGGAATACGGCTGATTTCATTGTTAACACTCCTCACCGCATAGTCATCCAGATTCACCCTACCCTGACCCGCGCCATCCTTATAGCCCAGCGTATACATCAACAGAAATCCAGAGTTAGCCTGTTCGACATGTATTCCCTGCTGTACCACAGACGCGGGCAGGCGTGACTGCGCATTCTGAAGCCGGTTCTGGACATCAACCTGCGCCAGATCCGGGTTGGTGCCTGGTTCAAATGTCACTGTGATTTCAGCGGTACCGGCGGAGCTGGCAGTGGAATCAAAGTATAGAAGCCCTTTTGCACCATTTAATTCCTCTTCTATGATGCTGGTCACGGAGTCCACCACCATCGTCGCGGATGCGCCGGGATAAGTGGCCGTGATCATAATTTGTGGTGGTGCGACCACCGGAAACTGGGAGACGGGTAAGAAGCGGATGGCCAGCAATCCCGCAAGGGTGATGAAAATGGCGATCACCCAGGCGAAATTGGGGCGGTCGATAAAAAACGTAGGCATACTTGTTCGTCCTGTAAAGATAAGGCTCTGGGAGCGACGGTCAGTTCCGGGCGGTATTCAGCGGCTCTTTGTGCTCAATCCGAGCAGTGCTGGCCTCGTTTGCCTCACGGACTTTCAGACCAACGCTGACAGTTCCCCCTGTTACCACACGATCACCTTCTTTGAGTCCGCGGGTGATCTGCCAGCGCGAATCCTGCATCACCCCTGTCGTAACCTCCCGTTTCTCAATGGTGCTATCCGCACCGATCACAAAGACCTGGGCTGTCCCCTCACTGTTACGATGGATGGCTCGCTGGGGGATCAGAATAGCGTCGGGGTCAACGGCCTGCGTCAGGTGAATACGGACGTACATACCCGGCAACAGCGCACCCTTTTTATTAGGGAACTCACCACGCATTAAAAACTGCCCGGTATCACGACTGACAGTGATGTCACTGAAGAGTAAGCGCCCTTCATGTGTTTCCGGCGAGCCATCAGCCGTCAGAGAAATGATCTGATTCTTACCCACCGATTGCGTATCAGCCGCCCCTTCAAAAGAGGCCCGCAGGCGACGTGCATCGGTTACGGGTTGCTGAAAGTCCGCGTAGACAGAATCAATTTGCTGAATGGTGGCAAGAGGCGTGGCTTCGTTCTGACCGACCAGTGCGCCTTCAGTGACCAGCGCCCGACCAATTCGCCCGGATATCGGCGCACGAACCGTGGCGTAATCAAGATTCAGTGCTGCGGCTTGTACATCAGCATAAGCAGACTGGCGTGTTGCCTGGGCTGTTTTCAGCGTAGTCTGCGCGTTATCAAAATCCTGTCGGCTCACGGCGCTGATGTCGACGAGGGGTTTGTAACGACGAAGAACGGCCTGGGCGTCGCTTAACGCAGCATCTGCCCTGGCAAGATCACCCTGTGCCCGAGATAACGCCATCCGGAAAGAGGCCGGGTCGATGTGAAAGAGGATCTGGCCTGCTTTAACCATCTCACCTTCGCGGAAATCCCGACTCAGGACAATACCGGCCACCCGGGCCCTGACTTCTGCCACTCTGACAGGTTCAATACGCCCGGGCAGTGTTGTCTGCAGTACAAAGGGCTGCGCCTTAACCGTTAACGATTGAACAGAAATGGGTGGGATTTCCTGTGCTACCGGATGTGACATGTCACATCCGGCAACCAGAAGTGGTAAAGCGAGTAAGGCTATTTTTCTACGTGCAGAAGGGCGTTTACATTTACCCCCACAATTATATTTTTTGCTGAAAAACATATAGCTTGAAGATGGCATGATACTGGATCCTGTTAAATATTGAATTAACGGTTAGTGACATGGAAATAAATAAACACGCACACACGTCTATTCCACATCGTGCATCAGATGTAGAAATACCCTGAAATATAAGTGCACTAGTTACATCAACTACTTCTCATCTATTCTCTTATTGGCGTCATAATAAAAAATTGAAAATACAATTACAGTGAAAAATGCGCAGGAGCATCCCTGCTAAGAAAAAGCAAATTTGTGCCAGGTCGGAACATGTGAATCAGAATTTATCGGTAAAGATAAAAAGCTGATGATTATTGGTATGTACTTCTGAAATCACCCTGTAATAAAAAGACATCACAGGGTGCGATATATTAATTAATCAGTTTCCAGAAAACGGCAAATCCCGCTTCTTTGTAGGCTTCTGCGTTTTCAGGATAGCGGGACGCAAACTTCACGGTTGAGTCAGCAAGTGACTGGAATACCGTATCAGCATAACCCCGGCTCAAACCGTTAAACACTGGGCTTTGCACAAATGCCTCATCCACCCCCATGTCAGGAAAGAATTCTGCGGCCTTTTGTTTTATTTCCGACGTAATCAGATCACCAATATCAAGATGGCTCAGTGTGATATTCGCTGAAGGGTTACTGACTCCCCATGAAATATAGCTAAACCACAAAAATCGAGCCCGCACTTCCAGTGAGGCAGACGGCGAGAAACCATTAGAGAGATAAGCACACAAGTCTTTTTTCAGATACAGGTAAAGTTCATTAATTAACTCTTCTTTACTCGGAAAGTAGCGGAACAACGTTCCCTCTGACAAACCGGCATGCTTTGCAATCATTGCTGTTGACGCACTGATACCACGTTCAGCAAAACATAAGCTGGCCGCTTCAAGTATTGCCTGTGCTTTTTCTTCACTACGAGGTCTTGCCATGTCACGTAAACCTATAAATAAGGAACCCTGAGGATTCAATTTTAATAAAAAAGTACTCACTCATTATAAGGAAACGATCTTCTGTTGCAACCCTTTACCCCATGTGATGTCAGGACAATACCCGGTGTTTCTACTTTACACATCCACCAGGTGTACACACTATTTCAGATTTGCTGCATAGAATTTGGTGAGTTGGGCGACAGCCTGATTAACGTATTCAGGTTTGTCATAAAGATCGAAATGCGAAGCGCCATCCAGGACCATCAGATCTTTATGCGTTGAGGCAGCACGCTGATACAAATCATGACCATCTTTATTTGAGCCAAATGCCCCCTGTTTGCTACCAACGATAATCTGCAAAGGTTGCGTCAGTAACGAGTCGGATAAGTAAAAGGCATCAAAGACTGTAACGGCATCCATACTGGTGAAGCGCATCTTGTTTTGCCAGTTAGGAACGGCACCTCTTTCAGTGCGATAGTGTTGCCACGCTTCCCGCAGGTCGATATCGTCAGAGGTTTTATACTCATCCGGAATGAATGGAATAATCATCGGTGCTTCACCTTGGGCTTCTGCGGTACGTTGCTTTGCTACCGCTTCAAGAGAAGCAATCGTGGCCTCCGCGCCACCGGCACGCATTTCACGTCCCGCGTTTACCGGCGCGACCACGCCGGCCGCTTTGATACGACGTTCACTCATGGATGCACTTACCGAGTACCCGCCTCCGGCGCAAATGCCGAGGACACCGATACGGTTTTCATCAACGAAAGACTGGCTAACCAGGTAATCCACCGCGCTACGGATATCTTCCACACGAGTAATCGGATCTTCCTTAAAACGTGGCGAGCCACCACTTTCTCCCTGGAAGGACGCATCCATGGTCAGGGTAACATAACCTTTCTCCGCCATTTTCTGAGCATACAGCCCTGCTGTTTGCTCTTTCGCCCCCCCAGCTGGAGGAACGGTAATAATGGCCGGGTATTTATGGGATTTGTCGAAGCCATCCGGGTAGCGGATGTTGCCCACCAGATTAATGCCTAACTTGTTGTGAAAACTCACTTTCTGGAGTGTCACTTTTGCCACCGCACCATGACTCGCGCCCATGATGGTGAAGGCGGCAACGGTTAGCACAGATAATATCCGCATGATTTTACTGTTAAATTTCATATTTACACCTGTACTTTATTAAGAAAATCGAGCGCTGCAAAAAGAGCAACTGCCCTATTAGCCATCGGATAAACCAACATTTTCACAGCGTACTTCCCACTGAGATCCACCTAACCACAATCATTAAATGAGTAAGTACTTGCTCATTATAGGCAGATTAGAAACCCAATCACAAGGAAAATGTTGATGCAACTGCTCTAGTTCTATAATTTTTTTATCAGGATGATGGCTAACCTTGTTACTTAGATAAATCAGATAATTGGACTGATCCTGCCCAGCATCCGTGGACGCGCGACTAAGTGAGTAAACTCTCAGCCAGAGGTGATTACTCATGACAAAACCCGCATCAACCAGTAAAACGTCCCGTAAACAGTACACGCCTGAATTCCGTGATGAAGCACTTAAACTGGCTGAACGCATCGGTGTCGCCGCCGCCTGCGAACTCGGCCCGGAACAATGTGAAAACCAGAACCTTGCTTAGGGCGGTGTCCACATTACGTGGGTAGGATCACCTCTCCCTGACGCTGTTACCCGTCAGGCATCTTCGCTGAACAATGCATAACTCACGATCAACATCGTCATCATCACAACTAAATTAATGCAAAATGAAACGAGTTAGCTGCTTTTTTCACTTAGGTTGATAATCAATCAAAATATTCATCAGAGCATTACGCAATCCCTTCAACACCGAAAACGCCGTGATAATTTAATTTTGTTATCTCTTTTTTTGCTATTTTATTTTTATATATAAAAAACAAATCAATGTGTAATCACTATTAAAACCATCTGCCGAAATAATACCTGTACAGCCTTACACTACCTCCCCTATACTCGCGACAACATGCTGACCAGTCGATTGTTATTATCGCTGCTCAGCGAACAGTTACGGTATGACGTCTTACCAGAACAGGCGAGACGCCCTATCCTCAGCAAACCAGCCTCATGCAGGGTAAAGGAAAAACGCTGAGATCCGTGAAAACGTAATTGTTCATGTCATGATTAATTACGGTAATAAATTACACATCAAGGAAGATATGCGTCGGAAATATTGGCGAACAGGAGGGAATCATGAGGATATTTTTATCCACACTTGGCTCTGCCGGAGATGTTTATCCGTTCATCTTAATAGGAGAAGCATTAAAGAATGCAGGATTAGAGGTTTACCTTTGTACTAATCCATATTTTGAGAAAACGGCAAAGGAAAGAGGACTTCATTTTATTCCGGTTGGCAGTAGCGAAGAGTATTTGCGTACTGTTAATTCACAACAATTGTGGCATCAACGCTCCGCCTTCAATGAAATGGTTAATTACATGAATGCGCAGCAAAAACCGGCCTATGACGCGCTGGAACCATGGGTAGACAGCTCTTCTGTCATCCTCACATCACTGTGGTCGTTCTCCGCCAAGATGTTCAGTGAAACCCATGGTTGCTGCGTCATTCCCGTCCGTGTTACACCCTCAACATTTATCTCCAGTTACGATCCGCCCCACCATCGTCAGCTGGCATGGAGTCGGCGACTGCCGATAGGTCTGCGCCGCCTGTTTTTGTATTTTGTCGAGAAATACCTGGTTGACCGTACACTGGCGCCCTTTATCAACGACTTCAGAAGCCAGCTACAGTTACCGCGTATCGAACGCATTCTGACATCATGGGCGCATCATTCAGATTCGGCTTTGCTATGCCTGTTCCCGGAATGGTTTGCCTCCCCTTTGCCAGACTGGCCGGCTCATGTTCATCAGGTGGGTTTCCCATTATTTAATTTGCTGGATAATCAGCAAGATGATGAGTTGGCACGCTTCATTGCACGTGCGCCTACCGTGATTTTTATGCCGAGCTGGGCATTGAGCACTAAGCGGGAATTGATCGTCTCTCTGGTCAAAAAAACCCGGCAACGAGGTTATCAATGTCTGATCATCAGCCAGCTAGACCACCATTTAACCGACGATGACGGCATTCGTGTCGAGCGTCATATCAACCTGAGTCAATACCTGCATCAGTGCGCCGCTATTCTCCATCATGGCGGCATTGGCACCATGGCGCAATCTTTCGCGGCCGGCATCCCTCAACTGGTTATTCCCAGTGCTTTTGATCAGTTCGACAATGCTCGCCGAGTCACCGCTATGAAATGCGGAACATGGCTTAAAGACAGCGATATCGACAACCTGGATGAGAAATTACGCCAGATCCTGGACGACCCCGATATTGCGGAAAATTGTCGACGTACCCGGCAGCAATGTGCTCCGACTCAGGCCGTCTGCGAGCAGATCGTCGCCACCGTGCACGATGCCTACACCCGACACATGGCCCGAAGCTAGCGCGAGCTCTCGTCTGCTCACATAGCTTGCGGTTAACACGAAGGCGATGCCTGACGCGGGTCAGGTGTCGCCTTCACGCATTTACTCATTTACTCATTTACTCATTTACGCTGCGCCGGACACCCCACGCCCAATACGCATCTCACGTTACCGGATTAGACGCGGACGATGTAAAAACAGCATAGCCCTTGTCCATTCACATTTCTGACGATTTTCCGTGCATGGCATTTCGCTGCGGTTACACTGATAACGCCATGTTGTTCAACGTAAAAATGGCACACGATATGCATAACTGAAAACACAACCAACACAGCACTAATAACAACGCCAATAAAACAACAAGGGGGTTCTATGGCATCAGGAAAATGGCGGCTGCCGTTAAGTCTGGCGGCATTACTGGTCAGCGGTGCCGTCCACGCAGTTTCCATACCCGCAGTGGAAGCAAAGAACGGGATGGTGGTGACGTCACAGCATCTGGCATCGCAAGTCGGTGTCGATATTCTGAAAATGGGCGGCAACGCCATTGATGCGGCAGTCGCCGTCGGTTACGCGCAGGCAGTCGTCAATCCCTGTTGCGGCAACATTGGCGGCGGCGGGTTTATGACGATTCATTTGGCGGATGGGCAGGACACATTTATCAACTTCCGTGAAACCGCGCCGGCCGCCGCATCTGCCAACATGTATCTGGACGCCGACGGCAAAGTCAAAAAAGACGCCAGCCTGTATGGCTATCTGGCCGCTGGCGTTCCCGGCACGGTGCTGGGGCTGGAAACCGCACGCGAAAAGTACGGCAAGCTGACTCGCGCTCAGGTGATGGCGCCCGCCATCAGGCTGGCGCAGGAAGGCTTTGTGTTGACCCGCGGTGACACCGATATCCTCGACACCACCGTCAAACGGTTTAAGCAAGACCCGGAGTCTGCGCGCATTTTCCTGCGCTCGGACGGTTCTGCCTTACAGCCGGGCGACCGGCTGGTACAGGCCGATTTAGCCAACACATTGCAGGCGATATCGGATAAAGGCCCGGATGCGTTCTATCAGGGCAAAATTCCCCAGATAATCGAAGACGCCGCCAAAAAAGGCGGCGGTATCCTGACTGCCGCCGACTTCGCCAACTACCGGGTGACCGAAACCAAACCCATCACCTGCAACTATCGTGGTTACCAGTTCATCTCGTCACCGCCCCCCAGCTCGGGCGGGATTACGATGTGTGAAACGCTGAACATTCTCGAAGGTTACGACCTGAAGAGCATGGGTTTCAACTCGGCGCAGGCCATCCATGTCATGACCGAAGCCATGCGCCACGCCTACATGGATCGCAACACCTATCTGGGCGACCCGGCGTTTGTCAAAAATCCCACCGACCGGTTGTTGAGCAAAGAGTATGCCGCCGAGATCCGCAAAAAAATCGACGATACCAAAGCCACGCCGTCCGAACAGGTCAAACCCGGTATGGAGCCGCATGAAAAACCGGAAACTACCCACTACTCGATTGTCGACAATCAGGGTAATGCCGTCTCTACCACCTATACGGTAAACGGCCGTTTCGGGGCGGTGGTGATAGCCCCCGGCACCGGCTTCTTCCTGAACGACGAGATGGATGACTTCACCGTTAAAATCGGCGAAAAAAACCTGTACGGACTGGTTCAGGGTGAGCGCAACGCTATTGCGCCGGGCAAACGCCCGCTGTCATCAATGAGCCCGTCGCTGGTGACCAAAGACGGCAAGATCTTCCTGGTGATCGGCTCGCCGGGTGGGTCGCGCATTATCAGCATCACGCTGCAAAGCGCGCTGAATATTCTCGATTTCGGTATGCTGCCGCAAGAAGCGGTGGACGCACCACGCATCCACCATCAATGGTTGCCGGACGAGGTGTACTATGAACAGCGCGGTTTGTCCGCCGATACGCTCGCGCTGCTGAAAGAACGTGGCTATAAGATGGTGGAACAGACGCCATGGGGCGCGACCGAACTTATCATGGTCGGGTTGCCTGGTGTGGAAGGCGTCATTCCCGCCAACTCCGGCAACGACTCGGCGGTTTCCGGCAAGGTACGCGAAGGTTATCTGTACGGCGCCAACGATTCACGTCGACCGGCTGGCGCCGCCATCGGTTACTGATACCCCAGCAATAGCTCTTGTTCTGCAACACGGGTGTCCGGCCGCGCGCCGGATGCCCGATCCGATAACCGAAATACCCCGACCGCCTGCACCAATTCCTCAGACTGACTGCTCAAGCTTCCCGCCGCGGCCGCCATCTCTTCAACCAGCGCCGCGTTTTGCTGGGTAGTACGCTCCATACTCACCACCGCTTCGCCGATTTGCGATACCCCACTGCTCTGTTCATGGCTGGCGGAGCTGATCTCACCCATAATATCCGTCACCCGGCGGATACTATTCACCACGTCCTGCATGGTGTGGCCGGCATTATCCGCCAGTGCGCTACCGCTTTCGATCCGCTCCACGCTATTGGAAATCAGAGTCTTGATCTCCCGCGCCGACTCTGCGCTGCGCTGCGCCAATGCCCGCACTTCGCCAGCCACGACCGCGAACCCACGCCCCTGCTCGCCGGCACGTGCCGCTTCCACTGCCGCGTTCAGCGCCAGGATATTGGTTTGAAAGGCGATACCGTCGATCACACCGATGATATCGGCGATGCGCTGGGCGCTGTCATTAATGTCGCGCATGGTGTCGACCACTTGCGTGACCACGCTTCCCCCCTGTTCTGCCACCTGGCTGGCCGTCTGGGCTAATTGGTTAGCCTGACGGGCGTTATCCGCATTTTGTTTCACAGTCGCGGACAATTGCTCCATGGAAGCCGCCGTTTGCTCCAGCGCACTGGCCTGAGATTCGGTTCGGGCAGACAAGTCATGGTTGCCGTGTGCAATTTCGCCGCTGGCCATCCTCACCGATTCAGCGCCATGCCGCACCTGCGTGACCATGCTGCCCAGACTTTCCTGCATATGCGACAAGGTGTTCAGTACCGTAGTAATCTCGTCGCGCCCACTGGCATTGATGGGATAGGTTAAATCGCCATTCGCTACCGCTGCGGCGGCCGCCTGCGCCTGCGACAGGCTGCGGACAATACCGCGCACCATCAACCAGCCGAACACCACGGCACCGCCGATGCCCGCCAGTACCGCCAGAATAGCCAGCGTTTTCAGCCACTGGTAACGTTGCACCGAGCTGGTGTATTCGTCTCTGGCAACCTCAACCTGCAGCGCCACCAGTTGACTCAGCAGTGCGTGGCCCTGCTTTTCCAGTGCGCTGACCTTGTCGTCGTAAAGACGTAGCGCCATATCGGTTTGCCCCGCCCGGATTGCCGCATCCGTCGGCTGTACGCCCTCCCGGCTATAGCGTTGCAGGTTTTCGGCAAGCTGGTCCGCCAGGCGCGTTTCTTCCGGCGTCAGGTAGGTCACACGGTACTCGGCCCACACCTGGCCGATATGGGACATATTCTGGTTTAATTCATCAATACGTTGTTGTCTGTTAAGCGCATTCGGTAATAACAGCATATCCATGATCAATACCCGGTTACGCTGCACCAGCCATTCCAGTTTTTCCAACTGCGCCAGCACCACCGTGCGATCTTCATAGACGGTTTTGAGCGACTGATTGGCTTTTTCAGCAGTAAAAAGACCAATAGCGCCCATAATCAGAATGCCTAACGATAGCATTCCGGTGAAACTCCATAATCGTGTCGAAATCTTCATGGCTACAAACCCTGTGCTGTGTAATGTCGTCTGTTGTTATGTTTCGAGTGACAATACCGTTATCCCGTACTCGCCAGGCCGGGCGGCGTATTTTTGCGTTGTCTGTACGAAAACAGGAAATGAACTATATATAAAACCTTGTAATGACATAAGGTTAGCAATTTCCTTAGCCGGCGCACAAAATAGAATGAAATAGCGTTTCACAAGAAGAATTGCATGGCGGCAACCCACTTTTCGCATGAGAAACGTTATTGATGTTATTGAAGTCAGCCATTTATAAAAAAACGTCAGTAATTATTTTTTATAGCGGCCGCTAATTAAAAAGAAATACTTATGATTGAATCTCACTCTTTGTGACACCTGTTCGGAGAAAGAAATTGATGTCTCATACTCTGTTACTGCCGGCACCGGTGCGCCCGGGCGACACCATCGGTTTCTTTTCGCCCTCCTCGCCGGCGACACACTTTGCCCCGGCACGGTTTGAACGGGCGAAAACCTTCCTTGAACAGCACGGTTATCGGCTGCGCGCCGGTGCGCTGACGGGAAAAGCCGATTACTACCGTTCCGGCAGCATTGCCGCCCGTGTTGATGAACTCAATGCGCTGATCCGCGACCCGGATGTACGCTGCATCATGTCTACCATCGGCGGTAACAACAGCAACGCCCTGTTGCCGTATCTCGACTATGACGCACTACGCCGCGACCCAAAAATCATCATCGGTTATTCCGACGTCACCGCGCTATTACTGGGTATTTATGCCCGTACCGGGTTGGTGACGTTTTATGGCCCCGCGCTGGTGGCATCGTTTGGTGAATTCCCGCCACTGGTAGACGACACCTTCGCCGGCTTCGTTGCTCTTACCGGCACCGTGCAGCCCGGCCATACGTATCATCCGCCATCAGGCTGGAGCGATGAACGGCTGGATTGGAATCAGCAATCGCGTGCCAAAACCCGCTATCCCAACCAGTGGCGTTTTGATGGCAGCGGTCGCTATCAGGGGCGGCTTATCGGCGGAAACCTCAATACCATGGCGGGGATCTGGGGCAGCCCGTTTATGCCGCCGATTCACGACGGCGACATTCTGCTGCTGGAAGACTCGCTGAAAGACATCGCCACCGTAGAGCGATCCTTTGCTCACCTGAAGCTATGCGGCGTGTTTGACCGGGTCGCCGCGGTGATTCTGGGTAAACACGAATTGTTCGATGACAAAGGCAGCGGCCGCGACCCGCTCACCGTATTGCGCGAGGTGATCAACGGGCAACCGTTGCCGGTCCTGGCGGATTTCGACTGTTGCCACACTCACCCGATGTTGACCCTACCGCTCGGCATCGGTGTGAGCATCGATTTCGACGCAGGCCAGGTCATGCTGTGTGATCCCTGGTTGCATCAAGCCTGAACCGCCGGCAAACAGGCGGTGAAGCGGGTCAAAAAGTCCGTCAGCCATTCCGGCTGCGCACCGGGTCGGTGCACCAGATAATAGGCCGCGCCGGTTCTCACCGTGCCGGCAAAAGGCATCGTCAATCGCTGGCGGCGAAGATCTTCCGCCACCAGCGTCACATCGGCTATCGCAATCCCAAACCCCTGAATCGCCGCGCTGATCGCCAAATCCATGGTGTCGAACTGCTGATTGCGGCGCATCACCTGCTCACTGATGCCCTGCGTTTTTAGCCACAATTTCCAGTCGCGCTGATCATGGGTGGGATGCAGCAACGTCAACCGGGCCAGTTGTTCCGGCACCAATGCCGTCTGCCCGGCCAACAACAAGTGCGGCGCCAGCACCGGCGACAGTACCTCGTCGAACAATTTGCCGTCATGCTGTGTGGGTGCGCGTTCTGGCGCAAACACCACCGCCACATCGAAATCTTCATGGCGAAAATCGACACCGTGCTCGGTGGTGGTGGTCAGGGCAACATGGAGATCCGGTCGTGACTGTTCCAGCATCATCAGGTGCGACACCAGCCAGCGCATGGCGCAGGTCGGCGCTTTCATGCGGATCGAACGCCCTTCCCGTACCCGGTCGGTTACCCGAAACAGTTGCTCGAACACCTCGCGGACCTCCGGCAGAAGCCGGCTTCCCTGCGGAGTCAGGCGCAAACCGCGGGCGTGGCGCTGAAATAACGCAAACCCCAGCCACGCTTCCAGCGAGGCGATTTGCCGGCTCACCGCGCCCTGAGTCACAAACAGCTCCTCCGCCGCGCGGGTGAAATTGAGATGACGAGCGGTGATCACAAATGCGTGCAGCGCATTCAGCGGCGGGATACGTTTATTCATGTTCAGCCATACCCTCCGGCGGGTAGCCATAAGTAAATTGATTACATAACTATGCAGAAAAAACGGCACTGCCATTGACCGGTTAATCCTGCATTACTGATGCTAACGGCCGTTCATTTCATCAGACATGCGGCTCATCATCACAGCAATTTATCGCTGATAGAGGATAAAATCACCAGGAACGGCCTCGAGCCATGCGTTTTTCTCATGGCTATTATGACAACAATTCGATTGTGGTACTACTACCGGCAACGTCTAATGCATGAATAGTTATTCATTTATTACGTTTTAACGTCTTGTGTTATTAACGTCTCGTGTTACTAACGTACGAGTATTAACGGCAACCCACGGAGATCACGTATGCCGATTCACACCCCGGTGCGGTTTAGTTCCAAATTACCGGATGTCGGAACGACCATTTTCACCGTTATTGGCCAGTTATCCAGCCAGCATAACGCGATTAACCTGTCACAAGGCGCGCCCAGTTTTCCGTGTTCCCCTGAGTTGATCGCCGGGGTGACGCGCGCAATGACCGAAGGTCATAATCAATATGCCCCGATGTCCGGGCTGGTATCACTGAAAGACGTGGTGGCGGAAAAAGTGCGACGTTTGTACGGCCAGCATTATGACGCCGGGCAGGAAGTGACGATCACCGCCAGTGCCAGCGAAGGGCTCTATTGCGCCATTTCTGCGCTGGTGCATCCGGGTGATGAGGTGATTTATTTCGAACCCTCATTTGACAGCTACGCGCCGATTGTACGGTTGCAAGGCGCAACCCCGGTTGCGCTGAAACTCGCAGTACCGGGGTTTAACATCGATTGGGACGAAGTGCAGGCCGCCATCACGCCGCGCACCCGCATGATTATCATAAACTCACCCCATAACCCGAGTGGTCAGGTGTTGAGCGCCGATGATCTGGCGCAACTGGCGCGCCTGACGCGCAACACCGATATCGTGATCCTGTCCGACGAAGTCTACGAACACGTGGTCTTTGACGGGCAACGCCACCACAGCATGGCAACCCACAGCGAGCTGGCGGCGCGCAGCGTTATCGTCTCATCGTTTGGCAAGACGTTTCACGTTACCGGCTGGCGCGTCGGTTACTGCCTGGCGCCAGCAGCGCTGATGGACGAGATCCTCAAAATCCACCAGTTTATGATGTTTTCCGCCGATACGCCGATGCAATACGCCTTTGCCGAATACATGGCGGACCCGGCGACCTATCTGTCGCTGGGCCAGTTCTATCAACAAAAACGCGATCTGCTCACGCAGGCGTTGCAGGGCAGCCCCTTTGAGCTGCTGCCTTCTGCCGGTTCCTTCTTCATACTGGCCAGCTTCGCGCACTTCAGCGATGAGAGCGACGGCGACATGGTTAAACGGCTGATCATCGACCACGGTGTGGCGACCATTCCGCTCTCGGCGTTTTACACCGATGGCACCGACAATAAGCTCATCCGCCTTTCATTCTCTAAAGATGGCGCTACGCTACTGGCGGGCGCAAACGCCTTATGTCAGGTAACGGGCTCGCGCCGTTAATCAGCATGGTGTGATCATTGCGAATATGAGTGCGCTTTGAAAATGACGATGCCGTACCTGATTGGCACCTGAGGACTACGGTTGTTTGATGATAACGTTTGCACACTACTGATTGATTTACCGGAGATCGTTCCCACTATGAAAAAACTAAGCATGTTGATGTTGTCACTGGGGTTGTTGTCCTCTTCCGTTGCACTGGCGCAAAGCGAATTGCGTTTTGGTCTGGAAGCGGAATATCCGCCGTTTGAAAGCAGAAATGCCAAAGGGCAATTGGAAGGGTTCGATATCGATCTGGGTAACGCTATTTGTAAGGCCGGCAACTTCACGTGCAGTTGGGTAGAAGCCTCCTTTGACGCGCTGATCCCGGCGCTTCAGGCCAAAAAGTTCGACGCCATCAACTCCGCAATGAACATCACGGAAAAGCGTAAAGAAGCGATCGACTTCACCCAGCCGATTTACCGTATTCCCACCCAATTAGTCGGCAAACCGAATACCGGTCTGGCACCGACGACTGATGCGCTGAAAGGCAAAAATATCGGTGTTCTACAGGGGTCGATTCAGGAAGTGTACGCCAAGGCGCATTGGGAGCCGAAAGGCGTGACGGTGACGAGCTACAAAGATCAAAATCTGGCCTATGACGATCTGGCGGCAGGCCGTCTGGACGGCACGCTGGTGATGGCGGCGGCCGGTCAGTCCGGCTTCCTCGACAAACCGGAAGGCAAAGGTTTCGCCTTTATCGGCGGGCCAGTAGAAGACACCGCGATTCTGGGCAGCGGCATCGGTTTCGGCCTGCGTAAAAGCGACGCCGCGCTGAAAGCCGAACTGGACAAAGCCATCAAACAGGTGAAAGACGACGGCACCGTCGAGAAACTGGCGAAGCAATACTTCCCCGGTTTTGACGTACGGGTGCAATAATCGCCGCTTGCCGCCGTTTCACATCCTGAACGACGGTTATGAAATCATAAGGCCCGCATCAGACGATGTGGGCCTTGTTTTTAGCAAATACCATTGCCGGGAAAACGTCGGTTACGGCAACGGTAAATCCTTCAGCCGACCGGGGTGTTGTTTGACGATGTCCCAGGGTATGACAGCCCAGTCGGCTTTGTGACACTCTGGTGCTAATCCAATCATAGCCTCAGGCAGGAAATGAATGCCTTGCGGGGTCAAATACCATTCCGGCGCTCCCCATGATGCTGATTCGCCATAACTGCAAGTCTCACCATCCACCTGAAAGTCATCTCTCATTTGCTTGGGATAACGCTTACTGAACAGCTCAACCAGCCAGCCGGTAAAATTCTCATCGGGATACTCGTCGTCTGTGGTTCCCGTCGTTTGATCAGGAATCGGTGATTCGGCGACCCACAGGATATCGGCCAGCGTCAGTGGTTTTGCATCACGGCTGCGTAGTGCACTCGCCCTGGTATACACTTCTCGCCCAACATCTGCGCACATAGTATCCACATCAATGGTATAGCTGACAGAAGATGGCGACAGCAGACGTAATGAAAATTCCGGCGAAAGAACTCCTTTACCATTGCTAGACATCTCACAGCGTTGAAAAAGCGCCGCCTGCTCCCACAGGCTGTCGATCAGTTTCGCATTTAAGCGGACGCGTTGCTCGGGGGTGTAACCAGAAACCAGCTGAGCTGTCAGCACATTACTTAGCGGATCCTGCCACCACTCCACTTCATACCCGTTAATCACCTCTTTTTTTACCTGTCGAGGTTCCGCGTTCTGGTTACGCACATAGTCATAGTGAGAACGTGCATAAAGGCTTTGCATAAAAGCCGATACTGGTGCCGTTACCGCCAACGGATGCAGCGTGACCTTCGCCGTTTTCCCTTTACCATTACGCCATTCTCCCTGCCAGCCTTGATTATCCACAGTATGCAACGTCAGTTCAGGAAGCTCGGTCTCGTCATCAAGGTACTTTTGACTAATCACTTCGCTCAATGCCAACTGCCCGTCAGCACGGCGATCCCCTGACAATTCCCGATCACGCAGCGTGCGGGTAGAAAAATAGCGCCCTGCTACAGAGTTTTCAGCATTGATATTCAGTTCCAGAACGATACTGTCATCACCCAACGTGCCGCTGAAAAGCTGCGGCCCGGCATCGTTGGTGTTAGTTACAACGCCTAGCAAATCCTTAAACCGACCGGGGTGCTGTTTAACGATGTCCCAGGGAAGAATTTCCCAGCCGGAACCTTTGCACTGCGAAGTCAGATTAGGGGTCATGGTCTGGAAATAGATACCTTTGGATGTCAGGCTCCAGGGGGCGTTCGCCCATACCTCCGGTGAACTGTAGTCACAGACATCCTCGCTCTCGTCATCCGTCGCCGCGGTCTGTTCCGGATAGAGCCTGGCAAACTGCGCCGCCAGCCATGTCGGCAAGGTTTCCTGCAAATAGTCATCAGGGATAGCGGAGGCATCCGGCACCGGCGATTCGTCTACCCACATCAAATCAGACAGCGTCAGCCAGCTCGCGTCAGAGACACGCAAATTATGGGGCGATACTTCCATATAACCGTGTGCGCCGCCGCAGCTTCTGTCGCCGGACACCACATAGCTGATCACTTTCTCCGATAGCAGGCTAATCTTTACCTTGTCATCCGAATGTTCACACTGCGCAGCGGCTATAACCGTCCGCCAGAAGCTCTCCCGCAGCGCGGCGTTCAAGGCAGCGAGCCGTTCCGCCGGGTAGCCAGAGGTCAACTGAAACATCGACAGTTTCGCGTTCGGCTCCTGCCACCATTCCACGTTATAACCGTTGACGACGCCTTGCTTGACCATCACCGGCTCCGCCGTTGCACGCAGTAGGTAGTCATAAGGTGATAGCTGGTAGAGCGACTGCATAAAGGGCGATAATCCGGTTGTCGCTATCGGTGCCACTAGCGACAGCTCAATGGCGAGCGGCTTATCCTGCCCCTGACGCCACTCCCCCCGCCAACCGTTATTATCGGCTGGCTGTAACATGATAACCGGGCTGTTGGTGGGTTTTGCCTCAGCATCGGCCTCGTCATCATTCTCCAGCGCATCCACATCAATATTCAGCGTCAGCACCCCTTGCTTGCTACGCTGGCCATTCATATGGTGAGTCACACGCTCAGGGGTGACAAAATAGCGACTCTCCACGCGCCCATCTAAGTTAACATCCAACTCCATCACTACCGGCGTTGTCCCCAACGTACCGCTATATACCACCGGCGTTGCCTGCACGCTTCCCGACAGTAACCCCACACCCAGAATCCCTGCAATAAAATAGATGCTTTTCATGTAATGTAGATATCTCTCTATTCTTGGATAAAGCAGCACCGTAATGCCGCTCACGCTTGCTTAAGGCAGCACCAATTCACCATTCTGCACATTCTCTGCCGGATGGCTTTTTACAAATGACCAGGGTAATAACGCCCATGAGTCATAGTTGGCTTTATTAATATTGTCATCGGCTGATACGTTAGAATAAAAACGCAAGCCTTTAGTCGTTGCGAACCAGTTTTTACCAACTTGCCCCCATTCATCAGGTGACGGGGCAGGATAAATTTCAGAGCGCGCCGTTAGCTCATCCTTGTGTAATGTGATCAACTGCTTATATAACCATTGCGGTAGTACACGATCAAAATAAACATGCAGTGGCCGGTATTCCCCAGCAGCATTTTTCTCCTCTATAGATAGCAATTGCGACAATGCAACTGGTTTTGCGGTACGGGTGGAAAGCGTTTGTGGTTTCAGCCAAACCATTTGATTGCTATCATTATCTTGCCTGCCATCAGTACCGTCGTACCGGATTATCGCTTTACAGTCTCTGTGATATATCTGGTTGATGTAACTGACCAATGACGAGGAAAGCAAGGTTATCTGAATCTGTTGTGCCAGATAACCTTCATTATCAACACATACCTGATGTTTCAGAATAGTGTTCCACCACTCTTGCTGTAATGTACGGTTCAGCGCTGACATCGTTTCCGGTGGGTAACCACTGACAAACTGAAAGACCCTCACTCGTGTCTGCGAATTCTGCCACCATGCCAGCCGATATCCCCACAGTTCTCTTTCACCCAGGAACTCCATTGGCTGGTTTTGCCATAACAGATAGTCATAGAGCGAAACGTCCAACAACCCTTGCTTTATAGTCTGTGTGCTATCGACAGGGACATCCGCACTGGATAGCTGCGCCAGATTGACCGGAAGGCGTTGCCCGTTTGACTTACGCCATTCCCCCTGCCAGCTCTGCTTTTTTGTATTGGGATGCAACACTATATGGTCTTGTTGATTCAGCGCTTCATTACTCACCGCTCTGTCCAACTGGCTATCCGGTACAATAACCAGCGATTCATTATCCATCCCTGCAATCCAGGTTGTCAGAACGCGGTTTTTATGATCCTGTACATCAAAGAAACGCCCGGTCCCCAATGCATCACCGAGCGTTAACTCCATAACGACATTGGTATTCCCTATCGTCCCACGATAAACATCCGCCCACACGCGTTGAGTTAATGCCAATAGCCCCAGCGCCAGCGCCATAACCGTGATACGTTTCATTATCCAATCCTTGCGGTTTATATTTATAACTTGTGTTTATATGCATCGGCCGTCCAGGAGTTGCCTTCAACAAACTCCACAGTAATATGGCCCACAAATCCTCATCCCATTCATTAAATCGATACACGCCAGACTCGTCACTCATCTGGTGGGGATAAAGTTTTTTTAACTACACTGTGATCCAGTCGATAAGAGTGACACCGTGTTTCGCTAATACCATTCGCCACAGCCTGTTTGAAAAACCCCACCGCTATGCCGATATAGCACCGGTATTGCCATCACACAGATTACTTAGGGAACAATCACAAACTGAAGCCGACCAGGATATTGATTTATAATGTGCCAGGGCACAACTTCCCATACTTCGTCATCGCACTCATCAGTGCCGTCCGGTCTTAATGGCTTAAATAAAATCCCTTCTGGTGTGAGGGACCAGCGCGTATTGGCCCATGTTTGCGTCGCCGTGTAGTCACAGCCTTTACCATGAGTACCGGAGCTTCGGGTCATTTTGGCTGGATACAATTGGGTAAACTGGCCTTTTAACCATTCAGGAAGGCGCTTCTGTAATTTATCTTCGCCATAATCATCGCCATTATCGTAATCATCGCCCATCACTGGCACAGGGAGATCATCAAGCCAAAGCAGATCAGATAATATTAATTCTGCGGTCCCCTCTCTGATGGTCGATGCATCTTGTCTGAGAGTAAATGTGTGATTAAATACTCTAACCTGGGGATATGAATCATCTGGACATTGGAATTTACCCATCAGGGTATAACTGACGGCATTTGGCGACAGCAAACCAATTTTGGTCTTCATGTTCCCTTCATGACTGCAGATACTCATCTCAGACAAAGTACGCCAGAAAATATCACGCAAGGTCTCATTAACGTATTGCCGCTGCTCGTTCGAATACCCCGACGTTACCTGAAACATGGAGGAGTGGGTAAGTGGGTCTTGCCACCATTCAACCGCAAACTGCCCAACATTCCCTTGCTTGATCATTTTAGGCTCGTTTCCCTGCTGAAAAAGCGCATCGTACGTTAACTTGTGATAGACAGTCTTCATAAAAGGGGACGCGCTGGCAATCGCGCTTTCGTCAGGAAAATCCGTCACAGGCAATAACGTCACCGCAAACGGTGCTGCGTTATTCTCATGGAACTCTCCGTTTAACCGATCACCCAATTCACCGTAAAGAATTAATGTTTGCTCCGTTTTTGCGTTAAAGTCATTAGTGTAATGTCCTAGCCGTAGAGTAATCTTTAGCGTATTACCGCCCTTAGCATTCTCTGTCTCTACTTTTGTTCCCAAAAGAGGGCGAGTAACATGTTCATCCTCGGAAGGGAAAAAATAACGCCCGGATATTTCCTCATCCAATGTCTGGTCGTCTGTCAGTTCTATCACTATCGGCACATTACCGAGTGAGCCCTTGTAAGTAAAATAATCGACAGGCATGATAGCCATACCCTTCATACAGACAAAACCCAGCGCCAGCACCAACATCCTTGAGGCTAATGTTAATAAATTCATATTAAGTAAATAGATAAGAAAGAAAGCGGATACTATAGCGGAAATGAACGATGCTCCGTAATCAAAAACAAAACGGCGTCTCGTTTCATCTGAATAAAAAGGAAAACCTTGTGCTTGTATCTACGGCTGCAACTGCCATGCAAGCTCACGTTATATCACGAGCCTGCATGGGTTTATCACAGATAGAAAATTAGGGCAGCGTCAAATCTTGCAAACGGCCACGATGCTGATTTACCAACTTCCATGGTAAAACTTCCCAGCCGCTATCATTACAAGTGCTCAGCATATTAGGAGTCATAGTTTGAAAGTAGATGCCCTTACGAGTGAGATACCAGGGCGTATCGACCCATATACTCTCATAAGTATAATTACAACCATCAAATTCCCCCTCTGCATCCCCCGTCTTGCTCATCTGAGACGGGTATAGCTTGTCGAACTGCTCTTTTAACCAAACAGAAAAGGTGTCTTCCCAGTAATCATTCTCAATAGCGTCCTCATCCGGTACAGGCCGCTCACCAACCCACAACAGATCAGACAGCGACAGCAATGTTGCGTCACTAACGCGAAACGTACGGGTAAATATTTCAGACGTTGGATGTGCCGCGCCCGGACAGCTGTGTTGCCCGGATATGATATAACTGGCGACATTCGGTGACAGAAAGCCAATTTTCACCCCAAAAATATTATTGTCACCACACCACGTCGGCCGCATCAGAATCTGCCAAAAGTCATCACGCAATTTGGCATTCAGTTGTTCGCGCTGCTCTGCCGGATAGCCCGATATCACCTGAAACATTGAAAAATTTGTCAGCGGATCTTGCCACCATTCCACCTGGTAACCATTAACAACGCCTTCCTTGGCCATTTTCAACTCATAGCCTTGCTGGAACAAAAAATCATACATTGACAGTGCATAAAGAGACTGCATGAAAGGCGAGAGTTTGACCACCGCCGTAGATTCCATCGGTGCTGCTGGCGACAACATTACCACCACAGGTGCTGTCTCTCCTTCACGCCACTCTCCTTGCCATCCCTGTTCTCCGGCGGCTCGTAGCGTCAAGACCCGGCTAATAGACGGTTTAGCCTCTGATTCATCATCAACCACGTCAGAATCATCGTCGTCATTAACCTCCAGCGCCAGCGAACCCTGATCACCCCGTGAACCAAAAAGCGAATGCGTTACATGCTCCATAGAAGAAAAATAGCGTCCTTCCACTTTGCCATCCGAGCGTATATTCAACTCCATCACCACCGGCGTTGTCCCCAGAGTGCCGCTATATATTATAGGTTTGGCTTGGGCCACCCCCACCAGACAAACGAAACCCAGCACCACTATCCTTGAGGCTAATGTTAATAAATTCATATTAAATAAACAGATAAGAAAAAGAGCCGATACTATAACGGAAATGGTTTAAGTACAGGAATCAAAAACCACGCAGTATTCTGACTCTATCCTAAATAATTCGAGTTGCAGAAAAATGGCTAGATACGGGGAGGGAATAACATTGAGTACCCCGGTCTGGATACATGCAAACCGGGGCATTCGTCGTGCATATTAAGGTAGCGGCAAGTTCTTCAAACGACCAGGATGTTGCTTCACGGCGCTCCACGGTACGATGGCCCAGGGAGCATCATCACAAATACTGTCATTCGCTGGGAAGGTCGGGTGGAAAAGAATGCCCTGAGCGGTCAGGCTCCAGCTAATATCGTGCCAGACTGAGATATCACGATAATCGCACTCCATTTTCATGCCGCCCGCGTTTACCATTTTTACCATCTCGGCTGGATACATGACTGACAGCTGCTCGACCAGCCAGGCGGGGAAAATATCATCGCGGTAATCTTTCGGTTCGGCACCTTCCGCTGGCACGGGAGAATCATCAACCCAGAGCAGATCAGATAACGGTATGATACTCGCATCCGTTGTACGCAGATTGGCACTACGCATACCCGTATAGGCGTGCATCCCGCCACAGAACATACTGCCTGAAATGGTATAACTCACTACCCAGGGAAATAACTGCCGGATCTGCATCTCCTCAGTGTACTCCGCTTGTTCGGGGCTTACGCCAATTATACATTGATAGTGATTAACCACCTCCTGCCACAGTTCCTTGCGCAACGTTGTATTCAATCCCGCCAGTTGGTCTGCCGGATAACCGCTGCGTAACTGAAACGTCGTCATGCCAGATAATGTATCCCGCCACCATTCCACATCATACCCATTCACTGTTTCCTGCTTTGTCATAACCGGTTCGGCCCCTTCATGCCGCAGGTATTCATAACGTGAATGCTGATACGCCTGTTGCATAAACGATGACGCTGTCGCAGGTAATTCGGTGACCCGCGACAGCACCACCGGATAGGATTTACCTTTGCCGTTGCGCCACTCGCCCTGCAAGGTGTTCTGATCGCGACTACGCAGCACCATCACCGGAATCGGCTCTTTGCCAGCTAGTGCTTGTTGGTCATCCATCGAATCATCGCCTTCCGACAGCACCAGATTACCCTGAACATCCCGTGAACCAGATAATCCAATGTCTTTGCGGTATTTAGTATAGAAATAACGCCCGCTAATACTTCGGCTCCCCGGCTGACTGAGGTCGCTATTCAGTGCCAACCCAATGGTCATATTACCTATAGTGCCGCGATAAACAGGAAAATCATCGTCAGCCTGGGCCACCCCCACCAGACAAACGAAACCCAGCACCACTATCCTTGAGGCTAATGTTAATAAATTCATATTAAATAAACAGATAAGAAAAAGAGCCGATACTATAACGGAAATGGTTTAAGTTCAGGAATCAAAAAAAGAGAAGGCTATACGGTCATTGATGGTAGCGCTTTTCCCCTACGACGATCGGGGGATGGATGTGATTGGCGATAATCATTCACTGTTAAGTGATCTCTACCAGCGCTTCAATCACTACCTGCTGGAATACGACCGCCCGCTTATGGCCCAATATTACGGTTAATGATATTTTTAATTCAAAGTACAAAAACGCCATTACCCTCACGTAATAGTCCGCACGGCTCAATGGCAATTTTCCCCCCACGCTCTATGCTATGACGAGTCAGGGACAAACGACGACGCAGTGCGCGCCGACGTTATCCTGGTGATTTTCTTTTCACACAAAAAGGACAACACCATGAATCAAATCAAATTATTAGGTATTGTCGGCAGCCTGCGCAAAGCCTCTGCCAACCGGGGATTGTTACGTGCCGCGCAGTCGGTACTGCCCGCTTATGCCACGCTGGAGATTGCCGACCTGCTGGATGTACCGTTTTATAACGCCGATTTGACCGAAGTACCTGAATCCGTACAACGCATCGCCCGTCAGGCCAGTGAGGCGGATGGCTTCGTGTTTGCCTGTACTGAATACAATTATTCGATGGCGCCGGCACTGAAAAATATTCTGGACTGGTTATCCCGCCTGCCGGATACCACCATTCTGAGCGGCAAACCGGCAGCGCTGATGGGAGCCGGCGGCGGTATGGGCACCTCGCGTGCGCAGTATCATTTACGCCAGAGTTGCGTCTACCTGAATATTCATGTGTTGAACAAGCCGGAAGTCTTCGCTAACGCCTTTGCCGGTGGTTTCGACGAGCAAGGCAACCTGAAAGATGAAAACATCACCGTCCTGATCGCCGAGCAAATGAATGCGCTGGTCGATGAGATTGGACTTAGAAGATAACGTATCCTTTCATCAGGCTACCGCCCGCCGTCGGGCGGCAGTCGCTCGCTTATGCCGCAACCGTTCCCACTTTCATCAGCGCCTCGCTGGCGACCGTCAGCGCCGGATGGCGACAAAAACGCACCACTTCCCCCACCACCAGCAAACTGGGCGATTGCGGTTGATAACGTGCCATCAGCGCGGGCAGGGTCGCAAGCGTCGCGGTCATCACGCGTTGTTCCGGCTGTGTCCCCCGCTCGATAATCGCCAGCGGCGTACCGGCGGGCAGGCCATGAGCCATGAGCTTCTGGCACAGACGGCTGGCATGACTCAGCCCCATATAAAACACCAGCGTTTGCTGGCCTGCGCCCAGCGTTTCCCAGTCCAGTTGCGGTTCGCCGTCACGGGCATGGCCGGTGATAAATCGTACCGACTGGGCACAATCCCGGTGTGTCAGCGGCAACCCTACCGCCGCCGCACAACCGGTGGCGGCGGTAATCCCCGGTACAACATGGCAACGGACGCCTTGCCGATGCAGATAATCCATCTCCTCGCCGCCGCGCCCGAAAATAAACGGGTCGCCGCCTTTTAAGCGCACCACGCGTTGCCCGGCTTGCGCCAGTTCCATCAACAGTTGATTGATTTGCGGTTGCGGCAGCGCGTGGTTTCCCTGCTGCTTGCCGACATCGATGCGCAAGGTCTCCGGTTGTACCAACGCCATGATATCGGTGGAAACCAGCCGGTCATGCACCACCACATCCGCCTGCTGAATCGCCCTCAGCGCTTTTATAGTCAGTAATTCGGCGTCGCCCGGACCGGCGCCCACCAGCCAGACATCGCCTGCCAGCAGCGGCTGGCGTTGATGGCCACGCGCCATCAGCGTATTCAGAGTAGGGTTCATGTTGTCACTCCTTAATCCGGGCGCGGCTCAGCCCGCCCGGCGCAATGTATCCGGCGTCGCATACTGTTGCAGCAACGCCTTCAGTTCCGGTATGCAGGACCCGCAATTGGTCCCGCATTGCAGGTGTTCCCCCAGTTGCGCCACGCTGTGGCAGCCCTGACGGATGGCATCGATAATGCGCTGTTCGCCGACCGCGAAACAGCTGCAAATGGTCGCACCCTGCGGTATTTCCCCCTGCGGCGCACACCCTGCCAGCAATGCCAGTCTGTCCGGCGTATGCTGCGACGGCGAGGCAAACGCCGCCAGCACCGCTTCACGCGCCAGTTGCGGACGATGCGCCCCCACATAAAGCGCCACGGCGACCTGCTCGCCCTGCCAGCCAACCGCATGAAACAACCGGTCGTCGCCCTGCGCCTGCTGAAATTCAACGTCGCTCAGGTCATATTGTCGGGTCAGCCAGTCGAGCCAGTGTTCCGGCGTGCGTTCGCCGGCAATCACGTAATGCGACACCCCGTCGGCGGTAATCCGGCTCCAGTAGCCGCAGTCCGGCGTTGCCACGTCGCCGCGGACAAACAGCTCGCCGAACCAGACGGCGGGCCAGCGCTGAATGCGTACCCGCGACTGTTTGCTTTCCGGCTGCCCGGAATAGGGATCGGTCACCGCCGCGACCAGGCTATCGACACGCGCCTGTGTGCTGAACTGTCGGTTCCAGTGCATAGGAACAAAAATGCTGCCGAGTTGCTGACCGCGTTGGACCTGCGCCCGCGCCAGCATCCAGCCCGAACCGGCGCTGATGCGCACCAGCTCGCCATCATGCACGCCGGCGTTTAGTGCATCCTGCGGATGCAGGTCGCAGTAAGGTTCCGGCAGATGCCGCATCAGGCGTGCGGCCTTGCCGGTACGAGTCATGGTGTGCCACTGGTCGCGCACCCGGCCGGTGTTAAGCACCAGCGGATACGCCGGCGACGGCGGGTTGACCGGCAACTGCGGGGTGATAGGCAGCAGCTGCGCCTTGCCGTCCGGATGCCAGCAGCGACCGTCGGTATACAACCGTGCAGTACCGTCGCTGGCGCCGGCCGTTACCGGCCACTGCACCGGGGTAAGCTGCTGCCATTGCTCATCGCTGAGCGTCGCCAGCGCGCTGATGTCGAAAGCGCGTTGGCCCTGATTCTCAAACCCGGACAGGGCGGCGTGTTCACGAAAGATCTGCGCCGGGTGGCGATAATCAAACGCGTCGCCGAACCCCATGCGTTGCGCCACCTGCGACAAAATCCACCAGTCGGCTTTCGCTTCGCCCGGCGCGGGCAGGAACGCACGCTGGCGGGAAATACGCCGTTCGGAATTGGTCACCGTGCCGTCTTTTTCCCCCCACGCCAGCGCCGGCAATAGGATGTCGGCACATTCCGTGGTGTCGGTGTGGCGCATTACGTCGGAGACGATCACCAACGGGCAACGCAACAGCGCCTGCCGCACCCGGTCCGCCTCCGGCATAGACACCACCGGGTTGGTGCCCATTACCCACACCGCCTTCACCTGCCCGGCTTCGATCGCACGGAATAGATCCACCGCCATCAGCCCCGGTGCCGACGCCACCCGGTCACTGCCCCAGAAACGGCCGACCCGCGCCACCTCTTGCGGGCTAAACCCCATGTGCGCCGCCAGTTGATTCGCCAGCCCGCCCACTTCACGGCCGCCCATCGCATTCGGCTGACCGGTAATCGAAAACGGGCCGCATCCGGCCCGGCCGATACGGCCGCTGAACAGATGCGCGTTGATAATCGCGTTGCATTTGTCGCTGCCGGACGCAGACTGGTTAATGCCCTGCGAATAGAGCGTCACCACCTTGTCGGTCTCGCTGAACCACTGGTAGAAGCAGGCCACGTCCTCGTGCCGTAACCGGCAGAATTCCGCTACCCGTTCTGGCGTCCACGCATCGGCGGCCGCCAGCGTCGCTTCCACCCCGCTAAGCGCGTCGGGCGGCGGCGCGTTCTGCTGCGCCAGGGCGCGCAGCAGTCCGTTGAATAACCCGGCATCGCTGCCGGGCGCCAGCGGCAGGTGTAAGTCCGCCGCATCGCAGGTGGCGGTCCGGCGTGGATCCACCACCACCACCCGCATGTGCGGGCGCTGCTGTTTGGCCTGCATCAGCCGTTGATACGCCACCGGGTGCGCCCAGGCGGTGTTGGAGCCGACCAGCACCACCAGATCCGCCTGCTCGATATCCTCGTAGTTACACGGCACCGCATCGGCGCCCAGCGCCCGTTTGTAGCCGATAACCGCCGAAGCCATGCACAACCGGGAATTGGTGTCCATGTTGGCGCTGCCGATGAATCCTTTCATCAGCTTGTTGGCGACGTAGTAGTCTTCGGTCAGCAACTGCCCTGAACCGTAAAACGCCACCGCCTGCGGGCCGTGCTGCGCAATGATATCGCCGAGCGACTGCGCGACCCGGTCCAGCGCCTGATCCCAACCGACACGATGCCCGTCAACCAGCGGCCACAACAGCCGCCCTTGCAGATCTAACGTGTCGCCCAGCGCCGAACCTTTGACGCACAACCGCCCTTGATTGGCCGGGTGCCGGCTGTCGCCTTCAATGGTCACCCTCCCGTCCGGTTGCGCAGTGGCAATCACTCCGCAACCCACGCCGCAGTAAGGACAGGTGGTGCGGCAGCCGCTCATAACGCCTCCGCCATGTCGGCCGCGACCACGCTTATCGGCTCAGCGGCCACCCAGATCCGCTCCTGCACGATGCGCACCGGCCAGGCACGTACGCGCAGTTGGCTGTCATCCGGGCTGACGCCGTCACGCAGGCGCAGACGCTTTTTGTACAACGGCGAAATCACCACCGGCTCGCCCGCCACGTCGCCGACAATGCCGCGCGACAGCACGTTGGCACCACTGCCCGGCTCCAGATTGTCGAGCGCGAATACGCGCGCCGCCTGCCCCGGTTGTGCCGCCGGGAGATGGAACAACGCCACCTGTTGATGACCGACGCGCGCCGCCATCCCTGCATTCGCCGGGATATCGCTGAGGAAACCGACGCACTGCCAGCCATCGGTGCCGGCCGCCTCGAATACGGTAGTCGGCTTTTTCTCTTCCGGGCGCGCCGGGCGAGGCTGACTGCGTTCCGGCACCATCACCACCGCTTCATCCGGGGTATCGCTGTTAAGGAACGCGCGGAACAAGGCCCGGTTTTCGTCATGCGCCAGCGTGGTCTGCCACTCGCACTGGTAGCTGTCGATAACATGGCGCATCTCTTTTTCCAACTCGTCGGCAATCCCCAGACTGTCGTCGATCACCACCTGACGCAGGTAATCAACCCCGCCTTCCAGGTTATCCAGCCAGACGCTGGTGCGCTGGAGCCGGTCCGCGGTACGGATGTAAAACATCAGCAGGCGGTCGATCAGCCGCAGCAAGGTGTCGGTGTCCAGATCGCTGGCGAACAGGTCGGCATGACGCGGTTTCATACCGCCATTGCCGCACACATACAGGTTCCAGCCCTTGTCGGTGGCGATCACGCCGATGTCTTTACCCTGCGCTTCGGCGCACTCGCGGGTACAGCCGGATACCGCCATTTTGAGCTTGTGCGGCGAGCGCAACCCTTTGTAACGGTGCTCCAGCGCAATCGCCAGCCCGGTGGAATCCTGCACGCCATAACGGCACCAGGTGGAACCGACGCAGGATTTCACGGTACGCAGCGATTTGCCGTAGGCATGACCGGTTTCAAAGCCGGCGTCGATCAACTCCTGCCAGATAGCCGGCAGTTGTTCCAACCGCGCACCGAACAAATCGACCCGTTGGCCGCCGGTAATTTTGGTGTACAGGTGGTAGCGTTCCGCCACCTGGCCAATCGCAATCAAGCCTTTCGGGGTTATCTCACCACCGGGAATGCGCGGCACTACCGAGTACGTGCCGTCTTTCTGGATGTTGGCCAGAAAACGGTCATTGGTATCCTGCAACGGTACGTGTTCAGGTTTCAGTACATAGTCGTTCCAGCAGGACGCCAGCATCGAGCCGACCAGCGGCTTACAAATTTCACACCCTAACCCATGACCATGACGGGCGATCAACTCGCCGAAACTGTGGATGCGGTTGACGCGGATCAGGTGGTACAGCTCCTGACGTGAATAGGCGAAATGTTCGCAGATATCTTTTTTTACCTCGATGCCCGACTGCTGCAACCGATACTCCATCACCTGCTTGAGCAGCGGCACACAGCCGCCGCAGCCGGTGCCGGCCTTGGTGCAGGCTTTCAGCGACGCCAGATCGGTACAGCCGTTGTCTACCGCCGCGAAAATATCCGCTTTACTGACGTTGTGACAGGAACAGATCTGCGCGCTGTCCGGCAGCGCCGCCACACCGAGCCTTTTCGGCGCGGCGCCGTCCAGCGCCGGCAGAATCAGGCTTTCCGGGTGCGCGGGTAACGTCATGTCGTTGAGTTTCATCTGCAACAACGTGCTGTAATCGCTGCTGTCGCCCACCAGCACCGCGCCCAGCAGCCGTTTGCCGTCCGCCGACACAATGATTTTTTTGTAAACCTGATTCGGCTCGTCGTTCCACTGATAACTCTGGCTGCCCTCGGTTTTACCGTGCGCATCGCCGATCGAGGCCACATCCACACCCAATAGCTTGAGTTTGGTGCTCATGTCAGCCCCGATGAACGTTTGCTCCTGCTGCGCCAGTTGAGCGGCGACGGTACGCGCCATCTGGTAGCCCGGCGCCACCAACCCGAATATCTGCCCCTGCCATACCGCACACTCGCCGATGGCGAAGATAGCGTCATCCGAGGTCTGGCAATGCTCGTCAATCACGATGCCGCCGCGCGTGCCTATCTCCAGCCCGGCTTCACTCGCCAACCGAACGCGTGGGCGAATACCGGCGGAAAACAGTATCAGATCGGTTTCCAGCGACGTGCCATCGGCAAAGTTCATGCGGTGACGCGCCTGCTCGCCTGCCGTGATGGAGAGCGTTTCTTTGCTGGTGTGTACATGCAGGCCCAACGCTTCGATTTTGCGCCGCAGCAACTGGGCGCCGCCATCATCCAGTTGCACCGCCATCAACCGGGGCGCGAACTCTACGACATGGGTCTCCAGCCCCAGTTGGCGCAGCGCATTAGCCGCCTCCAGCCCCAGCAGGCCGCCGCCGACCACCACGCCGCTGCGCGATTCGCGCGCGTAGTCGGCAATCGCATCCAGATTATCCAACGTGCGATAGACCAGACAGCCGGGGCGATCATTGCCTTTGATCGGCGGTACAAACGCATAAGAGCCGGTTGCCAGCACCAGGCGATCGTAAGGCGTTTCCTGACCGTTCGCGTCGCGCACGCAGCGGCGCTGACGATCGACTGCCATCACCTGACAGCCGGTACGCAGCTCAATACCGGTCTGCTCGAAAAAGCCTTCACCCACCATCGACAGCGATTCGGCGCTGCGACCGGCAAAATACTCGGACAAATGTACCCGGTCATAGGCCGGGTGGCGCTCCTCACCAAACACCACCACGTGATACTGTTGGTGCAGGTTGCGTTCCACCAGTTGCTCCAGAAAGTGGTGACCGACCATGCCGTGCCCCACTACCACCAATACGGGTTTACTCATGACAGAAATCCTTACGGCTTCAGGCCGTATGTCTATTTCAGGAAAAGAAAGACCAAACAAAAGCGACGACGGCGCCGATGGCAGCCTGGCCTCCATGGCCGCCAGCAGTTGCGGACTGTCGCTGACATGACCGAACAACAGCGCACCGCATAACCGATCGTCGCGGAATATCAAGCGGCGGTAATGACCGCCGAGCGGATCCGACAAGGTGTGGAGCCGATCACCCGCCTGCGGGTGCAGATCGCCTGCGCTCACCACGTCAATCCCCGTTACTTTCAGCCGGGTAGCCAGTGCCGTCGGCGCGTAATCCGCTACCGGCCGGCCCGCCAGTCTGGCGGCCAGTACATCCGCCTGCGCCAGACAAGGCGCCACCAGCCCTACCGTCTCCCCGTTCACCTCCGCGCATTCGCCGAACGCGCTGATGTCTTCATCGGTGGTACGTAACTGGCCATCCACCAGAATGCCGCGCCCGCACGGCAGGCCGCTGTCGCGAGCCAGCTCACATACCGGCTGTACACCGGTCGCCACCACCACCAGACCGGCGGGAAGACGCGTACCGTCCGCCAGCGCCACCGCCTCGACCTGGCTGTTCCCGCGCCTTTCATTACCGATAAACGACTGGATCTGCACACCGGTCAGGCAACGAATGCCGCGTTCGCGCAGACGGGCGCACAGCAGGTCGCTGGCGACATCGTCAAGCTGGCGCTCCATCAGCCGGGGGTGGCGGTGCAGCAACGTCACCGTGGCGCCTTGTAAGCGCAACGCGGCGGCAGCCTCAATACCCAGCAATCCGCCGCCAATCACCACCACCGGCTCGCCCTGCCTTACCGCCGCCCACATCCGCTCGACGTCATCCATAGTTCGAAAACCGGTCACGCCCGGCAGGTTGATGCCCGGCAACGGCGGCATAAACGGACGTGAACCGGTCGCCAGCACCAGGTGGTCATACGCCAGACGGCGGCGATCGGTGATGACCTCCCGCGTCGCCCTGTCGATACGCACTACCGACTCGCCGGTCAGTACCGTCACGTCCATCGCCTCGGGCGCGGACTCCAATTGCGTCTCCTCAAATTTTTTTTCGCCCCCCAGCACCGACGAAAGCAGCACGCGGTTATAACCGGCGCGCGGTTCGCGATCGATGAGGGTGACGCGGTAGCGTTGCGCTGCAAGCTGCCCCAGTTTCTTTACCAGCCGGGCGCTGGACAGGCCGTTACCGATGACAACCAGATGCGCGATCATCGTTTCCTCCCGTCAAGCCGCGTGCGGCTGTTTCTCGTAGAGGAAATGCAGCACCTGCTGGCGGTACTGGTGATAACGCGGGTCATCCGCCAGCGCCACGCGGGAACTTGGTCGTTCCAGCGCCACCGTCATGATTTCTCCCACGGTGGCGGCCGGGCCGTTGGTCATCATCAGCACCCGGTCGGAAAGCAGCACCGCTTCATCCACGTCGTGGGTAATCAGCACGATGGTGGTATTCAGTCGCTGCTGAATATCCATGACGGCATCCTGCAAATGGGCGCGGGTCAGCGCATCCAGCGCGCCGAACGGCTCATCCATCAGCAGCACCTTGGGTTTCATCGCCAACGCGCGGGCGATGCCCACCCGCTGCTTCATGCCACCGGAAATTTCGTGCGGGCGCTTGTTCAGCGCATGTCCCATGTGCACCAGGTCGAGGTTATGCACAATCCATTCGTGCATTTCGGCCTTGCCCATCTGGCCGCGGAACACCTGCTTCACCGCCAGCGCCACGTTGTCGTAAGTGGTGAGCCACGGCAGCAGCGAATGGTTCTGGAACACCACCGCCCGCTCCGGCCCCGGGCCGTCGATTTCGCGGTTGTCGCACAGCAGGCCGCCGCGGGTCGGCAGCGTTAACCCGGCAATCAGGTTGAGCAGCGTCGATTTGCCGCAGCCGGAGTGCCCAATCAGGCTCAGGGTTTCGCCGGCATGAATATCGAAACTCACGTTATCAAGCGCCACGAACGAACCGCTGGCGGTGGAGAAACGCTGGCTCACCTGCTGAATACGGATAATCGGTTGATTACGCATCGTTTTCTCCTTAACGGGTTTCATAGCTGAAGCGTTTGGCCAGCAACATCAGCCCTTGCTCAAGTAACAGCCCGACCACGCCAATCACCAGAATCGCGATGATGATGTTGGGCACATTGAGGTTGTTCCACTCGTTCCAGATCCAAAAACCGATACCGATGCCGCCGGTCAGCATTTCCGCCGCCACGATCACCAGCCAGGCGATACCGATAGACAACCGCACCCCGGTCAGCACGCTCGGCAATACCGCCGGCAGCAGGATTTTGCGCATGATGGTGAATTCGGACAGCTTCAATACCCGCGCGACATTGAGGTAATCCTGCGGGATCTGGCGCACTCCTTCGGCGGTGTTGAGGATCATCGGCCAGATCGAGCAGATGAAAATGGTCCAACTGGATGCCGGCTCGGCACGCTGAAACAGCAGCAGGCCGATGGGCAGCCACGCCAACGGGCTGACCGGACGCAACAGCGAAATAATCGGATTGAACATCGCCGCCATAAACCGGAAACGGCCAATCAGGAAACCGGCGGGAATGCCCACCAGCGCCGCCAGGCCGAAACCGATGCCGACACGCTCCAGCGACGCCAGCACGTTCCAGCCAATACCCTGATCGTTAGGCCCGGCCACGTAAAAGGGCTCGGCAAAAATGCTTTGTGCTGCCAGCCAGGTCTGCCACGGCGTCGGGAAGCCTTTACTGCTCAATGCCGCGATTTGCCAAACCGCCAGCAGCAGCAACATACCGATGCCGCCCGGCAACAACCGGGACACCCCCTGGCTCAGGCGTTGCCGCCAGATGGGGCGCGGCGCTGTCGCCGCCGGTTCATCTGCCGGCGGTATGGTTGCCGCTTCGGGTAACGTCACCACGACGGCATCGGTGACGGCGCTTGTTTTTTCCGGTTCAGCATCAGGGACGATCGAAAGAATCTGGGCTTGCGTTTTCATGGTCGCTCTCCGTTACTTTTTCACGCTGACGTTCACGCCGAAGCTGTTGGCATAACCGGCCGGATCGCTGCCGTCCCACCGCTTACCGTCAATCAATACGCTGCTGCGCATCTCGCCGGACGGCAACGGCACGTTACCGACCGCGCCGGCCGCCTGTTTGTAGATATCGATGCGGTTGACCTGACGGGCTACCGCCTGATAATCCGGCTCCTGCGTCAGCAGGCCCCAACGTTTGTGCTGGGTGAGAAACCACATACCGTCGGACAAATACGGGAAGTTCACTTCGCCGTCGTGGTAGAAGCGCATGGCGTGCGCATCCTGCCAGCGTTTACCGGCGCCGTTGTCGTATTGCCCCAACATGCGCCCGACAATCGTCTCCTCCTGGGTATTAACGTAGGCCCGCCCGGCGATGACGCGCGCGGTTTCGCGCCGGTTATCGTCCGAGCTGTCTATCCAGCGCGAGGCTTCCAGCACCGCCGCCGTCAACGCACGCGCGGTGTTGGGATTGGCGTTAACCCAGGCGGCGCTGGTGCCGAGGACTTTCTCCGGATGATCCGGCCAGATCTCCTGCGACGTGGCGGCGGTAAATCCGAGGCCATCGGCAATGGCGCGTTGGTTCCAGGGCTCGCCGACGCAGAAACCGCTCATGTTGCCGATCTTCATGTTCACCACCATTTGCGGCGGCGGCACCACCACGGTACGCACGTCGTCAAACGGGTTGATGCCGGCGGCGCCCAGCCAGTAGTAGAGCCACATGGCGTGGGTGCCGGTGGGGAACGTCTGGGCGAAGGTGTACGTCCCGGCCGGGCTGGCTGATATAAACTTTTTCAGGCTGGCGGCATCCGTCACGCCCGCTTCGCGCAACGCGTTGGACAGGGTGATCGCCTGGCCGTTGTTGTTGAGGGTCATCAACGCCGCCATGTTGTGCTGCGGCCCCGACGCACCGGCCTGCAAGCCGTACAACAACCCATAGAGCACGTGGGCGGCGTCCAGTTCACCCGACACCAGCTTGTCGCGCACCGCCGCCCAGCTCGCTTCCTTACTCGGCACAAGGGTGATGCCGTATTTCTTATCAAACCCTTTGACCGACGCCATCACTACCGAAGCGCAATCCGTCAGCGGAATAAAGCCGACGCGCACCTCTTTTTGCTCCGGGGCATCTGAACCGGCGGCCCAGGCGCTGTTCATTATCCCAGGCATTCCCGGCAGCAGCATGGCTCCGCCCAGCGCAGCGCTCCCCATCAGAAACCGGCGACGGGACAACATGGGTATTGGGTTATCAGTTTTGTTATCGGTTGTGGAATCACTCATTAACGACACCTCGGCAACCCGCCTTTCGGCGGCAAAAACAAAAAGGCGCCCATAAGCCATGCGAAAAATCGCACGCTTATGGGCGCCTTTGCCCAGCGTCTTCCCGCGCCGCCATTGGCACGGAAAAGCCGCAGTGAATTGTTACCGGAGATGAAGCAAGGGATGTGCCAACCTGCCAGATATCCCTATGACCGAACAGTGCATTGAGTAGACTGTCCATGCCGCGCCGACTCGCCGACGTGTCCCGATGGGGCTATTTTGCTCGCCAGCGGCGTAGCAAATATTGAGCTGGATCAATTCAGCCGGGATATCCGACAGATTGAAAAACCAGTTGGGTATCGAAGCGGAGCCTCACTTTGCCGCGGGGCAGCCGCCTGCAACTGCACTGTTATCTGGCACCGGCCGCACATTTTATGTGCATTCCGTGTGCGACGATGCGCGCTGCTCCCGTCAGAGACCTTCCTGAAATACATCGGCCACCGCCAGCATCGCGGTCGCAATCTCGATCAACTTCTTATTCTGGTTCATCGCCATGCGGCGCAGGGTTTTATAAGCGTCCTCCTCGCTCAAGCCCCGATGCTGCATCAATAACCCTTTGGCCCGGTCGATTTGGCGACGCTCATCCAGCGTCGCACGCATCGCCGCAAGTTCATGATCCAGCGCCTGCAATCGCCGTGTCTGCTGCTGCACCAGCGACAACAACGAACGGCCCAGTTGTGGCCGCACGCCGTCGCTGTCCAGCCAGCCGCCTTGCCCGCTCCGGCTCTGCTCCACCTCTGAATGGGCGATAAACACCGAATAGCTGTGATCTTCTCCCTGCTGTATCGCCATCAGGCCGGCGACGTCGGCTTGTTGATCAAGGCAGGCTTGTTCGGCCGCAGCGATACGATCACGGCACAGTTGCATCAACGTTTGCGCCAGTTGGTCTTCTATTTGTTTCATGGCATCGATTCGCGCCGTCGCCAGCGCGAACCATTGCAAACCGCCGTCCGGCGACAGGTTATCCGGCACTCGGGTGCAGGCGACGCGGCGCAGCCGCTCAAACTCGCGGTCGGTCGCCAGCGATTGCCAGCGTTCCCGACTGGCGTCGTCGGCAAAATGGGTAAAGGTATCGAAGCAACGCTCCTGGCGGTCGATCAAATCCAGCAACGTCTGCTGAACGCTGGCCGGGAACTCGCCGGCGGCAAACGCCGCCGCGCCGACCGCCCGCTCCTGCCCGGCCAGTTCCTTACCCTGCATAAAGCTGAACATCGCCACCAGCGCACGGGCGATCATCGGCTCCGCCGCGGTATCCGACACCTCAAACACCAGCGTCAGCAAGTGGCGGATGCTGTCGTTAAATACCGTCATCACATCCGACTGCGGTAACGCACGCTGACGCATCTGCTGGCGCATCGACGGCAACAGCCCCAGGGTATATACCACGCTGGCGACGCGGCTGAACAACCGGCTGGCTTGCGGCAGCAGGCTGGCACGCTGCGCCAGGTCATCAAGTTGCGCCATAAACTGCGATTCGGCCTGTTGTACATCCTGCTCGCGTTGCGATAATTCATCGGCGCACAGCCGCCCGTCCGAGCACAGGAACAGGTTGGATGTTCCTCGTTCCCGTTGCAGCATGTGCACCAGTTGACTGATGCGCCCCACCAGTTCGCCGCTTTGCAGCAGCCCGCGCAGGCTGTTCAGCTCACACTGACGCGATGCCATCAGAAAACGAATTGTCGTTGAAGGGTCCGCTATCATTCTCTCTTCTCTCCATACGGCATCGAATACCACCATGCCGTCATACCACCATGAAGGGTATTTTCCATGCAAAACCCTTGCCTTATCAGGCCCGCGCCTGACAAACCGTAAACCATTTTAGCATAGTGAGAACGCACGTCTCTGGCGGGGTCGCCAGCGTCCGGCACTGTGAGTGAAATAGCAGGAGGAGATTAGGTGAAAAGTGATTGATTGATAACACAGGGTAAACTGCTGCCGCCCTCATCTCGACGGACGACAGCAGGGTACAGACAATATCTTAATCGTCAGGATTTTCCTGCGGACCTGCAGAGGCACCGACTATCTCCGCGACCTTCGCATAAGGGAACGGCGTCACGCCGCCAATCGCCTTTTGCATTTCCACAGACTGTTTAACCAATGGCATTACCTGATCATTGATAATGAAATCACTGGTGTTTTTAGCGAAATTAGTTACGCAATCACGGCCAATTCCAGCCAGACAAGTATCACGAGCTGCATTGGCGGTTGTATCCACGGTAGAGAATATCTTGTTGCTGGCGCTCTGGAACATGGGGAAGAAATACAAATCGCTGGGTTTCCAGTAATTACCTTCAACAAAAGTAATCGTATCGTCACTATTGGAGACACCCATATAGAAGTTTGACTCAAACAAATTATTCACGATGTGTACGACCCCCACACCCGCTGCGCCCGCTTGCTTCCCGACTTCCGGCGAGCGTCCTGACGAATTCAAGATTCGGTTACCGATTAAGGTGATGCTCTCATTTTCCCCGATCAGCAACATCACCCAATAGTGGCGATTGTCGCAGTAATGCCCAACCTCGGTCGTACCATCGAAGAAATTATTGGAAATGGTTACCCCGGCGGCAGTGCCCCACCCGGCCACAATCATCTGACGACCAATGCGGGAAATATAATTGTGGTCGATCCAAATTCGGCTGGCGTTATCAATCGTGATGGCATCCCCGGCAAAGACGATACCTTCGTTAATATCGGTAATAGACAGATTGCGTATAATAATATTGGATACGCCTCCGCCCATGATGAGCCCTTTCCCTTTAATACCGGCCTCTTTACCGATACCGATTAGCGTCTTATTCGACCCGACCAGCATCGGGGAGCCGCCCGCCGCATCATGGGTAATACTGTAAGTAGGGCGACCGGCACAGTAATCAGCAAACTTGAGAATCCGTTCCGGTTTACCATTCACTTCACAACTGTTGTAAGAATAAGTACAACCTTCACTGGTTTTCATCCCCTCCAGACCGCGAAAATCAATCGTCGAGGTCAGTTGAATGATACGCGGCGTGGTATCGGCACAAGCGTTGTTGACGACGTTATCACACAGTGCTCTTTTCAACTCCTCCGGCGTGGAAACGGTCACCACTTCGCCGCCGTCCCCTCCCGTCACACCCGCACCAAAACCGACCGGCACGCCTTTGAACTCCAGCCCGACCGTTTTATCGCCGTCCATGGTCAGAGTACAGGTATCGCTGTTACCGCATGACGCCGCGTCACCCGTCCAGGCTTTGACGCCGTAACTGCCGTACGGACTGGCTTTTAACGTTAGCTGAGTACCCGCTGCATAACGGGCGCCGTCATCGCCCCCGGTAAGGGTTCCCTTGTCTGACGCGGTGAACGTCAAGCCATAGGTCGTCGCCGCCATGGATAACGCGGGCAGTGTCGCCAGCAAAAATACAGATAATGCCGCCATTCCCCGATGCCTGCGTCGCGTTATCGACGCAGAATTTGCAGAAAGACTATCGTGCTGAATATTATTGTTCATATCCCTTCCTTTATGAATATCTCTCAGACTTCAGGTTGCAGGTGTATTGGTTTTCCTCGCTCACCCCAGTCGCTGATTTGAGTCAGCCTCAGGGGACTCGCTACGTTACACTCTTCCTGCAACTCGAATTACTCTGGATATATATTGGCATCCGTTATATTTCATCTTGCCCGAACAGGGCCGTGCGGCATCATTGAATCATGCTGCAACGTGCCTGCCGACAATGCGCATAACTCTATTAAAAAAATTAATTTCACTTAAATACACTCTGGCCTAAAAAAATAATCAAAACAGATAATCTTCCTACCTGCCGGGGTGATTAAGCGACGAGGACTATTACACGACTGATATATTATAACAATAGCAATCACCCTGTTCATACCAGTTACAAAATTATACCGTTGTCATAATTTTCATCTCAGTTAAATGACAAATTTACATGATTTCCATCATGTATTTTCACCATCACATCACGTCACAATCAGTCAACTTATCAATAAATTAGGTTATCAATAATGACATTTTTATTACCTAAGGCCATATGTGACATATAAAAAACAGGTCGGCATCTAAACCAGAATCGGATCGACTCGATAATATGAAAATAAAAACAGTTAATATTACCCAACCGGTTAAATATAATTATTGAATATCCCCGTCATACTTCAAGTCATTCGAATTACAGGACAACACGCCAGTAACATAAACTGTGCAGGATTGCTACGTGGAGTAGAGGAACAGAATCGCAGTCATTGATATGTGTATGGCGACTGCCACCTGAGTACTGAACATCTTAGTACTGAACATAATGTGCGACAGACGTCACTCACCGAGATGAATACCTGAAAAAAGCTATCCTGATTCGAGCAGTGTCACGGAAAACTCATAAATATTATTGGAGGATATCGAGCTGTATCCCGCTATCGCTCGGGTTCGCCCTCTATTTTCATAAGCCAGGGAGATATTATGAGGCATTGGATGAAATGTACGGCCGGGCTACTGGCGTTCATCGCGCTGGCCGCCTATGGGGAAGGCCCCGTTACCCCTTGTGGCGATAGCGCCGTCGCGTCCTGGGCCCAAGGCATTGAACACCAGCGCAAGGCGGATTTGGGTAACGGCTGCTATCTCAATCCGATTATGTCCGGCGATCATCCCGATCCCACTATCCTGAAAGACGGCCATGACTATTACATGACCTTCTCATCTTTTGATGCCATTCCCGGCCTGGTTATCTGGCATTCGCAGGATCTGATTAACTGGCAGCCGGTCGGTCCGGCGGTCACGACGCCGGTAGATTCTATCTGGGCACCGGAATTGGTGAAGCACAACGATAAGTACTACCTCTACTTTATTACCAACAAGACCGACCCGGTTTCCGGTGCCAAAACCAAGAAATTCTATGTGATTACCACCGACAATATTCGCGGTGCCTGGACGCCGCCACGTGAGATCGTGGTTAAAAGCGATAAGGGCGACAACGGCGCCACCAGCGATCCCGGCCACGTCGTCGGTGAAGACGGCAAACGCTACATTTTTATGTCCGGCGGTGTTCGCGTGCAACTCAAGGACGATGGCCTCGCGGTTGCCGACGGCGAGGCCGGGATCGCCAAAACGGTATACGCCGGCTGGCAATATCCGGAGGAATGGGATGTAGAAAGTTTTTCGCAGGAAGGGCCAAAGATGCTCAAACATGGTGATTATTTCTACATGGTGCTAGCCGAAGGCGGCACGGCCGGTCCGCCCACCGGGCATATGGTCATCGCTGCACGATCGCGCTCCATCAACGGTCCCTGGGAGAACTCGCCCTACAACCCGATTATTCGTACACAAAGCGCGAGTGAAAAATGGTGGTCGCGCGGCCATGCCACACTGGTGGAAGGGATGGATGGCCAGTGGTACATGGTTTACCACGGCTATGAAAACAGCTTCATGACGCTGGGAAGGCAGGCGCTGCTGGAGCCGATCACATGGACGGCGGACGGGTGGTTTATCTCCGCCGGTTATGACGTCGGCAAGCCGATTCCTCGCCCCGCCGGCGGCCATGCCGTGCCGCACGGCATGGCTTTTTCAGACAGTTTTCGGCCAGAGGTGTTCGACAGCGTCTGGAGTTTCTATATGCCGGGTGAAAATGAAAAAGCACGGATTCGCTTTGACAACGGCAGCTTGCTTCTGCGCGCCAAAGGCCGCTCTCCTAAAGACACCACGCCCTTGTTTATTAATGCCGGCGATCTCGCTTATCAGGTGGATATCGAAATAGCGTTTGAACCCAAAGCACAAGCCGGGCTGCTGTTGTTTTATAGCAACCGGCTGTACGCCGGTTTAGCGTTTAACGCCAACGGGACGGTCATGCACCGCTACGGGCTGGAACGCAACGGCGCCAAAATTGCCGATATCACCGGCAATACGGTGCATCTGCGGCTGGTCAACCGGCGTAACATTTTGACGCTTTATACCAGCCCGGATGGCGAGAAATGGACCAAGTACGGCGTACAGATGGAAGTCTCGGGCTACAACCAAAACGTCGGCTACGATTTTCAGGCGTTACGACCCGCTATCTATGCCTCGGGCGAAGGCAATGTACGTTTCTCTCACTTCCGTTATACCGCGCTGCCTTAATGACACGACGGCGTGGTGATGAGCGGTGGTGAAACGTGTCTTATTGGGCCGGCAAAAACCGGCCCGTTACGTTTCCGCCTGGGCAAAGACATTTCCCGGTTTGCCGGGCATTTAACAATAACACTCATGGAGGATTTTTATGTCATACCCTCATACCCGTTTATCCCTGCTCAGCTTGAGCTTGTTTGCCGGTTTGTCCGCCGGCTTGCTGGCGTCGTCGCCGGGTTATGCCGCCGTCGCTGGGTGCGGTCAAAACTGTATCGATTATCTGCGTGAAAACGTGCAGGCCAGACCGTTGACGGCGGCGAGTATCGCTACCGTCAGCGATGCGATGTTGCGCACCCAGTTCACCAACTACCTCGCCACATCGGCCAGCGCCCGCAGCGCGGATAAAGCCGCCCTCGCCGCAGAGCGGAAAGGGATGACGACCGTGCCGGCACCGCGTGGGTCGGGCAAAAACAACCTCGCTACCATGCCGCTCAATCAATCGGGCACGTATTACCAGTCGGCAGAGGCGCTCGCCATCGCTCAGGAGATCATCAGCTTCCAGATCCCTTCCGGCGGTTGGGGTAAAAACATGTCGCGTACCGGCGTCGCACGTACTCAAGGCCAGTCTTACATCGCCGATGAGATTGACCCAAGCGAATCGGGCAGTTGGCGCTATGTCGGCACCATTGATAACGGCGCCACCACCACCGAACTGCGTTATCTGGCCAAAGTGCAAGCCGCGCGGACAGGCAGCAGCGAGACCGCAACGCTACAGGCGAGCATTGTCCGCGGCATCAAGTATTTGATCGCCGCGCAATATCCTAATGGCGGCTGGCCTCAGGTTTACCCGCTGGCGGGCAGCTATAACGACGCCATTACGCTCAATGACGACGCCATGCTGCGGGTAGTGATGCTGCTCAACGAAATAGGTAATAGCAGTAACAGTGATTTTGCCTTCCTGGATCGCAACCTGCGCAACAGTGCAGCCCAAGCAGCCACCAAAGGCACAACCTGGCTGGTGAACAATCAGGTGAAAGTCAGCGGCGAGTGGACTATCTGGGGGCAACAACACGATATGTTGACGCAATTGCCGACCGCCGCGCGAGCGTTCGAAATGGCGGCGCTCAGCAGCGCTGAAAGCGCCAAAATCACCGCGTTCCTGATGACGTTGCCCAACCCCGACGCCAAAATGCGGCGTGCGGTGTACGCCGCGGCCGATTTCTTCACCGCAACGCGCATCTCCGGGCAATCCTGGTCGAACGGCAAACTCTCCAGCTCACCGAACGGCGTGTTGTGGGCCCGCTTCTACGATTTGGATGCGTATACGCCGAGCGCAAGCAGTGTGGCCAAGCGTTCTCAGACATTGTTTGGCGATCGCCCGGATACGCACGCAACCAGCGCGTATGGTCTGGTCTTCAGTTCCATTGCCTCGGTATCGACTGAGCGGTTAACCGGCTATGCCCAGTACAACTCGTCACCGCAGAGCGTCCTGACGACTTTTGCCACCTGGAGTAAGAGCAACCCGCGCCCCTGATGCCGGAACCGTGAATAGCCGATCGCCCGAAAAGCGTGAGCGGAAAAGAGGCAAGAGAAGAAGACGAGAAAAACATCAACCTTCACGGGTGGGCCCCATGAAGGTTGATATCTCTTTACCGGAACCCGGGCCGCATAACCTGCAGCCCGGGTTGATTATTACAGCTGACCGTCGGTGCCGTTACCCCCGGTCGGAGCCGTTTGCGTGATAGGCTCACCCAGCGTTTGTTTGAACCAATTCACGATCTTGTTGATGATCACCGGCTGGAACCAGTTAATATCGCCATGACCGGCCCCCTCCAGCAGCAGGTACTCCGCTTTGTTGCCGCCTGCTACCAGCGCTTCATACAGCTGCTTGCTCTGCAACGGTGAAACGACGGTATCCGCACTGCCGTGCATGATGAGATACGGCGGTTTTTTCCCGTCGATATGCCCCATCGGGCTGGCATTAAGCGCCTTGACCGGGTCGCTGGTAATGGTGGCGCCGGGGAAATCCCCAAATGCCGTGCCATTGACCAACAACGCTTCCGTTACCGCCGGCGAATCATGCACCACGAGCAGGTTTTCAGGAAGGCCTTCGCCAATGCTTAACAAATTGGAAATGCCGTACGCCGAAACCACCGCCTGAACATCCGACGATTTATCCAGAAAGCGTCCTTTATCAAAGTTACGCAGCCCATTCGTCGCACCAGTCATTTGCGCGACATAACCACCGGCGGAATCACCCAACACACCAATTCGGTTCGGGTCAATGCCGTATTCCGCTGCATGTTCGCGCAAGTAACGCACCGCCGATTTGGCATCCTCAATCAGTGCCGGGTATTTCTCGGCCACCACACGATATTCCGCCGCCGCGACGACAAAACCGGCTTCCGCAAGCGCCATACGCACATCAATGTATTTGGCATACGCAGCGGAAGCGAAGCCACCACCGGGGAAATAGACAATCGCCGGTTTCAGTGTCGTCGTACGTGGGACAAGCAACGACATTTGCAACTGCTGTACTTTTTGTATACTTTTAATCTGGGAATAAACGATGTCATTAATCGCATCAATTTGTTGGCGTACTGGTTTAACACGAATAACCTGTGCGCCTTTAGTATATCCCATCAGATTATTAACACTGGTTGAATTAGCCATAATAAATGAGTCCTTAAATGATTTAGAGAAAATATTTTACAATCGCCTGTCAGGCGATAATTCCTGATGGCCATATTTCACCATTTTCCGAATAACAGCCGAATTGCGCATTGAATAACGCAATACATCGGCTCTTTACGGCAAGGAAAATAACACGTACTTTTATCAATGAGGAATAACAGCAAAAATAAAAACACGTAAAACAAACCGAGCCATAATGCCGACATGGCGGCAAGTTAAATATGACGACATATTCAGATAATACCTTTTGAACAACGCCACTATACTTGGCATTCAGAATATAAAAAAATCAGGCCTGTCCGTTGGTAGGGGGAAGAACGCCAAAATATCGGAAAGAAAACGCTTTATTATAAAAAATAAAAACAAAAAAGAGATAACAGGAAAAATAACGACACCTCTCTTTATTTATTGTCTTATTTTTATAATCAATTAATTACAAATGTAATTAACTCATGAAAGTGGAATTAAAAAGAATATATCCTAAATAACTTAAGTTGCAGAATAAAACGCGCTGCGTTTTGGACAACTCAGCGCGTTGGCCCATGATGGCAAGACTCATTATGATTCTTGTAACACGGCAAGGCAGGGGCTGACACAAGTCAGTGATACAACGTCAACGCCGGCGCTGGCTCCAGAGCACCAGCGCCGTGCCGACAGGCTGAGTTATCCCGCCTGTCGACTACTGTCCGGGAACAGGAATGGGTTGATGCTACTACGGGAGAAACCCTCTTCTTCCATCTTCACATCCAGCACCAGCGAGGCCAGGTCATCCGCCACGGCCTCCACCCGATGATCTTTTTCCTGATACAACAACTTCAGGTACGTGCCGCAGTCGTCGCAGCTTTCTACTTTAATCGCCGCGTTCTCGTCATCCAATGACCAGTAATGCAGCTTGCCGGCCTGCTCGCAATTACTGCACTTGACGCGCACCATGTGCCACTCGGTCTCGCACAGGTTGCAGTGCAGGTAACGCAAGCCGCTGGTTGTGCCTATCTGCACCACGCCGGAAACCGGCATACTGCCGCATACCGGGCAGAACTGGCGATGCTCACCCTGCTCGGCCTGCGCACGCCCCGGCAACTGCGTCGCCATCTGAGCCCAATACAACGACAGCGCAGCCCAGACAAACGGCGCTTTATCATTGTCTTGCGCCGTGAATTGCTGGCTGAGCAATGCATCCGCCAGCGCATCCCATTGCTGAACCGACATTTTCTCCAGGTTTTCCAGCGTCGCCAGCACCTGGCCGCCGGCGCCGGCCTTAAGTTCTTCGATCAAAGCCTGTAGCAAAGCGTGCCAGTGCGGATCGCGCGTCAGCGTCGCGGCATCCAGCGGCGGACGGCCGGCACTGTTGCGCACCAGATCAGTTAAATCTTTCTCCAGCGGATGGTCATGGTGCACTTTCTCTTGCGCATCCACCACCCCGGCGGCAAACAGCAAATAATCCGCCAACGGGTGATCCTGCGCCAGTTGACGCAAACGCTCGGCGCGGCCACGGTACAGACTTTTCAGGTTAGCGAATAGCAAAGGAGGAATAACGCCGAGGGTTGAGCTTTTCCCACTGTCGGCCAGTTGCTCTTGCGGCACGATACGAATACTCATCAGGTGATGTTTCCTGTTTATTCATGTTGCAGAGACCGCGCACTCGCCCGTGCGCCAGACCCGTTCTGATGCCCTCATGTTAACAGGTTATTCCCCACAATAAGCAGTGATTTTCCGCCCGATACGGCAAACGGGAACGTCGCTGCGAAACAGGATGGACAGGACCGGCCATCAACAGCACAATGCTTCGGCTGTTCTGCGCTGACGGCTTCAGGCGGGTTCGATTCATTTCACCTTTCGCCCCGGGGCTGCATGATAAAGCGCAGCGCCAATGCGTATCACGATCCCAATGCGTACACGATCATTGTGTCTACATGCAGGAAACAACGTACATGACCGCAGTAAATTTTCCGTCGCCCACAGGTGCCGCGGCGACTTACCGTAAAATCGCCTGGCGATTGATTCCATTTTTATGCCTGTGCTATCTCGCGGCGTATCTCGATCGCATCAACATTGGGTTGGCGAAATTGCAGATGGCGAATCAACTGGCGCTCAGCGACATCGCCTTTGGTCTGGGCGCCGGGTTATTTTTCGTCGGCTATATTCTGTTTGAAATCCCCAGCAACCTGATTCTGCAACGCGTCGGCGCCCGAATCTGGATTGCGCGCATTATGATAAGTTGGGGGCTGTTATCCGCCGGAACGATGTTTGTCGCCACGCCGGCGCAGTTCTATGTGTTGCGTTTTTTACTTGGCGCCGCGGAAGCCGGTTTCCTGCCCGGCGTACTGTTCTATCTCACACGTTGGTTCCCCTCCTGGCGACGTGGCCGCATTATTTCGCTGTTTATGATTGGCCTGCCGCTCTCAAGCGTGGTGGGTGGCCCGCTGTCGGGCTGGATTATGGCGCATTTTGATTTGGCTTACGGGCTGCACGGCTGGCAGTGGATGTTTCTGTTGGAAGGTCTGCCCAGCGTGTTGCTTGGCGTGCTGGCCTTCTGGCTACTCCCGGAAAACATTGAGCAAGCGAACTGGCTGAATGAAACGGACAAAGCGCAGGTGCGCGCCGACCTGGCAATCGATACCCGTGAAGCGCCGTACCTGAAGCATCGTTTTCGCGATGGTTTCCTGAACCTGAAAGTCTGGATGCTGGGCGGCATCGATTTCTCGATTTTGCTGTGTGCTTATGCCATGGGCTTCTGGCTGCCGACCTTCATTAAAAAAGCCGGCGTGGCCGATCTCAGTCAGATTGGCTTGTTAACGGCAATCCCCAGTGTAGCGGCGCTGTCAGGAATGGTCATACTCGGCGCCAGCTCCGACCGGTTACGCGAACGGCGCTGGCACATCATCGCGCCATTTTGGCTAGGCGCGGCGGCAATGGCGGCCAGCACCTTCTTCACTCAAAACATCGTGATGACGGTGCTGCTGTTCTCGGTGGCGCAAGCCACCATCATCGGTGCCGTACCGGTGTTCTTCAGCCTGCCGGCCACCTTTCTTACCGGCACCGCCGCCGCCACTGGCTTTGCGCTGGCCTGTTCACTGGCGAATATCGCCGGTTTGGTCAGTAACTCCATCATGGGTTTTGCAATGGAGCTAACCGGCAGCGGTAATGGCGCGCTGTGGTTCTTCGCTTTCTGCCTGTTGCTCAGCTCGCTGTTGGTGCTGGCGCTACCGGCAAAACTGGTCAATCGGTGAGCTGGATTAGACCTGGCAACATCATGCCAAAGCGAGAGATTGGGTTACAGATGATGGGTTTACAGCGTCAAAACCGTGCTGAGGCAGGCGACTTCGCCGGGTGAGCCGCATGGACGCGGCGAAAGCCCGTGCCGTGTTGGGAACACGTCACGGGCGGCCCGAACAGCGAAGGCGAATGCCGAAGGAACCGCGCTAGCGGCACGGTTTAGCACTCAGCCGGAGGTCAAGGAGAGGCGGCGTTTGAGCCTCTCCTTGTCGTGCGTGCGATGACGTTGCAAAGTAATCACTAACGTTATCAAGCACGAAACCTCCCACTGTTCTGACAGAGATTTGCCAACAACAAACAATAGTGCTGTTTGTCAACTGCACCTCGTAACTCAGTGTTGATTATCCTGCCCTTTGGATTGCAGCTCACGATGCCAGCGCGGGTGGTGTTTCTTCGCCCAGGCGCTGGACACCCAGCCTTCCACCATCGCGGTGATGGTGCCTTTCACCCACAACGCGGCATACACATGCACCATGATGGTCAGGATCAAACCGACCGCAGAGACCGAGTGCACCACCAGCGCCGCACGGATCACCGGAATAGAGAACGACGGTGCGAAGTACGGCCGCCAAATCACAATCCCGCTTGCCAGCAGCAACAACAGACAGGTAATCGCCAGCCAGAACACACACTTCTGACCGAAGTTATACCGGCCGGTATCGCCGACTTCTTCGTTACGGGCGATCTTGTGGATGTTTTTCGCCCACTCCAGGTCGCTGCGCTCAATCAGGTTATGTTTCCAGTAACGTAAAAACATCAGCAGGAAGGCGACAAACATCACCACCCCGACGAACGGGTGCAGAATGCGCGCCAGTTGCGGCGTACCCAGCACGTTCATCAGCCAGTTAAGCGACGGGAAGAAAAAACCCAGCCCGCTCAATGCGGCGAACACAAAGCAGAACGCCACAATCCAGTGATTAATGCGCTCGAGGGCGCTGTAACGCTGAATCCGATTACTCTTTTTCATGCTGCTTGCCCTCGTGGTGCGCTTCGTCATCGTCTTCTACCCGGTTCGGGCCGATACCCACGTAGTGGAATACGCTGGCCGCGAAGGTGGCGGCAAAACCGATGGCCGCCAGCGGTTTCCAGATGCCTTTCCAGAAGGTAACCGTCGGGCTAATGCTCGGGTTAGCCGGCAGGCCGTTATACAGCTCTGGCCTGTCTGCGTGGTGCAGCACGTACATCACGTGCGTCCCGCCGACGCCCGCCGGGTCATACAAACCGGCATTCTGGTAACCCCGGCTGTTCAGGTCTTTCACCCGTTCAGCCGCCAGCACTTTCATTTCGTCTTTGGTGCCGAAGTGAATCGCGCCGGTCGGGCAGGTTTTCACGCACGACGGCTCCTGGCCGACTTCCACCCGGTCAACACACAGGGTGCATTTGTACACCTTGTTGTCGTCCTTGTTCATGCGCGGCACATTGAACGGGCAGCCGGCGATACAGTAGCCGCAACCGATGCAGTGCTCGGACTGGAAATCAACGATGCCGTTGGCGTACTGGATGATCGCCCCTTCCGACGGACACGCTTTCAGGCAGCCCGGATCGGCACAGTGCATACAGCCGTCCTTACGGATCAGCCACTCCAGCTTGCCGTTTTCCTCGAACTCGGCAAACTTCATGACCGTCCAGGACTTGGCGCTCAAATCGGTCGGGTTATCGTAGACACCCACGTTATGCCCAACATCGTCACGGATGTCGTTCCACTCGGAGCAGGCCACCTGACAGGCTTTACAGCCGATACAGGTGGTCACATCGATCAGTTTAGCGACCTGCTCTTTATGGTTGCGGGCCTGCGGCGGCGGCGTCAGTGAGTTGGTCGCGGAGCGACGGATAATATCTTGTGATTGCATGGCCATAGTGTTTCTCCGCGACTACGCTTTTTCCACATTAACCAGAAACGCCTTGTATTCCGGCGTCTGACTGTTGGCGTCACCGACATGCGGCGTCAGGATATTCGCCATAAAGCCTTTCTGGGTGGTGCCTTCAAAGCCCCAGTGACAGGGTACGCCGATGGTTTCCACCGGTTTGCCCTGAATCGTCAGGGTACGGATACGCTTGGTGACGACGGCCTTCGCCTTGATATAGCCTCGTTTGCTGCTGACTTTCACCACATCGCCAGCCTGGATACCCTTCAGCTTCGCCAGCCCTTCGCCGATTTCTACAAACTGCTCCGGCTGCACAATCGCGTTAAGGCGCGCGTGTTTCGTCCAGTGGCGGAACAACTCGGTGATGGAATAGGTGGTGGCGACGAACGGGAACTCCTCTGCCGTACCGATATACGGGCGGTCGGCCGGCAGAATACGGGCTGCCGGGTTAACCTGAACCTTGCTGTAAACCGGGTTGTTTTTCAACGGCGATTCCAACGGTTCATAGTGCGCAGGGAAAGGACCTTCGGCCATCTTGTCGATAGCGAACAGGCGGCCCAACCCTTCGGCATTCATGATGAACGGACCGGCGGCGCTGCCCGGCGGCACGGTAACGGCGAAGTCCGGTACGTCGATCCCCGTCCACCGCTGGCCGTTCCAGCGAATCAGCTCTCGTTTGGCATCCCACGGTTTACCCTGCGGGTCTGCCGAGGCGCGGTTGTAAAGAATGCGGCGGTTCTGCGGCCAGCACCAGGCCCAGCCCGGCGTGCAGCCCAGGCCCGACGGGTCGGCGTTGTCGCGACGCGCCATCTGGTTGCCCGCTTCCGTCCACGAACCGGCGTAAATCCAGCAGAAACTGGCGGTGGTGCCATCATCACGCAACAGGGAGAAATCCGGCAGTAACTGACCTTTTTTCAGCAACAGGTTGCCTTTATCGTCGAACAGATCGGCCAGCGCACGGCCGTTGGCTTCTTTGGTAATTTCCTCGGCGGACGGGTCTTCCGGCTCCAGGTAATTCCAGCTCATGTTCAACACCGGTTCAGGATTGGCGCCGCCGTCTTTGGCATAGAGTTCACGCAGGCGCAGGAACAACCCGGCCAGAATCACCCCGTCGTGGCGTGCTTCACCCGGCGGCACGGCACCCTGATAGTGCCATTGCAGCCAACGCCCGGAGTTAACGATGGAGCCGTTCTCCTCGGCAAAGCAACTGGACGGCAGGCGGAATACTTCGGTCTGAATCTGGCTCGAATCCACATCATTGAGCTCGCCGTGGTTCTGCCAAAAGTTGGAGGTTTCCGTCGCCAGCGGATCGATAATCACCAGGTATTTCAATTTTTTCAGTGCATCGCGAGCGCGGTTGGAGTCGGCGAAAGCCGCCATCGGGTTGAACCCCTGCACGATATAGCCGTTGACCTTGCCTTCCAGCATCATGCGGGAGTACGCCAGCGCGTCGTAGCTCTTATCCCACTTCGGCAACCAGTCGTAACCCCAGTCATTCTCTTTGGTCGCGTTGTCGCCCCAGAAACTCTTCATCATGCTGATAAAGAACTTCGGCGTGTTCTTCCAGTAGTTGACCTGATCCGCCAGCAACGCTTTCGGCGTTATCTGATCCAGATACATCGTCAGCGAGGTCTGTTTTTCCGACGGCAGCGGCATATAGCCCGGCAGGTTCAGCGACAGCAACCCCAAATCGGTGTAGCCCTGAATGTTGGAGTGACCACGCAGCGCGTTCACGCCGCCGCCGGCCATACCGACGTTACCCAACAACAGTTGTACCATCGCCGCGGTACGGATAATTTGCGCACCGGCGGTGTGCTGCGTCCAGCCAAGGGCGTACATGATGGTCGCGGTACGATCCGGTACGCAGGTTGACGCCAGTTGCTCACAAATGGTCAGGAAATCCTGCTTCGGCGTACCGCACACGTTGGTCACCAGATCCGGCGTATAACGGCCGACGTGCTCTTTCAACAAGTTCCAGACGCAACGCGGATGGCTCAGGGTGTCGTCGCGTTTGGCAAAGCCGTTTTCGTCCAGTTCATACTGCCAACTGGTGCGGTCATACTTGCGCTCTTTTTCGTCGTAACCGCTGAAAATGCCTTCATCAAAGTGGTAATCGTCACGCACGATCAGGCTGGCGTTGGTATACGCCGTCACATACGGCATCTGCACCTTGTTGTGGCTCAACAAATAATTCACCACGCCCAGCAGGAAGGTGATGTCGGAACCGGCGCGAATCGGCGAGTACATGTCGGCCACGGCGGCCGAACGATTGAAGCGCGGGTCGACGACGATCAGTTTAGCGCCATTATGAATCTTGGCTTCTACCGCCCATTTGAACCCGACCGGGTGCGCTTCCGCCGGGTTGCCGCCCATCACCAGAATCACATTGGCGTTTTTGATGTCTACCCAGTTGTTGGTCATGGCACCGCGGCCAAAGGTCGGCGCCAGCGCCGAAACGGTCGGGCCGTGGCACAGACGCGCCTGGGTATCGATGCCGATCATCCCCAGCGCGCGGGCAAATTTTTGATCCAGTATCCCGGTTTCATTACTGGCGGCGGAGGAACACAGCATCCCGGTGGTCAACCAGCGGTTAACCGTCACCCCGGCGGCGTTCTTCTCGACGAAATTGGCGTCGCGGTCTTTTTTCATCAGGTGAGCGATGCGATCAAACGCGTCTTCCCAACTGATGCGCTGCCATTTGTCGGAACCCGGCGCGCGGTATTCCGGGTATTTCAGGCGTTGGTCGCTATGGATGAAATCCACCAGCCCGGCGCCTTTCGGGCACAATGAACCGCGGCTGACCGGATGATCCGGATCCCCTTCGATGTGATAAATGGATGCGGTGGCGTTTTTGGCGCCGTCGCCGAGGCTGTACATCAGAATGCCGCATCCTACTGAACAGTAGGTGCAATTATTTCGGGTCTCTTTGGCGCGCAACAGCTTGTATTGCCGCGTTTCGGCTAACGCCGCACTGGGTGAGAAGCCCAGTGCGGTGACCGTCGTTCCGGCCATACCGCCTGCGCATATTTTAAAGAACTGCCTTCTGCTGACCTGCATGGGAGATTCCTCGCACGACATCACTCAGAGCTATACCCGTCATTCGTCAAATTGCAGGTCCATCGGATGCGTAACAAGGCTCACCGAAACCTTACCCTGAAAGGCCAACGTACGACGCTATCCAACACGTTGTCCTGCAACTCTGATTATTGGGGGCAATATCGTATTTTATACCCTTCATACTTCAAGTTGCAGGTGTGTTGGCTGCGTTCGTTCACCCGAATCACTTACCTCAGTAAGCTCATCGGGATTCACTCACTTGCCGCCTTCCTGCAACTCGAATTATTTTGGGTATATGTATTAATGCTTTATTAATTTAAATGAATGCCGGCAGGGAACGAGCACAAACCCCTACCAAACATATGTATTATGTATCGACGAATAAAAAGCGCCAATTAATTATCTCAACAACAACAAATAAATCACAATTCATCGATGAAAAACGTTTTTTTAACGTTACCAACCAGTTAAAGATAATCATTCTCATTAATATGACCGAGTAAGTCATTCTATCGCTATGTTGTTTTTTACATAACGATCACAAGACAGCGGCCCGCACCAGGTTATTACAATAAGAAATAATTAAAATTTTCTTTATGAAATAACGTTAATCAACCATTACTGACCCATTGAGTCTCATGAATAAAGCTGGCGCTGACAGACGGCGATATCTGATAAAAAATAAATAACTTACCCCGATTAAAATGAATAAATCAGCCAATCGGGCCACCGCAATCTGGTTATTTCTTATTCTGGTTATTTCTTATAAAGAAAGATATCGCCGGTTATGCCGTTTATCGCCAAACAGGAATATGGCTTAAATAATGCGAAAGGCGGGGCGGGCTATCCGCAAGATCAGGGTAACTTTTTCAGTAAAGCCGCCAGCGTGATGATGGCGTTTTCCGTTTTTGCCTGCCATTCAAAGGAGGTATTGATGCGAAAATAGCGGTCGAACTTATCGCCGGTCGTGAACATTCTGCCCGGTGCAATGCTGATGTTTTGCGCCAACGCCTGCTGATACAGCGCAACGCTGTCGGCCCCTTCCGGCAGGCCGACCCAAAGAAAGTAGCCGCCGTCCGCGTAATAAATATCCACGCCGGCAGGGAAATGTGCCTTCATTGCCTGATACAACCGATGCTTACGCTGCTCCAGCGTGCGCCGTAAACGCCGCAGGTGACTGTCGTAACTGCTGGTCGCCAGATAGTCGGCTATCGCCAGTTGCATTGGTGCGCAGGCAGAAAGCGTGCTCATCAGTTGCAGTTGCTGAATACCTTGCGCCCAGCGACCTGCCACTACCCAACCGACGCGGAACCCGGCCACCAGACTTTTCGAAAACGAAGCACAGTGCAGCACCTGCCCGCTGTTATCCAGCGCTTTGACCGGCAACGGGCGATGAGCGCCGGTGTATAGCTCGCTATACACATCATCTTCGATCAACGGCACCTGATATTCGCTCAACAACGCGGCCAATTGTTGCTTTTTTTCCCATGCCAGCGTGCAACCCAGCGGATTGTGAAAGTTAGTCATCAACCAGCAGGCGCGAATCGGATAGTCCTGCAATGCCTGTCGCAACGCCGCCAGATCGATGCCGGTATGCGGATGGGTGGCGATAGCGATAGCTTTCAGTTGCAGGCGTTCGATAGCCTGTAATGCACCGTAAAACGACGGCGATTCCACCACCACGTAATCGCCGGGGCGGGTCAACATCTGCAAGCTGAGGTTCAGCGACTCCATCGCGCCGCTGGTAATGACTATCTCATCCGGCGACACGGCGATGCCTTGTAATGCGTAGCGCTGGGCGATCTGCTTGCGTAACCGTTCGTTGCCGGGCGGCAAGTTGTCCACCGCGCTTTCCGGCTGCATACGGCGCGCGACCGTCGCCAGCGAACGAGTCAACTGACGCTGGGGAAAGAGCCGCGGATCGGGAAACGCGGAACCGAACGGCACGACCTCGGGCGAACGGCTGGCACGCAAGACCTCGAAGATAAAGCGGTTAACGTCGACTTTTTCAGTCAGATGCACCGCGTCACCGCTGGCCGGCGGCATGACCGGCCGTTCAATACGCGGGGCGGCGTAATAACCGGACTGCGGGCGCGATAAAATCCAGCCCTGACTTTCCAGTAGCTGATAAGCGTGCAGTACCGTCATCAGGCTCAGGCCGGAATGCGCCGCTTTTTCGCGCAGCGACGGCAGCTTTTCCCCCGGCTGCCAGATGCCTGCCTGCAACTGCTCGCGCATCTGGTCGGCCAGTTGTTCGAATTTCGCCAGCGCCATACTCCTTAGCGAGACAACGCCTGCCGGACAAAATCCAGCAGCAATCGCCGCGCCCATGCCGGTTCCGTGTCGTCGGTCATTTCCGGCAATGCACAGTGGCGCAGGCAGGCGTTCATCACCGTCGCATCCATTTCCGGGTGGAACTGGAATGATAAGGTATGCGGCGTATAACGAATAATCTGGCAGCCATCCTGCGCCGATGCCGCCAACACCTGTGCGCCGGGCGGCGGCGTCACCACCGACTGAAGATGGCTGAGATAGGCGCTAAACTGCGTCGGTATCGCCGTCAACAGCGCATCGTTCGCCGCATTGTCATGCAGAGTCACGGTTTTCAGCCCCATTTCCCGCCCGTTGGGGTTATCCGCCACCGTGCCGCCCAAGGCGTGCGCCAACAGTTGATGACCGTAGCACACGCCCAGCACCGGCAACCCGGCCGACACACTCCGGCGCAGCCAGTCGGCGGTGCGTTCGCTCCAGTCCAGCCGGTCGGTCACCATCGACCAGGAACCGCTGATAATGGCGGCATCATGTTCGTTATGGTGCGGTAATGCCTCGCCGATATCCGGCCGTACGACGTGCAGTTGTACGCCTTCATCGGCCAGCGCGCTGCTAAACCAGTCGGCCTGCTGGCCGACAGCCGTAGCGATAGGTGTGGGTGGTTCGCCCATCTGCACAATGAGCAATGAAGGTGGTCGCGATGAAGAAGAAAAATCTGGGGTCAACGTGGTCATAGCGCGTCGCTTGTGCCTCGAAGGACGGTAAACAAGATAAGTTTTGAACGTACCACGCAAGACACGCCTTGTCATCGCTTCATGTCATTGATTTTTATTCACCCCGACACCCGGCGGCAACGCCATCACTGCCGGACGACTGAGCGGTAGGCCAGAGAAAAGACATCGTAAAAATAGAGGTAACCCTTGGTCTGCAACAAGCGGGTAATCCCTTCTTTTACCGGCGCGGCGACCTGCGGGTTATGCAGCAGCGCCTCCAGCGTCTGAGGCGACACATGGCGGCTGTTGTACCACTCGCCGTTGTAACACACCCGAAGATCCAGCGCGTCGATATCCTCAAAACGGTAGCGCGGGTTAATGTCCATCGACATCGCCAGCGACATCAGCGCCAGAAACAACGTAAATCCCACGACATAAGGCGCGCCGAAGTACGGCGCATACCACAAAATTAGCGCCACCGGCACATAGCTCACCAACATGCCGCCAAACAGATAAGGGTGGCTGATGATAAACCTGCGACTAAAACGAATGCGGTTATCACGCCGTTCTTCTCGATTCAGACGTTCGATTTCTTCATTCAGAATACGTTTCACTTCGTCCATACCGATCCTCCGCCCCAGCTTGTTGGTGCGCAACGGTAGCATGGCGCGCCAAATCAGAACAGATACAGTCTGGTGAGAAAAAACTATAACAGTTGGCTCGACATGCTGCTGGCTCAGTATTTGGTTATTCCGGAAGGGAAAGACGACTGGCGGCGATCAGCGCCTGCCCCAGCGCCAGCCCGCCGTCGCCGGCCGGCAAACGCGACGGCATCAGCAGGGTAAAATCCGCCAGCCGCTCACGCAACAGCGTGGCCAGCAAACGGTTATGCATCACCCCGCCCGAACACACGACGGTGTTGATGCCCTGTTCCCGCGCCGCCTGACGTACCAACGCCGCCAGCCCGTCGGCCAGCGCCAGATGAAACGCAAAAGCGCGGTCGGCCGGTGCGGCGCGATACGCCAAAAACTGGCGCCAAAAACTGGCCAGATCCAGTTGGCTGCCGGACAGCGGCAGAGTCACCGGCGGCCGCTCATTCTGATGTTGCCGGGCCAGTGCTTCCAGCCAGCAAGCCGCTTCCCCTTCCCAGCTCTGTTCGCCGGCAAACCCACAAGCCGCGGCTGCCGCGTCGAACAGCCGACCGGCGGACGACGCCAATGGCGCGTTAAGGCCACGTTCAATAGCCCGCGTCAGCAACGGCCGCACACCGACGGGGATCACGACCGCCTCCGGCAGAGACGCCCAATCCGGCACGAACGCCAGACACTGCGCCAGTAGATTACGCCACGGCTGGCGCGCCGCCAGATCGCCGCCCGGCAGCGCCACAGCAGGCAACCCGCCCAAATGCCGACACTGACTGTAATCCACCCGCAGGCACTCGCCGCCCCACCAGCGGTTGTCGCCGCCGTAGCCGATGCCGTCCAGCGCCAGCCCGATCACCGCCCCGGCGTCACGCGGCCAGCGGTGTTCAGCCAGACAAGCGACGATATGCGCGTGATGGTGCAGCACTTCAATGCAGGGGATGCCCAACCGCTCTGCCTGTTGCTGCCCCAAACGACGGCTGACATACCCCGGATGTGCATCCACCGCGATGGCCTTTGGGGTAAACCGGTAAATATCGGCAAACAGCGTTTGCGCCTGCCGGTACTGCTGCTCCACGTCGTCATCCGCCAGGTCGCCCAAATGCTGGCTGACGATGGCAGCGCTATCACGCAGCAGGCAGAAGGTGTTTTTGAGATCCGCCCCCATCGCCAGCAACGCAGGCTGCTCGCTAAACCCCGGCGGCAGCGGCAGGGCATCCGGCACATAACCGCGCGCGCGCCGTAGCATCTCCGCCCGCTCGTCCTGCATCCTCACTACCGAGTCGTCGGCCCGCTGCACAATGTCGCGATCATGCAGCAACCACAAGTCGGCGATAGTCGCCAACTCTTCCAGCGCCTGCGTATTATCCAGCGCAGGGGGTTTACCGCCGGCATTGCCGGAGGTCATCACCAGCGGTCGGCCCACCGCCGCCAATAACAGGTGCTGTAATGGGTTGGCAGGCAACATCAATCCCACTTCATCCAGACCGGGGGCTATCCCGGCGGCCAGTTCGCCATCATGGCGTAACGGCAACAGCACTATCGGTGCCGCCGGGCTTTGCATCAAACGTAACGCCGACGCAGGTTCCGCCACGCTACTGCAACGCGCCAGCCAATTAGCATCCGGCAACATCACCGCCAGTGGTTTAGCCGGCCGATGCTTACGTTCACGCAGCCGCGCCACCGCCTGCGCGTCGGTGGCGTCACAAGCCAGATGAAACCCGCCCAATCCTTTTACCGCCACGATCCGCCCGGCACATAGCGCTGCGGCCGCCTGCATTACGGCATCGTCGCCGTCCGTGATCGCGCCGGATGCGTCGCACAGCCACACCCGCGGCCCGCAAGCCGGGCAGGCGTTAGGCTGGGCATGAAAACGCCGATCCGCCGGGTGCTGATACTCTTGCCGGCACGTCGGGCAAAACGGGAACGCCGCCATCGCGGTATGAGGGCGGTCGTACGGCATCCGGCGAATAATGGTAAAGCGCGGGCCACAGTGGGTACAGTTGATAAACGGATAACGATAGCGGCGGTCATTCGAGTCAAACAGCTCATGGCGGCAGGCATCGCAGGTGGCCGCATCCGGCACGATGTGGGTATCCATCTGCCCGGCGCCGCTGTGTTCAATGATGAAATCGTCCGGCGGTGTTTCCCACGGATAAGGCCGGCATGTCATCTGGTCTATCTGCGCCAACGGCGGGCACTCGGCATTCAGCGCAGCAACGAAATCCGCCTCGGCGCTCGCCGGCCACAGCCGGACTAACACCCCCGCGCCGTCATTCAGCACACTGCCTTTGGCGCCAAGCCGGTGAGCAATTTGCCAGACATAAGGCCGAAACCCCACCCCCTGCACTTTGCCCTTAACGCGAATTTCAACGCCTGATGTCGTCTGTACATTAATAGCTGACATAGGTAAGAACCTATACTTGGGATCTATAGGATGAAGTTTCTGCAGCCAAGACGCGAATGTTCGTTTTTTCTGTTTCTTCTGTTTTTTCTGCGTCAAAAACTGTGCTGAGGTGGGCGACTTCGCCGGGTGAGCCGCATGGACGCGGCGAAAGCCCGTGCCGCGTCTGGAACGCGTCACGGGCGGCCCGAACAGCGAAGGCGAACGCCGAAGGCACCGCGCAGCGGCACAGTTTAGCTACCAGCCAGTGGTCAAGGAGAGGCGGCGTTTGAGCCTCTCCTTGTCGTGCGTGCGACGAAAGAACAGAGAAACCATATGGCTTATCGCGCACGAAACCCCTCACTATTTTGTCAAAAAAATACTATGGCTGTTTATCAACAGCCGCTTGTCAGCAAATCCTCGGCATGGGTTCGCTGTGGGGTAAATCCAGCAGGCGGGAGGTGCCGAACACCCCGCACAGGCGTACCTGTTTTTTGTCGGTAACGCTGCCGATGACCGCCGCATCGCGCCCCAGCGGATGCGACTGCAATGCGTCCAATACCCGGCTTTCCGCGTCTGGCGACACCGCCAGCACCAGTTTGCCTTCGTTGGCGAAATTGAGCGCTTCCAACCCCAGCAGTTCGCAGATGCCGCGCACCGCCGTTTTGACCGGTAACGCGCTTTCCTGTATTTCCATACCGCAACCGCTGGCTTGCGCGAACTCATGCAGGATCGCCGTCACCCCGCCGCGAGTGGCATCGCGCAACGCGCGTACGCCTTCAATCTGGCGCAGTGGCGCAATCAACGGTGCCAGCACCGCACAATCGCTGGTCAATTCGGCTTCCAGCCCCAGTTTCTCGCGTAAATTCAAAATAGTGGCGCCGTGATCTCCCAGCGTACCGCTGACGATCAAACGATCGCCGGGGCGAATTTCACCGGTGCCCCACTGCACATGCTGGGGAATCACGCCGATGCCGGCGGTATTGATGAAAATCTTGTCCGCCGCGCCGCGCGGCACCACCTTGGTATCGCCGGTGACGATCTGGATACCGGCGTCGCGGGCGGTCTGCGCCATCGAATTGACGATACGCAGCAGCGTTTCCCCCGCCAGCCCCTCTTCCAGGATAAAGCCGCAGGAGAGGTAACGCGGCAGCGCCCCGCTCACCGCCAGATCGTTAACCGTACCGCATACCGCCAGTTTGCCGATATCGCCGCCGGGAAACTCGATCGGGTCGATAACATAGCTGTCGGTGGTAAACGCCAGCCTGTCACCCTGCGCGCTCAACGCCGCCAGCGGCAAACGCGCCTGATCCTCACGCTCGGCCAACAATGGGTTGTCAAACGCCTGCAAAAACAGCCCTTCGATCAGTTGCTGCATCGCCTGCCCACCGCTGCCATGCGCCAGGGTAATTTCTTTTGGCAATAACCTGTTCTTCATCAGGCGCACTCCCGTCGATACTGATAATAAGCGGCACAGGCGCCTTCTGAGGACACCATCAACGCGCCGATAGCATTTTGCGGCGAACAACGCTTGCCAAACAGCGGGCAATCGCCCGGCTTGCAGCGCCCGGTGAGCACATCGCCGCAACGCGACAGCGGCTCATCCGCCACCTGCTGTTGCTGCGGGTTGAAACGGCGCTCGGCGTCAAATTCCGCGTATTCCGCCCGCAGTTGCATACCGGAATCGGCGATTTCGCCCAACCCGCGCCATTCACTGCTGGCTTTGGTTTCGAACACCTCGGCCATTGCCTGCTGCGCCAGCGTGTTGCCGCTGTCCGGCACAATGCGGCGATACTGATTCTCCACTTCGCAACGCGCATCGTGCAGTTGCTGCACCAGCATCAACAACGCCTGCAGGATATCCAGCGGTTCAAAGCCAGTGACCACAAACGGTTTATGGAACTGCTCACACAATGGCTGGTAAGGATAAGCACCGATGACCATGCTGACGTGCCCCGGCGCCAGAAAGCCATCGATACGCAAATCCGGCTGTTCCAGCAGACTTTTCAGCGTCGGAATGATGGTGATGTGCTGGCAAAACAGCGAAAAGTTATCGATACCACGACGTTTGGCCTGTTGCAGGGTCAGCGCGGTGCTCGGCATGGTGGTTTCAAATCCCAGCCCGAAAAACACCACCTGCCGATCAGGGTGTTGCTCCGCCAGCGCCAGCGCATCCAGCGGCGAGTAGACCACCCGGACATCAGCGCCGTGGCGACGGGCATCCTGCAACGACCCGTTGCGGCCCGGCACCCGCATGGCGTCGCCGAAAGTACAAAAGATCACGTCAGGGCGAGCGGCTATCTCCAGACAGGCATCGATCCGGCCCATCGGCAACACGCACACCGGGCAGCCCGGCCCGTGCACAAACTCGATTTCCGGCGGCAATAGCCGGTCGATGCCGAACTTGAAAATGGCATGGGTATGCCCGCCGCACACTTCCATCAGTTGCAACGGGCGCACCTTTAAGTGCGGCATAGCGTCAACCAGCGCCTGAATGCGCTGTAACAGCGATTTCGCCAGTTCGGGATCGCGAAATTCATCAACGTACTGCATAAATGGCTCCGGTTTGCCTGACTTCATCCAGTTCCAGCCCGACCGCCTGCATGGATTGCAGCGCCGCCAGCGTCTCTTGTGCTTCCTGCTCGTCCAGCAAACTCATGGCGAAACCGACGTGCACCAGCACCCACTGCCCCACCAGCTCCGCCGGGTCGCCTTCGCATACCAGCGCAATGTTTACCTCGCGCTGCACGCCGCAAACATCCACCCGCGCCGGATAATGCAGATCCGGCCCGACGGCGACCACTTTTCCGGGAACGCCCAGACACATAATTAGGCTCCTGACAGCAGTGACGGTTGTAACGGCGCTTGCGCCCCCAGAAGCTGGGCTTCCAGCCAGGCCAGCCAGACTTCCATCCCTTCGCCGGTGCGCGCCGACAGCGCCATCACCTCGATTTGCGGATTGACGCGCCGCGCGTTGGCGACACAGGCCTCGAGATCGAAATCCAGGTACGGCAACAGATCAATCTTGTTGATGATCATCAGCGAAGCGGCGGCAAACATATGTGGATACTTGAGCGGTTTGTCTTCCCCTTCGGTGACCGACAGTACCGCAATTTTGTGCCGTTCCCCCAGATCAAAACCGGCCGGGCACACCAGGTTGCCGACGTTTTCGATAAACAGCAGGCTCTGATTCGGCAGTTGCAGTCGGTGCATGGCGTCATGCACCATCTGCGCATCCAGATGACAGCCTTTACCGGTGTTGACCTGAATCGCCGGCACGCCGGTAGCGCGAATGCGGTCGGCATCATTGGTGGTTTGCTGGTCGCCTTCGATCACCGCGCACGGCACACGCTCACGCAGCAAATGCAAGGTATTGGTCAGCAGCGTGGTTTTACCGGAACCGGGGCTGGATACCAGATTCAGCGCCAGAATGTGAGCAGCGTCGAAATGCTCGCGGTTATGCGCCGCCAGTTGATTGTTTTTGCTCAGCACATCCATTTCAATCTGCAACAACCGTTGCTGGCCGACACCCGGCGCATGAGTGCCCGCCGCGCCCTGCCCGTAATGCAGGTGGTTTTCCTGCTCCATCGGCTGGAAGCGCTCTTCTTGCTGACGATGTTCGTGTGAACGCGCGTGATGGTCATGGTCATGGTCATGGTCATGGTCATGGTCATGATGGGCATGGCTATGATGGACATGATCATGGTGGTGGTGATCATGAGGTTCGTTGTCATGGTGGTCATGCGAACCGTGCGTATGGGCATGATGTTCATGCGTGTGGCGAACCGCCGACGGACGCGCCGCGCCGTGGTAATGGTGGTGCACGTCGCCGTGGTGATAGTAGTAATGGTGATGATGAATAATCACACCGGGCGCAGCCGAGGTTTCGTCATGCTCATGGTCATGCCCGTGGTGGTGGTCATGATGGTGAGGATGCGAATGAACAGGGTCATGACTGTGGCTATGTTCGTGGTGGTGATCGTGCGTATGGGGATGGTGGTGTGAATGCGCAGGTTCATCGCCCTCAATCCGGCGTTCTCCCTCGCCACAACCGCATGTGGTACACATTGATACGACTCCTCCGGTCAACCAGACCGCTTTTTACTGATGACACGCCGCGCTGAAAACGCCGCGTGTTTTATTCAATCGCCAGTTGCTTGAGTTGCAGGCTATCGCCTCCGCTTTCGACACGCAGGCTATGACTGCCGCAATGCGGGCAGCCGCTGTCGTGGTCGGTCACTTCCACCGGCTGGCTACACTCCCAGCACCAGGCCTGCGCCGGACGCACCGACAGGTGCAACTGACAGCCTTCCGCCAGCGTCTGACGGCAAACCGACTCAAAACAAAACTGCAACGCGCTTTCTTCAATACAGGACAGCGCGCCGATCTCCAGCCAAACGCCGGTGACCCGGCGGGCGCCATGCTGGCGCGCCTGTTGCTCAATCAACTCCAGCGCGTTGTAGCACAGGGAAATTTCATGCATCCCGCTGACTCCGATAACGGCTGAACAGCGCGCGGCGACTCAGGTTTTCCGGCGCATCGGCATTCTGCACCGGCAATGACAGCGCCATGCGTGCGCTTTGCTGCGCCAGTTGCAGCGCCTGTTCCGCACCGAGCGCCGGGTCCAGCGGCGACATCAGCGAGCAAGACAGATACTGTTGCCCGTCATCACTTTCGCTGACTACAAACTTCACGCTGCCGCAGGGCAACTCCAGCGCCAATCGGGTGGTAAGATCACGTCGGGGCCACTGCTGCCCCGGTCCCGGCAGTACCAACAGGCTCAACATCCACGGCGTCAGCAGGCAACCGAACCACTGCTGTTCAAACAGGGTAAAACCACAGGCCCGCACCGGAATACCGTCACGGTAAAACGGCAACATCCGCATACGCTCTTGCGCAATACGGCTAAACTCGGCTTCCAGCCAGGCCACCGGATTCTGATCATGCCCCGCAATCCACGCCAATTCTTTGCGCTCATCGGGTATTAGCGGCGGATTATTGCCGCCGTCGTATGCCGAAGCAGAAAAAATGTCAGTCACCGCACACCTCCTGCGCCGTTTTTTCCGTCACCGTCACGCCGCTTTGACGCAGCGCAGTAATCATGTGCTGTAGCGCCGGCTCCAGCGCACGGGTCACGGTATCGGACAAGCCGATACCGGAATCGAGCACTTCCGGCTCCACACCCACCAGTGTCAGTTGGCGGGGAAATTCACCGGTCAGTTGCAACGCCATCAGCACATCGGCCAACCCTAACTGATGCGGGGAGATCTTGCGGGTAAACAGCGCCGGGACTTCGCGGTCGCGCAGCACCGTCACACTGCCCGGCGCCTGACCGGTGAGCACGGCGTCGGCGACGATCAGGTGATCGCGCCCGGCCATGCATTCCATCAGCTCCATGCCGCAGGTGCCGCCGTCCACCACGTCAATGGCGGGCGTACAGTCAAACCGCTGCTCCAGTCGCTCCACCAGCCGCACCCCAACCCCTTCATCACTCAGCAAAATATTGCCGATCCCCAACACCAGTATGTTCATCACAGCACCTTAACCCGAGTGACTTCATTGCCGTTGACGGTATCCACCACATGCACCGCGCAGGACATGCACGGATCGAACGAGTGAATGGTACGCACCACTTCCAGCGGTTTGTGCGGGTCCGCCACCGGCGTGCCTACCAGCGACTGCTCATACGGGCCGGGCTTGTCGTCGCCGTTACGCGGGCAGGAGGTCCAGGTGGACGGCACCACCGCCTGATAGTTGGTTATCTTGCCGTTTTTAAACACCACCCAGTGCGACAACATGCCGCGCGGCATTTCACCAAAGCCGACGCCGTGAAACTCGGTATCCGGCGAAAAATCCGGCTTGATGAAGGTCTGGTGATCGCCTTTGCCGATGTTGTCCACCAGCGCCTGCCATTGCTGCGCCAGCGTATCTTTCAGTACGCAGCAGTGCACCGTACGGCCAATCACCCGGCCCAGCGTGGAGTGCAGATGTTTCTCTTCCAGTTGATGACCGCTGAGCGCCTGATAAGCCGCTTTTACCTGATCGAAGTGAGCCAGCGTATCTTTGTGCTTCGCCGCCAAACCGCACAGCAACCAGGCCAGCGGCCCCACTTCCACGGTTTTGCCGTAGAAGGTCGGCGATTTCACCCACGAGTATTTGCCGTCTTCATGCCAGCCGGTGTAATTCGGCCGGGTCAGCCCTTCCCACGGCGCCAGCGGCTGATCATCCTGATACCAGGCGTGTTTGCCGCTCTCGCGGATACCGTCGATCAGGAACTTGTCGCTATGGCTGGTGATCGGCCGGTAGCGCGACAGGTCGCTGTTTTCGATATACCCGCCCGCCAGCAGGAAGCTGCCGTTTTTGTTGTCGGTCGGCAGTTCCGGCACGCTCAGGTAGTGATCGGCACCGCGTCCCAGCGTCAGCCACTGCGGGTAGTGGGCGGCGATCACCGCGCAATCCACTTTGTAGACCTGTTCGATAAAATCGCCCAACCGGTCGATAAAGCTTTTCACGTACATCAACCGTTCCAGGTTGAGCACGCTCGGCGCATCCAGATTGATCGGGTTAGCCACACCGCCGACCGCCAGATTCTGGATATGCGGCGATTTGCCGCCCAGAATCGCCACGATGCGGTTGGCATCACGCTGGCATTCCAGCGCCTGCAAATAGTGAGCGACGGCAATCAGGTTTACTTCCGGCGGCAGCGACATCGCCGGGTGGCCCCAGTAGCCGTTGGCGAAAATCCCCAACTGCCCGCTGGCGACCAGATCTTTTAGCTTCTGCTGCACCTTAGTGAACTCGGCGGCGGTATTCAGCGGCCAGTCGGATAACCCTTTGAGCAGCGCCGCCGCTTTCTGCGGGTCGGCTTTCAGCGCGGAAGTCACATCCACCCAGTCGAGCGCCGACAACTGATAAAAGTGCACGATATGGTCATGGATGCTGTGCGCCGCCAGAATCAGGTTGCGGATGTATTGGGCGTTGACCGGCACGTTCAGGCCAAGCGCGTTCTCTACCGCACGCACCGAAGCGATGGCATGTACCGTGGTGCACACGCCGCAGATACGCTGCACGATCATCCAGGCATCGCGCGGGTCACGCCCTTTGACGATCTCTTCCATGCCGCGCCACATAGTGCCGGATGACCAGGCTTTGATGACCTTGCCGTTTTCAATTTCGCAATCAATGCGCAGATGCCCTTCGATACGGGTAATGGGATCAATGGTGATGCGTTGGCTCATGCTTTACCTCAGCCTGATGATGCGTATGTTCGCCTTTCAGCGCGGGCAGTACCGGCAGCAGGCGGATTAACAAGATGTAGGCGCAGACCTCAATGGCGACGAAGCCAATGGAAATCAGGATCTCCTGCGCTTTGGGGAAGTAGTGGTAGCCGTTGCCCGGGTTGAACGCCAGCAGCGAATAGCTCAGTCGCCACAACGCCGCGCCGAACAACATGCAAAGCGCGCTGACGAACAACCAGCGGGCATCCTGACGGCAGCGTTTCAGCCGCAACAACACCAGCGGCAGCACCATCAGAGCGGCTTCGCACCAGAACATGACGGCAAACCGGTCACCGGCAAACAACAGTGCGGTTTTCTGATGCCAGATGATTTCACCGAAGCGCAGCACCACAAACAGCAGTACCAGCACGTGGGCCAGTCCGGTCAATTTGCGGAATAACGCCTGTTCGTCCGGGCCGCGCCCTTTCAGCCCGGCCTGCACCAGCGAGCCTTCGAAAATCACGATCGAAAAGCCCATGATGAACGCGGTCAGCAACGACAGCAGCGGCAGCAGTTCATAGCTCTGCCACAGCGGATGCACCTTGTAACCGGCGGAAATCATCAGCGACCCCATCGATGACTGGTGCATCGTCGGCAGCAATGCCCCCAACGCAATGATGAAGAACATCACTTTGTTGAGCCGTTTCAGCGATACATGCCAGCCGAAGCGCTCCAGCACCACCGGTGCAAACTCCAGCGCCATCACCCCGATGTAGATGGTCATACACACGGCGGTTTCGAACAGCACCGAGTTGGTGTTGAAGTAACCGGGAATGTAAAAGTACGGCAGGTTCCAGTAGCGACCGACGTCGATGGTTATCGACAAGCCGCCCAGCGAGTAGCCGAACAGGCTGGCGAGCAACGCCGGGCGTACCAGTGGGTGGTATTCGCCGCGGTTGAATACGTATACCGCCCAGGCTAATGCCCAACCGCCGCAGGCAAAACCGGTGCCGACCAACAGGTCGAACGCGATCCAGATCCCCCACGGATAGCCGCCGTTCAGATCCGCCACCGAGCCGATCCCCAGAAACAGACGTTTCACGATCAGGATCGCGCAAATCGCCACCAGCGGAGCCAGCAGCATCACCGGCCAGCTCACCAGCCGACCGCCCAACGGACTTGCTTTATGCGCCGTCATGAGGTTTCTCCTGTGAGTCGTGCGTCTCTTCGCGCTCAGCACGGGTATTGCGATGCACCAGCACCGACAACCCGGCCAGTACCGCCAGCGGCAACACCATGCCCTTGTACAACGTGTGCTGGATGTGCTCTGAACGCGCACCGGTGGACAGCGGTTCCAGCGCCGGCATTTCCAGGTTTTGATACGGCACCCCGGCCAGCACCAGCACCTGCGTACCGCCCGCTTCCGTCTCGCCATAGACATAGCGTTCGTAGCTCGGCACGGTGTGCTGGTAGGTGTCTTTGCTACTCAACGTCTGGCGCGGATAGGCGTATTCATCGCCCGGTTTCAGCGCCAGCCGACGTTTCGCTTCCGCCAGCAATTGCTCGCGAGTGCCGTAAATCACGGCACCGGTCGGGCAGACTTCCACACATCCCGGCATACCGCCTTTGTCGAGCCTGGCCAGCTCAGGCTGATTGCACAGTTCGCATTTGTGGATCTTGCCGAGCGGGTTTTCATAGTCGTACTTCGGTACGTTGAACGGACAGGCCACCATGCAATAGCGACAACCGGTGCAGATGCTGGCGTCGTAATGCACCACGCCGGTTTTCGAATCTTTCTTCAGCGCCGACACCGGGCACACCGACACACAGTTAGGATCGACGCAGTGCATACATTGCTTCTTGATGTAGGCGTAGCCGTCCTTCGCCTGATCCTTATTCTTGCCCTCACCGCTGCGCCACACCTGAATGATGTTGTTGGTATACGGGCTCAGTTTGTCGTTGTTGGACCAGGTCGCCGCCCCGCCGGCATAGACTGCGCTATCCGGTTTATACTCCAGCTTGTTGACCTGCTGACATTTGCTCACACACGCCTGACAACCCACGCACAGCGTAGAGTCGTACAGCATACCGAGCGCGCCGGGGATCGGCGGCCGGTTGGTGGCCTCCGCCTGGCTGGCGAGCGGCGTACCCGCCAACAGCGCTCCCGCGGACGCCAGCTTGAAAAAATTGCGTCTGTTCACGGCTTAGCCCTCCCGGGATGCGTTGCCGGCGTCCTGCTGTTTTTGCTGCCGACCCAATTCGCGCACGGCCATCAGGCTGACGCCGGCGACCGCGCCCAGCACGCCGCCGATAAGCCCCGTCGCCGTCGCGGAACTGTTGCCGCCCTCCGGGCTGGTCACCGATGGTTTTTCAACCTGCGGCGTTGGGTTCTCCACATTGGCCAACTGGAAAATACCCTTGGTAAACCCGATGCCTTGCTCGTTACAGCCGTAGCATGGATGCCCAATCCCCACCGGCCAGATACCGCCGCCCACGTCGCAAAACTCCAGCGTCGGGCAGTTACCGTAGGTTTCCGGCCCCTTGCATCCCAGATGATAGAGACACCATCCCTGCCGATGCCCTTCATCACCGAACTCTTTGGCAAAACGACCGGCATCGAAATGCGGGCGGCGTTCGCAGTTTTCGTGGATCAGGCGAGCATAAGCGAAGGTAGGACGATTCTGGCTGTCGAGTGCCGGTGCGCGTTTATAGGTGATAATGTGCGCCACGGTCGCCAAAAAGTTGTGCGGGTTGGGTGGGCACCCAGGAATGTTGATAATGGTTTTGCCCGGCAGCACCGCCTGCAAGCTGGCGGCGCCCGTCGGGTTGGAGCCGCTGGCCGGCACCCCGCCCCAGGCGGAGCAGGAACCAATGGCGACGATGGCGGCCGCATGTTCGGCGGCGGCGCGGATGTGCTCGACAATCGGCTTGCCGGCCACCATACAGTAGATGCCGCCGTCTTTCAGCGGTATGGAACCGTCTACCACCAGTACGTATTTACCTTTGTATTGTTCGATAGCGCGGTGTTTATTCTCTTCCGCCTGCTCGCCAAACGCGGCGGAGAGAACTTCGTGATATTCCAGCGAGATAGTATTCAGCAGCAGGTTTTCAATGGTCGGGTGGGTGGAGCGCAGCAATGATTCCGTACATCCGGTACATTCCTGCGCGCCAATCCAGATCACCGGCGGACGCTGGGGAGACGTCAGTGACTGGGCCATCTCTGCGGCGGCGGCCTCTTTCAACCCCATGGTGGCGGCAAGCGCTGCACATAGCTTCATAAAATCACGGCGATTGATGCCGTGATGGGAAAGCATCATATTTTCCCCATTCATTCTTTATTATTCTCCTGTAGCCAAGTCGGAGTAACACATTTTCGTGCCGGCATAGAATAATGAGGAGAATAACGTCACCGACTTGATCTTTATCAATCGGCCGGGGAATAACCATTTTATTTATGCGCCTTCTGTGAAGTTCTCCGCGACATTTCTTTTTTAAAAACACGGCATGTCGGATTAAATGAGAAAATATCTCAACGCGTAACAAACGGATATTTTTCTGTGATCAAAAATTGCTTAATCGATTTAACTGCGACTTATATCAGTTATAATAAAAATATTATTTCATTGATTTTGAAATATTTTTATCGTTTTGCTTTTATACCTAAAATAATTCCAGTTGCAGGACAAAATGCGTTGTGTGTTGAACAACGAAGCGAATCCTTGAGCACTTACCCACGTCAGTGCCTGGGCGGAGCGACCATGCTGTCGGGAGCAGAGTTGAACGCAGCGTGCTGTGGCTCTGCAAGGGCGAAGGCCGAGTAATAAAGCCAACGCACCTGCAACATGAAGTATGACGGGTATAGCGGGTTTTATTTTTCGGTTATTTTTACATTCATCATTTTCTCATCAACCAACGCGCTTACTTTAGATACTTTACTTTTAAAAACGTAATTGCAGGATAATATCGCTGTTGAAACCGAAGATAAAAGTGCACAGTGCGGTTATTTTTCATTCAGTGTTTTCATTATTCTTCCACAATAGGTGATTGCCGCACGTTGCTTTTAACATTTCAGGCAATAAAAAAAGCAGCCGACAAGCGGCTGCTTTTCACCGAAACGCTGAATATTATTCGATTCCGCGGCTACGCAGGTAATCCTCATAACTGCCGCTGAAATCAGTCACTTTACCCGGCATCATTTCCACAATTCGGGTTGCCAGCGAACTGACGAACTCACGATCGTGAGACACGAACAACAGCGTGCCCTGATACAGCTCCAGCGCCATGTTGAGCGATTCGATAGATTCCATATCCAGGTGGTTGGTCGGTTCGTCCATCACCAGCACGTTCGGTTTTTCCATCATCAGCTTGCCGAACAACATGCGCCCTTTTTCACCACCGGACAGCACCTTCACTTTTTTACGGATGTCGTCCTGAGAAAACAGCAAACGCCCCAGCACGCTGCGTACCGCCTGCTCGTCGTCGTTTTCCTGCTTCCATTGGCTCATCCAATCAAATACGGTAAGGTCGCCGTCAAATTCGTATTCGTGATCCTGGGCGTAGTAACCGATGCGAACGTTTTCCGACCATTTCACCGTACCGGATTCCGGTGCCAGTTCACCAACCAATGTTTTCAGCAAAGTGGACTTACCGATCCCGTTCGTCCCCAGAATCGCCACTTTTTCCCCGACTTCCACCAGCATTTTCAACTGGCTGAACAACGGCCCGTTATCAAACCCTTTGGTCAGCCCGTCGATTTCCAGCGCGTTACGGAACAGCTTCTTGTCTTGTTCAAAACGAATAAACGGGTTCTGACGGCTGGATGCCTTCACTTCTTCCAGCTGTATTTTCTCTATCTGGCGAGCACGCGAGGTCGCCTGACGCGATTTGGAGGCGTTAGCGCTAAACCGGCTGACAAACGACTGCAATTCGGCAATCTGCGCCTTTTTCTTGGCGTTATCCGACAACAGACGTTCACGCGCCTGCGTTGCCGCCGTCATGTACTCGTCATAGTTCCCCGGATAAATGCGCAGCTCGCCATAATCCAGATCCGCCATGTGAGTGCACACCATATTCAGGAAGTGACGGTCATGGGAAATGATGATCATGGTGCTGTTACGTTCGTTCAGCACCTGCTCCAGCCAGCGGATGGTGTCGATGTCCAGGTTGTTGGTCGGCTCGTCCAGCAGCAAAATATCCGGATTGGAGAACAGCGCCTGCGCCAGCAGCACACGCAGTTTCCAGCCCGGCGCTACTTCGCTCATCGGCCCGTAATGTTGTTCCAGCGGGATCCCCACGCCCAGCAACAGCTCGCCGGCGCGCGATTCAGCGCTGTAGCCGTCCATTTCGCCGTATTTGACCTCCAGATCAGCGACCCGGTAACCATCTTCCTCGCTCATTTCACTCAGCGCATAGATACGGTCGCGTTCTTCTTTGACTTCCCACAGTTCGGCGTGCCCCATGATCACCGTGTCCAGCACGCTGTATTGCTCAAACGCGAACTGATCCTGACGCAGTTTACCGATCCGCTCATTCGGATCGATAGCGACGTTACCCGCGCTTGGCACCAAGTCGCTACCGAGGATCTTCATAAAGGTGGATTTGCCGCAGCCATTGGCGCCGATCAAACCATAGCGATTACCGCCGCCGAATTTGACGGAAATGTTTTCAAACAACGGCTTACTGCCGAATTGCATCGTAATATTATTGGTTACCAGCACAGCACTTACTCGATTCGGAATGTGATTTGGCGCGCATTATGCCACAAGCGAAACGCAGAATCCCGGCGATTATCGTGCATTTTTTAATCAAGCCGAATCTAACCACTCCCCTTCGCGCTCCCTTGCGCGGCCCACAGCCGACAATAGACACGACAGCACACGGTCAGGCGTACATAATGAGCATTGTCACGAATCGCAGAAGGAAAAAATCAGATGCCGTCATCACGCCGTTTTAAACAGGTCGATGTGTTCAGCTCTCATCCGGCTAAAGGCAATCCGCTGGCCGTCATTCTGGACGCCGACGGCCTCAGCGATGAACAGATGCAATCCATTGCTCACTGGACCAATTTATCGGAAACCACGTTTGTGCTGCCACCGGATAACCCACTGGCTGATTATCGGGTGCGTATTTTCACCCCATCGGAAGAGTTGCCGTTCGCCGGTCATCCAACGCTGGGGACGGCACACGCGCTGCTGGAATCTGGCCTGACGCCGCATGTACCGCATCAGCTCATCCAGCAATGCGGTGTCGGGTTAGTGCCGGTGGCGATTGGCAATGACGGCCAACTTGCGTTTCACGCGCCGGACGTCACGATGACAGAACTCGACTCGCACTATTACGCGTTGCTCGATAGTGCGATCGGCAGCCATTTACGTCATCCGGACTATCGTCCGGTCAACGTGCAGATGGGTATCCGCTGGCTGACGGTACGAATGGAAAGCGCACGCGCCTGCCTGGAGGCGCGTCCTAACGCCACTCATCTGCAACGCTTACAGCAACTCGGCCAAACCAATGGCGTAGCGATCTACGGACCGCACGACAACGGCAGCCCTACCGACTACGAAGTACGAGCCTTTTTTATGATCAATGATACGGTGGTGGAAGACCCGGTAACCGGCAGCGCCAACGCCTGTATCGCCCGAGTGATTCAGCACAGCCCATTGCCGGAACAAGCGGACCACAGGCTTGGTTATCGGGTACGTCAGGGCACCATGTTATACCGTGACGGCCGGGTCAACGTATCCTACATAGACGGTCAACCATGGATTGGCGGTTACAGCAATACCTTGATTGACGGACATATTACTCTTTAATTCACGCCCAGAAGGTGAGCGGGCAGGCTTAACTGGCCGCCCGCAGCTCACGTCACGATGCCATGAACGTAAAAATAATGTGACTTTCATCACGAAAAAGTTGAAATGACGATCCTGATCCATTATTATCAAAACCGTGATGAACATCACATAAAAACCACGACGATACACGACGATAATGGAGACACAACATGAACACATTCATCAGCTTCTTCAAAAAACTGGGCGACATCTACGTGAACTACTGCGAACGTATCGGCTCTATCATCAGCCCGTTTTAATATGAGCGCCGCAGACTAAAAGCCGCCGACTACCTTGAGGCGGCTTTAGTTTTTTCACTCCCTTTCAGCAATATCTCCCACTCATTTTTCAGTCCATCCCCCATTCCCGGTTACTTCGCCGGCGATGTTTGGTTTTTTTGCCCCTGTGACAGCACAATCTCGACATTTTCCATCATCCCCTTATCCTCGTGGTCCAGAATATGGCAGTGCAGTACAAATTCACCGATATAGCGCTGATAGCGGGTTCTTATCAGTATGCGGTAGTAGTTTTGCGGCGTACCCGTTAATTGGCCGGGCAATAAATTGGTTTTGACGAAAATCGTGTCTTTCCACTGCCCTTTCAAGCCGGCGAACTGGCTGTCGCCATCGGCTTCCGTGACGCCGGGCAGGCTGACATCACGCCCCTGAGGGTCGTAAATCGCGACAATCTGGAACGGATTCACATGAATATGAAATGGATGACTGACACTGTACGAGCGCAGTTCCCATTCTTGCGACGCCCACAGCGGCAACGTTATATCGATGCGGTTAGGGTCATAAGCCTTTATTTTTTTCGGTAACCACACACCATTAACGTTTTCGACGCCAAAATCGTGACCAATGGCGAAGATGTCCGCTTTATTCGGCTGTGTACCGCCAGCAAAGAAGACAATTTTCTGTTTTGGTTGACCGGCAATCTCTTCATCACTCACATTGCGAGTATGTGGTGCAAACCGGGTGAGGTAGATCTGGTTATCGCTACGATTGAGGTCATCAATAATGTCCTGCCTCACCGCTTCCGGCATCAGCTTCTGCGCCGAATAGGTCAGTTTCCGACGTAACGTCGGCACAAAATCCTGCACCGCGATATTGTCCGAGCCGGATACGGAAACGAACCCCAGCAAACTGTTGCCCTGGGCCTTACCGGTAATGCTGCCAGTCATGGATTGCGGTGGCTGGATCATGCAATAACCGCCCGACTGCGGAAACATCGTCAACAGGTCATAACGGTACCCCGGCTGCAACGTCACCTTATTCGCCGTCAGCGAATGGGCCATGGTTAATCCATCCGCGGCGACCACCTGGAAAGGGACTTTTTCACCAGAGCAGAGCTCGTTAATCAACGCCCCGACATCCTGACGGCGCAACTTGCCCAGATAAGCCTTGCGATGCAATTCGTTGAGGCTCAGGCCCGTCTTTATCTTACGAAATTCCAGATTGATGGTTTCCCTTACGCCGCCGTGAATCAACCGCCAGCGCTCAACCTGCCCGGCGGTGGCTTTGAAGGTCGGCAGTACCACGCCGTTAATGCTGGTCCAGCGGCCGGAAGCCTGCCAGGTGCCGGGACCGAACTGATCATAATTCTCAATGACACCCGTCTCATTGGGGCTGCAATCCCAGTTAATGTTGCCCTGCTTATCCCGCTTCAGCTTTCCGTCCCGGCCTAAGCAGGCATACTGAATCTGCTGAAACAATACCGTATGCTCGGGGAACGGTTTCTGAGTATCGGGGTCGATCAGCAGTGTATCCAGGTCGCCATTCGACGATGCAGTCGGTTTGCGGTCACCGTGGATGATAAGCGCCCCCGCCATGCCGCTGGAGACCTGCAACGCGGTGGAGCCATGCCGGTGTGTGTGATACCAGAACGTACCCGCCGGAATATCCTGCGAGAAGTTGTATTGATATTCAAAGCTATTGCCCGGATTCACCGACAGCAGCACATTGTCACTATTGCCGGTCGGGCTGATCCAGGCTCCGTGGGCATGTAGGTTAGTGCCGTTAAAGCAGTGGGGTGGATCGAGCAACTTCGGTGATGAGCGTGAATCATCTGCTGCCGATTGCACCCTGCCGGTATGGGAATGAACCGACATTGACGACATCTTTTCGCTCTCCGTCTGATGCGGCTGGCAACTGCTATCTACCGGCAAATTGTTCTTAAGCAGAATACGTACCGTATCGCCGGGCATGACATCAATCTGTGGCGCGACAAGCGGTGCGCCGATAATCCGCTGTCTGTCCGTACTGCCGGTATATCCACGCAAGTGCACCTTTTGAAAACGGTTTTGCGACGGGTCATAAATTTTTCCATCCACATACCCAACGTCCAGCTCATAATATTTTTCTCTGTTTCCCTCCTGAACACCACTAAAGTGATTCTGTAATAATGATCGGACCAATCGCTGCAAATGCGGCGGATTTTCGAATAGAAAATCTGCCTCTTTACTTTCGTCTGGCGCACTTTCATTTTCTGCCGATATGCCATCGGCATGGCTATCGAATACCACTAATGTCAGCAAGAAAATAAAAACAGCCCGGAATGTCATTCTGTATCTAACCTTGTCACATGTTGCCATTTCACCATCCTCTTTGACCTGACCTATTTCATGATTTTATTAAATTATTGAATAACATGAGAAATATAATTCACCCTTCGAATTGCCATTGAAGAACTGTAAATAAAAAAGATTTTGTCATTATTTTCTGACTGGAAACTTTTTGGGGAAAGTAAATAACCTGTTCACTGCGGACAATCAGATATTTTCCTAAACCTGCTCAGGACACTGTATCGATATTTTTCCGGAAAAAGAGGCAACCAATAACCGATTAAAAAGCAGAGAAATTAACGAATAGAAGCAAGATTTGGAAACAGAACCGCGGGGGATGAAAATGTTCAAGCCGGAATAGTAAAAAAGCCGCGATAGTTCGCGGCTTTCAGTATGACCTTCACAAGGATTACATCAGTGGCTGCGCCAGTTGCACCAGTGAAATCAGCGGTTGCGGATAGAGGCCCAGCAGCAATACCAACACGGACGAAATCAGCACCACCACGCCGCCGGCGGTCAATGCCCAGTTGTTCGGCGTATCGCGGTTCAGGGTCTGCGGCGCACTCAGGTACAGACTTACCAATACCCGCAGATAGTAGTACAGGCCGATAGCACTACCGACTACCACCGCCGCACTCAACCACCACAGCTGCGCATTCACACCCACTGCCAGCACGTAAAACTTACCGAAGAAACCCAATGTCATCGGAATACCGGCCAATGACAGCATCATCACCGTCATCACCGCAGAAAGAATCGGCTTATGCCAGAACAAACCACGGTAAGAGAACAGTGAATCCGCATCCGGACCACGGTACGGGCTAGACATCAGGCTGACCACGCCAAACGCCCCCAGGCTGCTGAACAGGTAACCGGCCAGATACACGCCGATGGTCTCCAGCGCCAGTTGCTGCGTCTGCACCGCAATCAGCGCTACCAGCAAATAACCCAGGTGAGCAATGGATGAATACCCCAGCAAACGCTTGATGTTGCTCTGCGCGACCGCCATCAGGTTGCCAAACAGGATGGACGCGAAAGCAATGATACCCAACGTCGTACGAACCGATTCGCTATCCACCAACGGGGCGTACAGGAACAAACGCATCACCGCACCGAAGATAGCAATTTTGCTGGCGGTTGCCAGGAAGGTGGAAACCGGTGCAGGCGCGCCCTGATAGACATCAGGAGTCCACAAGTGGAACGGCACCAACGACAGCTTGAAGCCCAGCCCAACCAGCATCATGCCCAGACCAGCCAGCAGCAACGGCGCGTGCAACTGGTGATCGCTCAGGTTCTTGCCAAGACTGGCGAAGCTCAGGCTTCCGGAATCGGCATACACCAGCGCCATACCAAACAGCAGGAACGAAGACGCAGCGGCAGACAACAGCATGTACTTGATAGCCGCTTCCAGCGAACGCTTCTGACGGAAGGCGTATCCCACCATGCCGAACAGCGGCAGGGAAATCAGCTCGATGCCAATGAAGAAAGCGGCCAAATGATTGGCACTCGCCAGCAGAATACCGCCCAACGCCGCAATCAGCACCAACAGGTAGAACTCATCCTTATTGTCCGGATAACCTTCCAGCCACGGATACGCAAAGGTACTGGTCGCCAGGCTCGCCGCCAGTACCAGACCGGTATAGAACATGGAGAAACCGTCAACCCGGATTAGCGGGGTAACGTCGGTCGGCCCCACCTGGCCGACCAGATAGAGTGATAACAGCGCAATATTCAGGCCGATGACCGTCAGCGTTGCGTTGATAAAATGGTTGCGTCGCCACGCAATGCACAGCATCACAACCACAACCGTCAATCCAACGATTAACAGTGGCGACATCGCGATCAGTTGTTGAGGAGTTATTGTCATGGCGAATTACAGCCCTGTCGTTGAAATTGTTGAACTCTGAACCGATGACGTAAACCAGTGTTGGATATTAGCCATCGCCGCGCTGGACGTATCCAGAATCGGCTGCGGATAGACACCCAGCAGCACCAGCAGTACCACCAGCAGCAGAATGAGTGACAGTTCACGCGCCGTCATACCTTGCAGCGGCTCATCCGACTTAGCGGCGCCGTAGAAGGCACGCTGCATCATCACCAGCGAATAGACGGAGGCAAACACCAGGCCGAAAGTCGAAATCACCGTGATCACCGGCACCACCGGGTAACTGCCGAACAGGATCATGAATTCGCCGACAAAGTTACCCGTCCCCGGCATCCCCAACGTGGCTACTGCGAAAAACAGCGACAACGCCGGCAAATAACGAATACGGCCCCACAAGCCACCCATCTGGCGCAGATCGCGGGTGTGCAGGCGTTCATACATCTGACCACAGATAATGAACAGACCTGCCGCCGACAGACCATGAGCAATCATCTGTATCACCGCGCCCTGATAAGCCAGTTGACTGCCGGAGTAGATGGCAATCATCACAAAGCCCATGTGAGACACCGAGGTATACGCGATAAGGCGCTTGATGTCGGTCTGTTTGAAGGCCATCCAGGCGCCGTAGAAAATACCGATAATGCCCAGCCACATGGCTATAGGCGCAAAATCGTGAGAGGCGGTCGGGAACAGCGGCAAACTGAATCTTAATAAACCGTAGGCCGCCGTTTTCAGCAGGATCCCCGCCAAATCCACCGAACCGGCGGTCGGCGCCTGACTGTGTGCATCCGGCAACCAGCCATGCAACGGCACCACCGGCATTTTCACCGCAAAAGCGATGAAGAAGCCCAGCATCAATGCATATTCCAGCCCGTAAGACATCGGGGTTTTCAGCAGGCGGGAATAATCAAAGGTCCATTCACCGGTAGCATTGTGATGGACGAACACCAACGCCAGAATGGCAATCAGCATCACCAGACCGCTCGCCTGGGTATAAATAAAGAATTTGGTGGCAGCGGCGATACGCGTCTTACCATCAGAGCCTTTGTGTCCCCACAGCGCAATCAGGAAGTACATCGGCACCAACATCATTTCCCAGAAGAAGAAGAACAGGAACATGTCGATGGCCAGGAAGACGCCAATCACACCGCCGAGAATCCACAGCAGGTTGAGATGGAAGAACCCCTGATAGCGTTGAATCTCACGCCAGGAACAGAGGATCGCCAGCACACCCAGCAGGCCGGTCAGCACCACCATCAGTAATGACAAACCATCCAGCGCCAGATGAATGGAGATACCGAAACGCGGTATCCAGCTAAGCATAAACTCCGACTGCCATTGCGGCAGGCCCGTCGGTGTCGCCAGCGAAAAGCCGCCTTGCAGCCACAACTGCAATGACAGCGCCAGTGTCAGCCCCATGGAGATCAGCGCGACCCAGCGCGGCACACGCGTGCCGAAACGCTCGAGCTGCCAGCACAGCAGGCCGCCGATGAAGGGGATAAGAATCAGCCAAGGTAGTAGCATGGCGTTTTGTGTCCCTAAATTAAAGAAAACGAAAAACTTGCTGCCTGCGGGGCCACTTAACATCCAGTGCCCCGCCCCTCTGCATTACCGCATCGTTTACACCAGCAATAGCAGTGCCAGCACCACCACCGCTCCAATACCCATTGAAGCGGCATACCAGCGTACTTGACCGTTTTCGCTGACGATCAGCGCACGGTTACCCCAACGGGTCAGTATGGCTGGAATGTTCATCAACGCATTCAGCGGGTCACGCTGCAACAACGTTGCAATGGCCAGATACGGTTTGACAAACACCTTGTCGTACAACCAGTCGAATCCCCACGCATGGAACCACCATGTCGAGAAGAACCGGCCCGGCGCGCTGTTGGCGACACTGGTCACCAACTGACGTTTGCCCAGCCACAATGCAGCCGCCAGCAGAATACCGGCAATGGCCACCACACCGGAGGCAATTTCCAGCGTCGTGACCTGACCGTGCTCAAGCTCGGTCGTGGCGGGCAGTACGCCGTGCAGCGGCAACGCAATCTGAGCACCGACGAAGGTGGACAGCACCAGCAGCACCAGCAACGGCAAGTGATGGGATAGTCCCTTACCTGCATGGGCTTTGGTTTTTGCTTCACCATGGAACACGATAAAAATCATCCGGAAGGTATACAGCGACGTCATAAACGCGCCCACCAGACCGGCAATGACCAGATTAATGTGGCCGTTGGCCCAGGCGCCGGCCAGGATTTCGTCCTTACTGAAGAAACCGGCCGTGACCAGCGGCAACGCCGCCAACGCCGATCCGCCTACCAGGAAGCTGGCGTACACCAGCGGAATGGTCTTACGCAGGCCACCCATCTTGAAGATGTTCTGCTCGTGATGGCAGGCCAGAATCACCGAACCAGACGACAGGAACAGCAGTGCTTTGAAGAATGCATGGGTCATCAGGTGGAAGATGGCCGCATCCCACGCCTGCACTCCCAGCGCCAGGAACATGTAACCTATCTGGCTCATCGTGGAATACGCCAGCACACGTTTGATATCGGTTTGAACCAGTGCAGCGAACCCTGCCAGCAACAACGTCACGGCACCGACATTGGCGACCAGTTGCAGCACATCCGGTGCTAACAGGAACAGACCGTGAGTACGCGCGATCAGATAAACGCCGGCCGTCACCATGGTGGCGGCGTGGATCAGTGCGGAAACCGGCGTCGGACCTGCCATCGCGTCCGCCAGCCAGGTCTGCAACGGCAACTGAGCCGATTTACCCACAGCGCCGCCCAGCAACATCAGCGTCGCCCAGGTGATGGCCGTGGAACCTTCGGCCAGGTGCTGCGGCGCCAGCACCAGCAGTTCGCGGAAGTTCAGCGTACCCAGTTCGCGGTACAGAATGAACAGCGCAATCGCCAGGAACACGTCGCCCACGCGGGTTACGATGAACGCTTTCATCGCTGCGGCGCCGTTGTTCGGGTTGGTGTAGTAGAAGCCAATCAGCAAGTAACTACACAGCCCCACGCCTTCCCAGCCGAGGTACATCAGCAGCAGGTTATCCGCCAGCACCAGCACCACCATGCTGGCGATGAACAGGTTGGTATACGCGAAAAAGCGTGAATACCCTTCTTCACCGCGCATGTACCAGGAAGCGAACAGATGGATGAAGAAACCAACACCGGTCACCACCGACAGCATGGTCAGCGACAACCCATCCAACGCCAGCGTAACGCCGATGTCGAACTTGCCGACCGTCATCCAGCTCCACAGGTGCTGGCTGAAGAAGGTCACGCCGCCAGGCTGTTGCCGACTGAGAAAGTCCACGATTACGCCGCCGGTCACCAGCGCAGCCAGCCCGATAGACCCGACCCCGACGGTCGCGGAAACATTTTCCGACCAACGTCCGCGAGAGAAAGCCAGTAACAGGAATCCGATCAGCGGAAACAGAATAGTTAAATAGAGTAAGTTCATCCGCGCATCTCACTGACAGTATCAATATTCAGGGTCTGACGGCGACGATACAGCTGAAGCAGCAACGCCAGGCCAATACTGGCTTCCGCTGCGGCCAGCGTAATAGCCAGGATATACATCACCTGACCATCCGGTTGCCCCCAGTAGCTTCCTGCGACCACAAAAGCCAGCGCCGCGGCGTTAATCATGATTTCCAGACAAATCAGCATAAACAGCAGATTGCGGCGAATCACGAGTCCGGTCAGCCCCAACACAAAGAGGATGGCCGCCAACAGCAAACCATGTTGTAGCGGAATCATGCGCGTTCCTCCGTTATTTTCTTATCGGCATCCTGATCTTTGGCAATCAGCTCTCCGCGCTTGTCTTCACGGCCAATATGGAAAGCCACCACCAAGCCAGCCAGCAACAGCATCGACGCCAGTTCTACCGCCAGTACATACGGCCCGAACAGGCTAATACCCACCGCTTTGGCATCAATCATATTACCGGCGATATTCTGGTCGGTAACGCTGATAATCCCTTTGACGATAATTGCCAGCAGAACCAGAGAAAGCACGCCCGGCCCTAACCATACGGTAGGCTTCAGCCACAGCTTTTCCTGCTCATCGACCGAATTGCCGAGGTTCAGCATCATGACCACGAAGACGAACAACACCATGATGGCGCCGGCGTACACAATTATCTCCAACGCACCGGCGAAATACGCCCCCAGCGAGAAGAACACACCGGCAACCGCCAGTAACGAAACAATCAGATAAAGTAATGCATGTACTGGATTGGTATGGGTAATGACACGCAATGTTGCCAGTACCGCAATAATCGCAGTCGCATAAAAAGCGAATTCCATGCTTGGCTCCTTAGGGCAGCAGGCCTTTAACGTCAATGGGTTTGGCTTCGTTTTCGGCTTCGCCCTTCTCTTTCCCATCAACAGCCATACCGGCCATCCGGTAGAAGTTGTATTCCGGATATTTACCCGGCCCCGAGATCAGCAGATCTTCTTTTTCGTACACCAGATCCTGACGTTTGAACTCACCCATTTCGAAATCGGGGGTCAGCTGAATAGCCGTCGTCGGGCAGGCCTCCTCACACATGCCGCAAAAAATGCAGCGAGAGAAGTTAATGCGGAAAAACTCCGGATACCAACGGCCATCCTTCATTTCCGCCTTCTGCAGAGAGATACACCCTACCGGGCAGGCCACGGCGCACAGGTTGCAGGCTACGCAGCGCTCCTGGCCGTCCGGATCGCGGGTCAGCACGATACGACCACGGAAACGCGGCGGTGGATTTACCGGCTCTTCCGGATACATTTTGGTTTCACGCTTCTTAAACGCGTTGGAACCCACCATACAGATACTGCGTACCTGGGTGCCGAAACCAATCAAAAGTTCTTTCAGTGTCATGGTTTATTCACCCCTATCAAGCGTTGTACAGAATGACCGCGGCGGTTGCCAGCAGGTTCAGCAGCGTCAGCGGCAGGCACACTCGCCAGCCGAAGGCCATCACCTGGTCATAACGCGGACGTGGCAGCGAAGCACGAATCAGGATGAACATCATCATGAAAAACGCTGTTTTCAACGCAAACCAGACGAACGGCGGTAGGAAAGGACCCTGCCAGCCACCGAAGAACAACGTTACGATAAGTGCAGAAACCGTCACGATACCGATGTATTCACCCACAAAGAACAGGCCAAATTTCATACCGGCATATTCAATATGGTAGCCGTCCGCCAGCTCCTGTTCAGCTTCAGGCTGGTCGAAAGGATGACGGTGACACACCGCCACACCCGCGATCGCAAAGGTAACGAAGCCAAAGAACTGCGGGATAACGTTCCATACGGTGGACTGCGCGTTAACGATATCGGCCATATTGAACGAACCGGCCTGAGCCACCACGCCCATCAGCGACAACCCGAGGAACACTTCATAGCTCAGCGTCTGCGCAGAGGCACGCACCGCCCCCAGCAGCGAGTATTTGTTGTTACTGGACCAGCCGGCGAACAACACGGCATAAACCGCCAAACCCGCCATCATCAGGAAGAACAGCACCCCGATGTTCAGGTTGGCGACCTGCCAGGTCGGGCTGACCGGGACGATCGCAAACGATAACAGCAGCGACGTAAACGCGATCACCGGCGCCAATATAAAGATCACTTTATCGGCAAACGGCGGCGTCCAGTCCTCCTTAAAGAACATCTTGAGCATGTCCGACACCAGTTGCAGCGAGCCGCCCCAGCCTACGCGGTTAGGCCCGTAGCGCCCCTGGAACAGCGCCAGCAAGCGGCGCTCCCCCATACTCATCAACGCGCCGCAACTTACCACGACCAGCAGAATCACGACGGCTTTGCCGACGGTAGCCAGAATATCCAGTACTTCCGGAGTCAACCAACTCATTGTGCAGCCTCCCGCAGCATTTCAACGGTCGCACCCGCCAACACCGGAGCAACGCCCGGGAAGCCCAGCGGCAAACCAATCTGGCCCTGATGCAGTTCGGCGCTCAACCGTACCGGCAAGCGCAGAGTCTGACCACCACAGGTGATGTCCAGCAACGCGCCGGCATTAACACCCAACAATGCGGCATCAGTCTGATTCACTACCGCACAAGCCTGCGGCATACGCTGCTGGATAACAGCAGAGCGCTGCGACATTTCATCGCTACCGAACAGGTTGTAGTAAGGCGCAACCTGCCACTGCCCTTGCTGCGGAGCAAACGGTGCGGGGATCTGGCTGAAGTACGGCAGCGAACCTTCGCCGGCTTCGATCATCCGTACGCCCGGATCGCCGTGGCGCAAATGTCCGCCCACTTCATCCTGGAATTTGTTCCACGCTTGCGGCGAGTTCCAGCCCGGCGCCCAGGCAAACGGCACCTGCTGACGATCAGCCAGTGGGCTGTTGTTGCCTTCCATAGAGAAGGTGAACATGGTGTCGCGGTCCTGCGGCTGACGCGGTTCGTGCACGCTGATATTGGCGCGCATGGCGGTACGGCCGCTGTAACGATGCGGTTCACGCGCCAGCTTCTGCCCTTTCACTCGGAACGAGGCATCCGGCGCAGCATCCTTGATAGCAGCCAATTGCGGCAACGCGTTAACACAGGCGTCAATCACATGGTCCAGTTGCGTCCAATCTACCTGACGGCTGTTATAGGTGATGTACAGAGAATGCAGCCAGCGCCAGCTTTCCAACATGACGACCTTAGCGTCGTAGTAAGTCGGATCGTAAACCTGGAAGAAGCGCTGAGCACGGCCTTCCTGGTTAATGAGCGTACCGTCGCTTTCGGCAAAACTGGCGGAGGACAACACCAAACTGGCTTTATCCATGATCGCCGTACGCTGATGATCCAGCACGATCAGGTTAGCGGCTTTTGCCAGCGCGGCATCTACACGCGCCGCCGGCGCATGACGATACAGATCGTTTTCCAGTACGACCACGCTATCGGCTTCGCCGGTTTCCAACTGCGACAATGCCTCATCCAGCGAGCCGCCGCCCATCATGGCGACACCCATGCTGTTGGCCGAAGCGGCGACGAAAGTCATGCCGACATCGGCACCGCGGCCTTTGAGCGCTTTGGCAACGTTGGCGGCGGCGGCGATCACATCGTCGCTGCCCGCGTTGGTGCCGGAGATAATCAATGGCTTGCGAGCACCTGCCAGCGCCTGAACAATCACGTCCACTTTCTGGCTAAGGTCGGCCGACAAATCGTTGACTGCCGGCGCGGCATCGTCGAGCGCATGGGCAATCGCGAAGCCAAGCCGGGCTTGTTCCGCTACCGGTGCACGGTAGCTCCAAGCAGCGATATCATCCAGACGAGTGCTATCGACGTTGGTGACAAATAGCGGGTGCTTGGCATGTTGACCGATATTCAGGATCGCCGCGATCTGCCAGTCGGCGACTTTCTGGGCCGCCGCCATTTCGCGAGCCTTGCCTTTCACCGCCTGACGCACCGCGAGCGCAATACGCGCCCCGGTCTGGGTCAGATCTTCACCCAACACCAGCACGGCATCGTAGCTTTCGATCTCACGCAGAGACGGAGTTCGCACACCGCTTTCTTTCAACACTTTCAGCATCAGTTGCAGACGATTTTGCTCCGCCTGCGAAACACCGGTATAGAAGTTGTCGGCGCCGACCAGCTCACGCAACGCAAAGTTGCTTTCTACGCTGGCGCGCGGCGAACCGATACCGATCAAGCGCTTAGCCTGACGCAACACATCGGCCGCGCCTTGCAATGCCTGCTCGGCGTTCAGGGCAATCCAGTCATCGCCGCGACGTTGCAACGGCTGACGAGGACGGTCTTTCAGGTTGACGTAGCCATAACCGAAACGACCGCGATCGCACAGGAAATAGTGGTTCACACTGCCGTTATAGCGGTTTTCGATACGACGCAACTCGCCGTAGCGCTCACCCGGGCTGGTGTTGCAACCCACGCTGCACTGCTGACAAATGCTCGGCGCGAACTGCATATCCCATTTACGGTTATAACGCTCGGAATGGGTTTTGTCGGTGAAGACCCCGGTCGGACACACTTCCACCAGGTTGCCGGAAAATTCACTTTCCAGCACCCCGTCTTCCGGGCGACCGAAATAGACGTTGTCGTGCGCACCGTAAACACCCAGGTCTTTACCATCGGCGTAATCTTTGTAGTACCGCACGCAGCGGTAACAAGCGATACAACGGTTCATCTCATGAGAAATGAACGGACCGAGGTTCTGATTGTGATGCGTACGCTTGGTAAAACGGTAACGACGGAAGTTGTGGCCCGTCATCACAGTCATATCCTGCAGATGACAGTTCCCGCCCTCTTCACACACCGGACAGTCGTGCGGGTGGTTGGTCATCAGAAATTCCACAATCGTCTTGCGGAACTGCTTTGCCTCGTCATCGTCAATGGCGATAAAGGTGCCATCCGACGCCGGCGTCATACAGGACATTACCAGACGACCACGGGTATCCTCCGCGTTCTGATACTGCTTGACCGCACACAGGCGGCAAGCACCGACGCTCCCCAGCGCCGGATGCCAGCAAAAGTAAGGAATATCAAGTCCCAGAGACAGACAAGCCTGCAGCAGGTTGTCCGAGCCGTCCACTTCATATTCTTTGCCGTCTACATGAATCGTTGCCATAGTCAGCATGCTTCCATAACAGCCCGCCTCAGGCGGGCACTAATCAAAAATTCTGTCTGCGGGATGAATCGACCTTTACGCCCGGCGTGATGCTCAACACACCAGACGGTGCGATTACCAGCGCTGTTTCAACAGGTTGGGTTGAATACCGCCAATCGGTTTGGCGTTACTGACGACCTGTCTGGCGATACCCGCCTCGAATTCATCGCGAAAATATTTAATGGCGCTTTGCAACGGTTCAACGGCTCCCGGCGCATGGGCACAGAATGTGTTGCCCGGCCCCAGGAATCGACACAGTTGCTCCAGCGTTTCAATGTCGCCCGGTTGCCCTTCCCCACGTTCCAGCGCTCGTAGAATTTTAACACTCCACGGCAAGCCATCACGGCACGGCGTACACCAGCCGCAGGACTCGCGAGCGAAAAACTCTTCCAGATTGCGCGTCAGCGATACCATGTTGATTTCGTTGTCGACCGCCATCGCCAACGCCGTTCCAAGACGGCTACCGGCCTTGCCGATATTTTCGAAATCCATCGGCAAATCAAGATGTGCATCGGTCAGGAAATCGGTACCGGCGCCACCGGGCTGCCAGGCTTTCAGGGTCAGACCATCGCGCATACCGCCGGCATAATCTTCCAGAATTTCACGGGCAGTGGTCCCAAACGGCAATTCCCACAACCCCGGATTCTTCACGCGGCCAGAGAAGCCCATCAGTTTGGTGCCGGCATCTTTACTCTTGCCAGCCGACAACCCCTGATACCACTCCACGCCATGCTCGATAATGGCAGGTACGTTGCACAGCGTTTCTACGTTGTTAACGCAGGTGGGTTTACCCCACGCACCGGCAGAAGCCGGGAACGGTGGTTTAGAACGCGGGTTGGCGCGACGACCTTCCAGTGAGTTGATCAGTGCCGTTTCTTCACCGCAAATGTAACGACCGGCACCGGTATGGACAAACAGCTCGAAATCAAAGCCGGTGCCCATGATATTTTTGCCGAGCAGGCCCGCTTCTGTCGCTTCAGCGATAGCACGACGCAAATTAGCCGCGGCTTCAACGTATTCGCCGCGCAGGAAGATATAACCGCGATAGGCTTTCAGCGCATAAGCGCCGATCAACATGCCTTCCACCAGCAGATGCGGCATCTGCTCCATCAACAGTCGGTCTTTGTAAGTGCCTGGTTCCATCTCATCCGCGTTACACAGCAGATAGCGGATGTTCATGCTTTCGTCTTTCGGCATCAGGCTCCACTTGAGACCCGTGGAGAAACCTGCGCCGCCGCGACCACGCAAACCGGCATCTTTAACCAGAGTCACCACTTCATCCTGCGCCATACCGGTCAGTGCTTTTTTCGCACCGGCATAACCATTCTTACTACGGTATTCTTCCAGCCACACCGGCTGTTTATCCGCACGCAGGCGCCAGGTTAAAGGATGCTGCTCAGCCGTCAGAACAATGTTTTTACTCATTGATACTGCTCCAGTAATGAATCGATATCATCAGGCTTCAACTGACTGTGGGTATCCTCGTCGATCATCATGGTCGGCCCCTTGTCGCAGTTCCCCAGGCAGCAAGTCGGCAATAACGTAAAGCGACCGTCAAATGTTGTCTGACCAGGCTTGATATTCAGTTTTTTCTCCAGCGCAGCCTGAATACCCTGATAACCGGTGATATGGCACACCACGCTGTCGCAGTAGCGGATCACATGCCGACCAACCGGCTGACGGTAAATCTGGCTATAAAACGTCGCTACGCCTTCGACGTCGCTGGCTGGAATACCGAGAATCTCGGCAATGGCGTCAATCGCACCATCCGGCACCCAACCGCGCTGTTTCTGAACAATTTTCAGCGCTTCAATCGATGCGGCGCGCGCATCTTCATAGTGGTGTTTTTCATGCTCGATAGCGTCGCGCTCTGTGTCACTTAACACAAAAACATCGCTGGCGGCCTGCGCCGGAGCATCGATAGGATCCTGAGTGTTGTTATGTTCGTGCATAATTAGCGGTCCACATCTGACATGACAAAATCAATACTACCGAGGTACACGATCAAGTCGGATACCAGACAGCCACGAATCACCGCCGGAATTTGCTGTAAGTGCGCAAAACTTGGCGTACGGATACGGGTTCGATAACTCATGGTGCTGCCGTCGCTGGTCAGGTAATAACTGTTAATTCCCTTGGTGGCTTCGATCATCTGGAATGATTCGTTAGCCGGCATCACCGGCCCCCAGGAAACCTGCAGGAAGTGGTTGATCAGCGTTTCAATATGTTGCAGCGTGCGCTCTTTCGGCGGCGGCGTAGTCAATGGATGATCGGCCTTGAAAGGACCTTCCGGCATATTCTTCAGGCACTGCTCCAGAATACGCAAGCTCTGGCGCAGCTCTTCCACTTTCAACATTACCCGGCTGTAACAGTCGCTGATGCCATCACCTACCGGCACCTCAAAATCGAAGTTTTCATACCCTGAGTAAGGCCGCGCTTTACGCACGTCGAAGTCGATGCCGGTAGCACGCAAGCCGGCTCCGGTCACACCCCACTCCAGCGCTTCTTTGGCGTTGTAGGCGGCGACACCTTGCGAACGCCCTTTCAGGATGCTGTTTTGCAGCGCCGCTTTGATGTAGGTATCCAAACGAGCCGGCATCCAGTCGAGGAATTCACGCAGTAAACGTTCCCATCCACGCGGCAGGTCGTGCGCTACACCACCAATACGGAACCAGGCCGGGTGCATACGGTAACCGGTGATGGCCTCCACCAGATCGTAGATTTTCTGGCGATCGGTAAACGCGAAGAACACCGGCGTCATTGCGCCGACGTCCTGAATAAAGGTACTGATGTACAGCAGGTGACTGTTGATACGGAACAGCTCGGACAGCATGACGCGAATCACCTTCACGCGCTCCGGCACCTCGATACCCGCCAGTTTTTCCACCGCCAGCACATAAGGCATTTCATTTACGCAACCGCCGAGGTATTCGATACGGTCGGTATAAGGGATATAGCTGTGCCAGGACTGGCGTTCCCCCATTTTTTCCGCGCCGCGGTGGTGATAGCCGATATCAGGAATACAGTCGACTATCTCTTCACCGTCGAGTTGCAGAATGATACGGAAGGCACCATGGGCTGACGGGTGGTTCGGCCCCAGGTTCAGGAACATGAAGTCTTCGTTATTGGTACCGCGCTTCATCCCCCACTCTTCCGGTTTGAAGGTCAGGGATTCCATCTCCATATCTTCACGCTGTTTGGTCAGCACGAAAGGATCGAATTCGGTAGCGCGCGCAGGGAAATCCTTACGCAGCGGGTGCCCTTGCCAGGTCTGCGGCATCATGATGCGCGTCAGATGCGGGTGGCCTTTGAACGTGATGCCAAACATATCCCACACTTCACGCTCGTACCAGTTGGCGTTGGGGAACAGTTTGGTCAGGGTCGGCATAGTGAGATCGTTTTCCGATAATGCCACCTTCAACATGATATCGCGGTTGCGCTCAATCGAAATCAGGTGATAGAAAACGGTAAAATCGGCGTCCGGCAAGCCCTGGCGATGAGTTCGCAGACGTTCGTCCACACCATGCAGGTCAAGCAGCATCACATAGGGCTTCGGTTGCTTCTTCAGAAAAACCACTACATCCAGCAGTTGCTCGCGTTTAACCCACACCACCGGCAAGCCGGTGCGCGTGGCCTGAACGGTAAAGGCGTCTGGTCCAAACCGGTTACACAGCTCGCCGACGACCGGATCATCCAGGTGATCGCGGGTTTGCCATGCAGGCAGAGCGACATCGTGCGTCGTTAAATCTGTCATAAATATGTCACCACAGTAAATGTGCTATTTCTGTGACTGATGATGGCTACACACGTTTATCGTGATATGAATTTATCGTGATCTTACGTAGCCACTACAGTCCTCACTCACAGGGGGTCAAATCTCATCAGGAGAACGTAGATTGGTTACCGCAATACGTTCGCCTCGTTTACGTTCACGCTCGGATTGCATGTTGGCGCGGTAAACCCCCTGATCGCCTACCACCCATGACAGAGGGCGGCGTTCCTTACCAATAGACTCTTTCAGCAGCAACAACGCCTGCATGTAGGCTTCCGGACGCGGCGGACATCCCGGGATGTAAACATCAACCGGCAGGAATTTATCCACACCCTGCACTACGGAATAAATATCGTACATACCGCCGGAATTCGCACAGGCTCCCATGGAAATAACCCATTTAGGTGCCAGCATCTGGTCATATAAACGCTGAATGACCGGCGCCATTTTTAAAAACGGCGTACCGGCCACGACCATAAAATCCGCCTGACGCGGTGAAGCGCGAATAACTTCGGAACCAAAGCGCGCAACGTCGTGCACCGACGTAAATGACGTCGCCATTTCCACATAACAGCAGGAAAGACCGAAGTTATAAGGCCACAGGGAATTGCTGCGCCCCCAGTTGACCATGCTGTGCAGCGACTGTTCGAGATTGCCCATGAAAACGCTGCGATTGACATGCTGCTCAAGCGGATCGCCGACAATCTCTTGCTTCTGGAGGGGGTAACGGTCGTTCTCACCGTCCGGGTCAATGCGGGTGAGCGTATAATCCATCTTCTAATTGCCTCGCTATTACTGCTGATGAGTGTTGGTGGTCTGAGTCACGACATTGGATTTCACGACTTGTCTTTTGGAACGCACAGGCGTCCAGTCCAACGCGCCGATACGTACCAGATAGACCAAGCCAGCCAACAGCACCAAAATGAAAATTGTAGCCTCGACGAAGCCTATCCACCCACTCTCCCGGATAGAAACAGACCAGGCATAAAGGTAGAGGGCTTCAACGTCGAAAATAACGAAAAACATAGCAACCAGGTAAAACTTGGCGGAGAGACGCAACCGTGCGGAGCCGACGGAATCGATACCTGATTCATAAGGAATGTTTTTGTGTCGCGCCCGGGCTCTTCCCCCTAAAAGGAAACCGCCGAGCAACATAAAGCCGCAGAGACCTACAGCAACGATAACGAATAGCGCAAAAGCCCAGTGATGGGCGAGGACTTCAGTAGTTGTTGACATACTCTTGCTTACTCATCAAAAGTGACCGGACACCTGCTCTTTGCTCGGCAGTTTGTCGCCACATCGATTAAAAGGAAGGATTTTTCGCCACAAAAACGCCACAACTTATAAGGTTAAGCAGCTGTTTAATGCGGTCTGATTCCCTGTTATGTAACCTTATTTTCAACGCCACTAAAAATAACAGCACATTACTTTACATGCACGTGGTTTCGTTAACATTTTGTGTGTAATGCGGTAACTAAATCGAGTCAGTTAATCGCCCCACGTTAACGATTCCTCCTGCAGAAAGCCCTTATAGGCAGGGTGACTATATCATTTTCGGCAAGAATTCCTGTTCCCCCATAGTGTTAATAGGGGTATTTTTTGATCCAGGGCACACTTTTTTCATTTATGTTAGTAAAAAAAGCATGTTGGTTGTTCATCCATTAACCTTTTCATTCAATCAACATAGATTTAAAAAAAAAGAAATGCAGTTTTAATAATAAGGGAACACGTCTGATGAGGTAAACCATAGTGGGTAGCCAGAAGACGGCGAGGATAGGCTACGATGTTCAACGCAACCGTAGTCAAAAACGAGAGATGAATAAACAAAGCGTAGCGTGGCTTATCGCCCAGCTACGCCAAGAGTCAGATAATATCTGTTAATGAATTAGTCGGTAGGAGGGTCCCGCATCTCGCTTTCCGCCGCCGAGCTAACCGGCAGCAGATGAGAACGCGTGCCAGACTCGATAGCACTGAAAATGGCATTAGTCAGATCGTTGTCATGATCCGGGTTCTTGCACAGGTAGTAACGAGTATCAGGTAGTCTCGGCAATCCTTCCTCTTCACCCAGCACACGCAGCTCAGGGCTCATCATCTCTACCGAGCGTACCGTAACCCCCAGACCGGCTTTTACCGCTGCACGCACGGCGGACAGGGTAGAGGCGACATAAGAAATCTTCCATGGAATACCGGCAGCCGTCAGTTGCTCAAGCGCCAGCGTGCGGAACGGACTCGGCTCATCCAGTACAACCAATGAAACGGTTTCACCCGGTTGATACTGATAATCGGCCGCGCAATACCACAACGTCGGTGATGTACGCAGCAACACATGGGGTAAATCCTCGGCATTGGACGTAGTAATGACCAGATCAATTTTCCCCTGTTGCAGCATATCCGCCATTTCTGCGCTGCGTTTAATACTGACCGCAATCGACAGCTTTGGAAACACCGTAGTCACACGTTGCAGGATGAAAGGCAGAATGGTATCCGCCGTGTCATCCGATGCGCCGATGGTCAGTGTTCCCTGAATATCGCTATACATCAGTGAGGCGCAAGCCTCATCATTGAACTGCAGAATTTTTCTGGCATACCCAAGAAACTGGATGCCATGCTCGGTTAGCAGCTTATTTCGCCCATGACGGGCAAACAGCTCCTTACCGATCAGCTGTTCCAGACGCTGCATCTGCTGACTTACTGCCGACTGCGTTCGACACACAGCAACAGCAGCTGCCGCAAACGTATTCAAATCTGCAACAGCGACGAACGTTCTCAACAGATCAAGATCAAGGTTGAGGACAGGGCGACTTGTATTTGTCATACGGTTCTTCACTTATCTATTTTAATTTTTAACAAACATACCTGGTGTTGATGTCGATGCCCCGGCAAGTACCGGATGCACAATAAAAGACGGACAGTATCGCAGACGAACGGTTTCGACAAAAGGTTGTGAATATTCCTTTCTTCGAATCGTCTCTCTCCCCCAACCTCCTTATTCAAGCATCTTATTACGTAATCAAACTCTCAAAAACAACCTTTTTATTTATTTTAGATAATAAAATAAAAACTCAAAAAACACCAGCCGTCTCACTTAGCCACAATTTACAATCGCGAGATATAAGATTTTGATTGTTTTTACTTTAAAAACGTCTTCATAGAAATATACGACATCTCTTACTTTTCACTTTTGACGCATACTTTGTGCATCATTGATTCTCCGTTTGCTTGAAAAAGACATTACATGCAAAACATCGGCACAGCCTCAACATACATTATTCAAATTGAAACCTTGTTTTAATAAAGTAACAAAAATCATCAATTGACTTGATGAATCCAACCTATCCGACAGAATCACCTCACGTGGGGTGCACAGGTAAAAAAATCGGCCTTCACCACGCATAAATACCTTTAATACAGCGAGTTACTATTAACTGATGACCCATTTTTTATGTAAAGATTTTTGTTTTTTTGTAAAAAAAACAAAAATAATGCAAAGACACGCCATGTAACATAAACGTTTATGAAGTTACACGTAGAAGGCCCCCACAGTAAAAATTTTGTCTTATCGGCAATAAGATATACTGGTTTCATTTATTCCCTTCCGGCCATTTACGCTATTCGATTTAATAACTCCACTTTTTATTATCAGCGAGTTGCCTCTCTTTTATTTTATCATTGGTAAGAGAGTGTCAGGCGATTTTCGATGCGAGAAACATCAGCGTGTTCTTCAAACATTACCGTATTTAGAAAATGGTTTTTATAACCACGGCACACGCTATCATTTCATGATACCGGTTTCAGCGTTTAAATCAGGTATAAAAAATACGCCAATTGCATCTGAGATTATTCCTTCCATGCCACGTGAAGATGATTAATGCCTCATTAAAAAATGCGAGTCAGGCTGAATAATTGACCGATATCAGATGGCTTTTTTATAACCACTTGCATCCAGTTAAGACGAAAAACAAAAATCGACGCACATTTTCAGAACATTCCGTTAACAATGCGTGCCATTTATCGCTGTTTCGCTGGTAACCATTATCCTGGAAGCCGCGTCACAGCCATTGTAATGATTCTTCAAAACACACGCCGGGAAGAGTACATTAGTCGGGTTAGGCGATTACTCATCAGGAACAGGATCCTGTAAAAGGTTTGTTACATGTTACCAATAGAAAAATCGAAAAAACTGGAAAACGTTTGTTACGATATTCGCGGACCAGTACTAAAAGAAGCAAAACGACTGGAAGAAGAAGGCAATAAAGTACTCAAGCTGAACATCGGCAACCCGGCACCTTTTGGGTTTGAAGCGCCGGATGAAATCCTGGTGGATGTGATTCGCAACTTGCCGACGGCACAAGGCTACTGTGACTCTAAAGGGCTTTATTCCGCCCGTAAAGCCATCGTACAGCACTACCAGGCTCGCGATATGCGCGACATCACGCTGGAAGACGTTTACATCGGTAACGGTGTATCCGAGCTGATCGTTCAATCAATGCAGGCGTTGCTCAATACTGGCGACGAAATGCTGGTGCCCGCACCGGACTACCCTTTGTGGACTGCCGCCGTCTCACTTTCCAACGGACATGCCGTGCACTACCGTTGTGATGAAGAATCAGGTTGGTTCCCGGATTTAGACGACATCCGCAGCAAAATCACCCCTCGAACCCGCGGGATCGTCATTATCAACCCGAACAATCCTACCGGGGCGGTATACAGCAAAGAACTGCTGCTGGAAGTGGTTGAAATTGCCCGTCAGCATAGCTTAATTATTTTTGCCGACGAGATTTACGACAAGATTCTTTATGACGACGCACAGCATCATTCCATTGCCGCACTGGCTCCGGATTTGCTGACCGTCACCTTTAACGGCCTGTCCAAGACTTACCGCGTAGCCGGGTTCCGTCAAGGATGGATGGTGTTGAACGGGCCGAAAAAACACGCCCGCGGTTACATTGAAGGGCTGGAAATGCTGGCGTCGATGCGTTTGTGCGCCAACGTACCGATGCAACATGCCATACAGACAGCTCTGGGCGGTTACCAAAGCATTAGCGAGTTCATTCATCCGGGCGGTCGTCTGTATGAACAGCGCAATCGAGCTTGGGAACTGATCAATCAGATTCCAGGCGTCTCTTGCGTCAAACCGAGTGGCGCGCTGTACATGTTTCCTCGTATTGATGCTAAGCGATTCAATATTCATGACGACCAAAAACTGGTGCTAGACCTGCTGTTGCAGGAAAAAGTGCTGTTGGTACAAGGCACCGCATTCAACTGGCCGGAGCCGGACCATCTGCGTATCGTGACCTTGCCGCGGGTTGACGAACTGGAAATGGCCATCAACAAATTCGGTCGTTTTCTGGAAGGTTATCACCAGTAAATGAACAACGTCCCGGTGTCAATCGGCACCGGGCGCCTCTTCTCAACCGCTGTATTGCTGTTGTCTTGTACTGTACCCGGCCTGATTTGCTTCTTGATGCCGGAGCCGCCACAATGAACCTTCATTGCCGTACGCTGAGAGATGTTTATGGTTCAAAGTCACTTCTTCGCCCATTTATCCCGTCTGAAACTGATTAGCCGCTGGCCGCTGATGCGCAATGTCCGAACAGAGAATGTCTCCGAACATAGCTTGCAGGTAGCATTCGTCGCACATGCGCTTGCGGTAATCAAAAATCGCAAATTCAATGGCAATATCAATGTCGGCCGCATCGCTTTACTGGCGATGTACCATGATGCCAGCGAAGTACTCACCGGCGATATGCCGACTCCTATCAAGTATTACAATGCGCAAATCGCCCACGAATATAAGAAAATTGAAAAAATCGCCCGCCACAACTTGATTGCCATGCTACCTGCTGAACTACAGCAAGACTTCAGCCCGTTGCTGGATGAATCCCACATCAGTGAAGAGGAACATGCCATTGTTAAACAAGCGGATGCGCTTTGTGCTTACCTGAAATGCCTGGAAGAATTATCGGCGGGCAATAACGAGTTTCTGCTGGCTAAAGCCCGGCTGGAAAAGACGCTGCAACAACGCCAGAGCCCGGAAATGGATTATTTTATGACGGTGTTTATTCCGAGTTTTAGTCTGTCGCTGGATGAGATCAGTCAGGAATCGCCTCTTTGACCGCCGCCGAAGGCAAAACCGAACAACCTGAATCACACCTCAGGCTGTTCGGTCTTTTGCGTTCAGAATGGATATAACCATGGCACCATCACCACACTCACAACCATCACCAGCAGCGTAAACGGTACACCAACCCGAACAAAATCACTAAAGCGATACCCACCGGGTGCCAGTACCAATGTATTGACCGGTGAGGAAACGGGCGTCATAAACGCCGCCGAGGCGGCAATCGCGATGATCATCGCAAAAGGATACGGTGAAACTTGCATCTGTTCCGCGGCGGCGACGGCAATCGGCGCCATCAATACTGCCGTCGCCGTATTGGATATAAATAACCCCGTCAGTGCGCACAGCAAAAACAGGCACACCAGCATGACATGCGGCCCCGCATCACCGCCAATCTCCATTAACCCTTTGACCACCAGTGCTACGCCGCCGGTTTGTTGTAGCGCCAGCGCAAACGGCATCATCCCGACAATAAGAATCAGGCTCGGCCAGTGCACCGCACGGTAAGCGCTGTCCATATCAATACAGCGAAATTGCCCCATCAACAGACATGCAATCAAGGCCGCAATAGCATTCGGAATCTCATCGGTGAGCATCATCGCCACCATCAGCGCCAGACAAAATAACGCATGTGGGGCCTGATTACTGGCAGGTGCGACTTCATCGACTTCCGCCGGCAGATTGAGCACAATAAAGTGGCGTTTGTGCTGATGCAGCAGGCGGATATTCTTCCAGTCACCGATAACCAGCAGGATATCGCCCAACTTTAACGCTTCATCAGCCAATGTGCCTTCCAACGCTTCACCGTCGCGGCGAATGCCGACCACAGTCAACCCGTAGCGACTGCGAAACGACGCTTCCTGCAACGTTTTGCCCAGCAGTCCGGAATCAGGGATTAGCGACACCTCCGCCATGCCTACATCACGCGCCTGTTCAGAGAAATATTCACCGCGCAATACCATCGGCTCCAGCCGCTGGGTGGCGCAAAACTCACGCAGATCCACATCCGATGCCGACATATCTATCAGCAGCACATCATTCAGCCGCAATTCGCTATTACCGCTCACGCTCACCATAATGCGTCGGAATTTTTGCCAACGCTCAATCCCCACCACATTCGCGCCATAGCGCTGGCGTAATTGCAAATCGTCCAGACGTTGGCCGATTAACGGCGATCCGGTTCGTATCGCCAGCCGACGCGCCCGCCCGGTCAGGCGATATTCCCGAATCAGATCACGGAACGTTTTACGTTTCCAGCCCTCTTTCACACCATCGCCGTCAGTTACGGTCAGCCAGAAACGCGCCACCAGCATATAAACAATACCGGTCAGTAACACCACCATGCCGATCGGCGTGACGCTGAAAAAGCTGAATCCGTCCATTCCGATACGCATCAGTTCACTACTGACCACCATATTGGGCGGAGTCGCGACCAGCGTCATCATGCCGCTAATCAACCCGGCGAACGCCAGCGGCATCATCAATCGGGCGGGAGTGGTTTTCATCCGCGCCGCCACATTCAGTACCACGGGAATAAAAATAGCGACGATACCGGTAGAACTCATGAAGGCGCCCAGTAGCGCCACCGTCAACATCAGTAGAATCAGCATACGGGTTTCGCTCTGGCCGGCCACACGCATCAGCCAGTCGCCGACCTGATAGGCAACCCCGGTTCTCACCAACCCTTCGCCGACCACAAACAACGCCGCGATCAGGAATACGTTTGGATCGCTGAATCCGATTAGCGCCTCCTGCAGAGTTAGCGTACCACTCAATACAAACGCTACGATCACCAACAGTGCAATCACATCCATACGAAGTTTACCGGTGGCAAACAGCACAATGGCAATCGATAGCAAAATGACGACCCAGACCAGCGAACTGCTCAGCATTCCCCCTCCTGACATTAACGGTTCTTATTCATCAGGCGGTGAACCGGTAAAAAGCAATGCAGCCGGATAACCGCTCAAAACCAGAATGCCATAAAAAAACCCTGACAAAGCAGGGTTTTGATCATGTTTAGAGGGATTTAAACATCAATTCAGGGTGAGAGTTACCCGGCCATCGGCTGTACGTGAAACGTGCAATTGCTCAAGGGAATGTAATACGGCGGCCACCTCATTCAGATGCGGCGTATCAGCGGGAGCGTTCACCGCAATCACTTTGCATCCGGCCGCCAGACCTGACAGCACGCCGGCAGGCGCATCCTCCACCACGACGCATTCCTCAGGGGAAAGGCCCAGCCGTTGCGCTCCCAACAGATAGGCATCCGGATTCGGTTTACCGCGCGCAACCTGCTCCGCCGTAATAAACTCGCGCGGCGCGGGCAACCCCGCCGCACGATGACGTGCATGTGCAATCGGCACCGTTCCCGACGTCACTATCGCCCACGGGATATCCAGCTCATCAAGCCTGGCCAGCAGCGCTTGCGCGCCCGGCATTGCTTCAATACCCGTCGTATCCGTCGCCTCCACCTGCTCAAGCTCGACAAACTCGCGCTGAATCGTCTCTTCACTGGCGCCGGCCAGAAAATGGCGCAGCGACGTTATCGCCTGTTTGCCATGAATAAAGTCCAGGACTGTCTGCGGTGCGATATCATGATCTTTTGCCCAATTGCTCCAGGCCCGCTCCACCGCCGGCAACGAATCCACCAGCGTACCGTCAAGATCAAACAGAAAACCTTTACACTCCACAGAAAGCCCCTTGTTTTTTACGTAATCCGCCCTTGAACGTCTCAGGCATTGATGATTTGTGCAATCTCCACCGCACTCAGATGATACTGGCGCGGACAAGATTGCCAAATCGCCAGCATACGGACGTATTTATCCCACATTTTGGTCTGTGAGTTAAAGCCGTGCGTGCCGGAGTCAAAGTGAGGATAACGCCCTTCCACATGCACCATAAAGCGCACATAGCCAAGATAGCGCGCTTCAGTCGCCGCATCGAAACCCAGAAACGCCAGGCGGCGTTCGTCCATATCCGGCTTATCTTTCAGATTCGCCCAGGAAACCTGCAACGCATGGTGCATTTCCATCACATTGATGAGGGTACGACACACATCTTCACTTAAATCGCCGAAATCGCGATCCAGCTCGCGCATTTGCAGCCCGTAACCTCGTTCAATGATGGTTTGCAGACGGCGATAACGCTCAGCATTATCGGGATCCAGCATCGACATCATTTTGTATTGATTAGATAGGATAAGTCTTTGAGCATTGGTCATTTCCATGGTGCACTCCTGAATCTGATTCCGACGAAAGGGATATTGACAGCAGAATCGCACAGTGGCCGGCGTTCGTTTCTTGATTTAAAACAGCATCCAATGGAAAAAAACTCAGCCTCTTTGGCTAAAAACCGGGTTTACATCAAAGAGAGTCCAGGAAGGTCTTGTCGAGTTGCCTGAAAGCTCGATTCAGCACATCCGCCAACATCTGGTAGGTCGGTTTCCCTTCCACCGGCGTCAGCGCTATTCCTGATTCCAGCAGCTTATTGCGAATTTCATGAAACCAATGCAGTAATGAAGGCGGCAAAGGCGTAACGGAACGACGCCCCAGCCACCAGAGCCCCTGCATCGGTAAACCAAGGGCAAACAGCGCCGTCGCCACACTGGGCCCTAACTGTCCGCCCAGTGCGATTTGCCACGTCAGGGTAAAGACGGCTACAGGCGGCATGATACGAACGGCAAAGCGGGTGGCGCGCACCACGCGGTTTTCAGGAAACACGGGTGCCAGCCGCTTATCCGCGGGCCAGGTCTTCATATAGTGCTGACCAAAACGGAACAGTTGCAGCCATCCGGTCTTGTCGGAGGGGGTCGTCGACATGCTCAACCTCAACTTCACATATAAAAAATAAAAATTTTGTACAAACTACCAACTGCAATTGACAAGCTTAAAATATATTTTGTGTTTAATGATTGCTGTCGGTATCCTAAATTAGCCTTTTGGCCGCGATAAAAGCCGTTTGACGCCGTTTTGTACTCGCTGTGAGGCATATGCTGTTTCAGGCAGCGTTTACAGTGTCGGCTGGCGAATCCGGTCAGTGTTGATTCAGCGCGCAGCAGTACGAATCTGCTGTCGCCGTTTTTTGCTGCGCCGATGTCACCTCGCAGGAGCGTTTATACGCTGCCGATCGTTCGTCACATCGGTATTTTTCGTTGTCATGTCTGGAAAATTCACCCGGCCATGATGTTAATCATAAATGTCAACCGCCTTCTGCGCTACGCTAGCTGTTGTATGACATTTTTTTAACCATGTATAACAAGTAGGTACTTCCATGTCGAGTAAGTTAGTACTGGTTCTTAACTGTGGTAGCTCTTCCCTGAAGTTCGCCATCATTGATGCCGTGAGCGGAGACGAATACCTGTCTGGTCTGGCCGAGTGCTTCAATCTGCCCGAAGCACGCATCAAATGGAAAATTGACGGCGGCAAACAGGAAGCTGAGTTGGGTGCCGGCGCCGCCCACAGTGAAGCACTGAGTTTCATCGTTAACACCATCCTCAGCCAGAAACCGGAGTTGTCCGCTCAGTTGGTGGCGATTGGTCATCGTATCGTTCACGGCGGTGAAAAGTTCACCCAATCCGCCATTATCAACGACGACGTGCTGCAGGGTATTAAAGACGCGATCCCGTTCGCACCGCTGCATAACCCGGCTCACCTGATCGGCATCGAAGAAGCGCTGAAAGAGTTCCCGAACCTGAAAACCAAGAACGTCGCTGTATTCGACACCGCGTTCCATCAGACTATGCCGGAAGAAGCCTACCTGTACGCACTGCCGTACAAGTTATACAAAGAACACCACATCCGCCGTTATGGCGCTCACGGTACCAGCCACTACTTTGTTTCCCGCGAAGCGGCAAAAGTTCTGAACAAGCCGGTAGAAGAGCTGAACGTCATCACCTGTCATCTGGGCAACGGCGGTTCCGTTACTGCCATTCGTAACGGCAAATGCGTTGACACCTCCATGGGTCTGACCCCGCTGGAAGGTCTGGTGATGGGAACTCGCAGCGGTGATATCGATCCGGCTGTGGTTTTCCACCTGCACGACTCTCTGGGCATGAGCGTAGACAGCATCAACAAGCTGCTGACTAAAGAATCCGGCCTGTTGGGTCTGACTGAAGTGACCAGCGACTGCCGTTACGTAGAAGATAACTACGAAACGAAAGAAGACGCCAAACGCGCCATGAACGTGTATTGCCACCGTCTGGCAAAATACATCGGTTCTTATTCCGCGCTGATGGAAGGTCGTCTGGATGCGGTGATCTTCACCGGCGGTATCGGTGAAAACGCGGCGATGGTGCGTGAACTGACGCTGAAACAGCTGGGCCTGCTGGGCTTCGAGGTTGACCACGAGCGTAACCTGGCTGCCCGCTTCGGCAAAGGCGGCAACATCGCCAAAGACGGTACCCGTCCGGCATTGGTCATTCCGACCAACGAAGAATTGGTCATCGCTCAGGACGCACTGCGCCTGACCGCCTGATAGTCTCCCCACTCCGTCAGCTTAGGCTGACGGAGTTGTTTTAGCAGCATCGTTTTTGAACAACGAGCAACCGCAAACAGAGGTTAAGCCGTGTCCCGTACAATCATGTTGATTCCTACCGGCACCAGTGTGGGCCTGACCAGCGTCAGCCTGGGTGTCATTCGTTCCATGGAACAAAAAGGCGTGCGCCTGAGCGTATTCAAACCTATCGCTCAAGCACGCTCTGGTGAAAGCGCGCAGGATCAGACTACCACTATCGTCCGCGCTACCTCCGCTATCCCAGCCGCTGAACCGCTGGCAATGAGCTACGTGGAGTCAATGCTGAGCAGCAATCAGCAGGACGTACTGCTGGAAGAAATCATCGCTCGCTACCACGAGAGCACCAAAGACGCGGAAGTCGTATTGGTCGAAGGTCTGGTACCGACGCGTAAACACCAGTTCGCCAACGCGCTGAACTATGAAATCGCCAAAACGCTGAATGCAGAGATCGTTTTCGTACTGGCGCTGGGCAACGATTCTCCGGCACAGTTGAAAGAGCGTATCGACATTGCACGTTCCAGCTTCGGCGGCAGCAAGAACAAAAACATCACCGGCGTTATCATCAACAAGCTGAATGCACCGGTTGATGAACAGGGCCGTACCCGCCCCGACCTGTCTGAAATCTTCGATGATTCCACCAAAGCCAGCGTTGCCAATATCGATCCGAAGCTGCTGTTCGCCAACAGCCCGCTGCCGGTTCTGGGCTGCGTACCCTGGAGCTTTGATCTGATCGCAACCCGCGCCATCGACATGGCGAACCACCTGAATGCGCGCGTGATCAACGCCGGCGACATTCAGACTCGCCGTGTGAAATCAGTGACTTTCTGTGCGCGCAGTATTCCGCATATGCTGGAACATTTCCGCCCAGGCTCACTGTTGGTGACCTCCGCCGACCGTCCGGACGTATTGGTTGCCGCTTGTCTGGCCGCCATGAACGGCGTTGAAATCGGCGCCCTGCTGCTGACCGGCGGCTACGCAATCGACCCGGCCATCAGCAAACTGTGCGAACGCGCCTTCCAGACCGGCCTGCCGGTATTCATGGTTAACACCAACACCTGGCAGACTTCGCTGAACCTGCAAAGCTTCAACCTGGAACTGCCGCCGGACGATCACGAGCGCGTAGAAAAAGTGCAGGAATACGTGGCTCGCCACATCGATGCCCAGTGGATCGATTCCCTGACCGCCACGTCCGAGCGTTCACGTCGTCTGTCTCCGCCGGCATTCCGTTATCAGTTAACCGAACTGGCGCGCCAGGCCGGCAAACGTATCGTGCTGCCGGAAGGTGACGAACCGCGTACCGTTAAAGCCGCGGCTATCTGCGCCGAGCGTGGCATTGCACAGTGCGTGCTGCTGGGTAATCCGGATGAGATCCAACGCGTAGCCGCTGCACAGGGTGTCGAACTGGGCAAAGGCATTGAGATTATCGATCCGGTTGAAGCCCGTGAGCGCTATGTTCCGCGTCTGGTCGAACTGCGTAAGAGCAAAGGCATGACCGAAGTGGTTGCTCGCGAACAACTGGAAGACAACGTCGTACTGGGCACTCTGATGCTGGAACAAGGCGAAGTTGACGGTCTGGTCTCCGGCGCCGTTCACACTACGGCTAACACCATCCGTCCGCCGTTGCAGTTGATCAAAACCGCACCGGGCAGTTCACTGGTCTCCTCCGTGTTCTTCATGCTGCTGCCTGAACAGGTACTGGTGTATGGCGACTGCGCCATCAACCCAGATCCGACTGCCGAACAACTGGCGGAAATCGCTATTCAGTCTGCCGACTCGGCCGCCGCTTTCGGCATCGAACCGCGCGTGGCGATGATCTCCTACTCCACCGGTAACTCCGGTGCGGGCAGCGATGTGGATAAAGTCCGCGAAGCAACCCGTCTGGCGCAGGAAAAACGTCCGGATCTGGTGATCGATGGTCCGTTGCAGTACGACGCCGCCATTATGGCCGACGTTGCGCAGTCCAAAGCACCGAACTCGCCGGTTGCAGGTAAAGCCACCGTGTTCGTATTCCCGGACCTCAACACCGGTAACACCACCTATAAAGCGGTACAGCGTTCTGCCGACCTGATCTCCATCGGGCCGATGCTGCAAGGTATGCGTAAGCCGGTTAACGACCTGTCCCGCGGCGCGCTGGTAGACGACATCGTCTACACCGTCGCGCTGACCGCCATTCAGGCCACCCAGATTGCCTGATCGACGGCCTTACCGGCGCATCTTTCGATACGCCGGTAGACAGAAGCAAAAACGCCAGCAAATGCTGGCGTTTTTATGGAAACCATCAGGGGAGCAACACTCAATGCTCTTCTTCTACGGCATCGCGGCCTTCTGTTCCCGCCGCATCATCGTTTTGAGCACGTGATAATACACGCTGCGGTTTAACGTAATCGTTGCTGCCGCTGTTACGGCTCAGCCACAGCGACAACGCTTTGAGCGAATCCGGGGTGAACTCATCGCAGCGCGCGGTAATCTCTTCCGGCGTCAGCCAACTGACCTCGTCAATTTCTTCTGCCTGCAAGGCAAACGGGCCATGCATGACACAACTGAACAACGCGCCCCAGACCCGGCAGTCATCGCTTTCATAATAAAACAAGCCATGCTCGGCAAACGGCACGCCCGCAATGCCCAGTTCTTCTTCCGCTTCACGGCGCGCCGATTCCAGCAGATTTTCACCGCTTTGCACTACGCCGCCGGCGGTCGCATCCAGCCAGCCAGGGTAAAAATCTTTGGTTTCGGTACGGCGCTGAACCAGAATCTTGCCCATGCCATCATGTACAACAATGTAAGTAGCACGGTGCCTCAGGTGCTGAGCACGCATCTGTTGGCGACTCGACTGGGCAATAACCTCGTTGTTTTCATCAACGATGTCGACCCACTCCGTGCCTGCCGTCTGTGTTTGTTCCACCATCCTCTGAAACCCTTTCGTCGTGGCGCGGTCATGCGCTTCAGTTTTTAGAAATATTGGAATTATCGATGTAATACGAGAGTAGCGTCTAAATTAGTGGCTAATCGCAACCTGCGCAATAGTCTCGCCACTCCCTAATGACACAACCCGCAACACCCCTGATTCCAGCAAACCGTAACTGGCGGGATAGCCGCCTTTAGGCAGACTGACGGAGCCGGGATTAAAGCAGAAAATGTCATCACGCCGCTCGGCCACCGGAAGGTGCGTGTGGCCAAACACCAGTACATCGCCGGCATGTAGCGGCGGGCGTTTTTCCGGGTGATAGAGATGTCCGTGGGTCAAAAATAAGCGGTTGTCAGGCAACAGCACCTGTTGCCAGGGTGCGGTGATCGGAAACTGCAACAGCATCTGGTCAACCTCGCTGTCGCAATTTCCCCGAACCGCCACAATTTGTGAAGCGTAGCGGTTCAGTAAACTCGCGACATCTGCCGGTTGGTAGCGATCCGGCAACGGATTACGAGGGCCATGATTAAGAAAATCGCCCAGCAGGATCAGCCAGTCGGCGCCGCTCTGTTCAAAACGGGCCAGTAAGGTTTCGGTGGCCGACAGTGAGCCATGCAGGTCAGACGCAAACATCAGTTTCATGGTTCTATCCCGATGCGTGAACATATTCAGTCCCGCTATAGTACCAAAAACCGATGTCACTACAGGTTAAAATTATCGGTCTATCGTGTTTCCGGCCGGAGCCCCCATGCCGCGATTATCTGTATGAAAGATAAAGAATAGCCATAACGGTTATTTATGTTATATCCGGGAAAGTGCTAGGCTTTCGCCTGCCAACTGTTTTTCAGAGCCCTCGCCTACGGCTGACGGCTTTCCCCAATGGAGAGATGATTCATGATTGATGTGTATTACGCCCCTACCCCTAACGGTCACAAAATCACCCTGTTCCTGGAAGAAGCACAGTTACCCTATCAATTACACCAGGTGGATATCAGCGCCGGCGATCAGTTTAAACCGGCGTTTCTGGCCATTTCCCCCAATAACAAGATTCCTGCCATCGTCGATCAGCAACCTGCCGACCAGGGCGCACCGATCAGCCTGTTCGAATCCGGTGCTATTTTGCTCTATCTGGCCGAGAAAAGCGGCAAGCTATTGAGCTCCGATGTGCGGGAGCGTGCCGCCACTCTGCAATGGCTGTGCTGGCAGGTAGCCGGTTTCGGGCCGATGCTGGGACAAAACCACCATTTCAATCACTATGCTCCGCAGCCGGTACCCTATGCTATCGACCGCTATCAGAAAGAAACGGAACGGCTATACGGTGTGTTGAACAAGCAATTGTCCGAGCACGCCTGGCTGGCCGGCAATGAGTACAGTATTGCCGATATCGCTACCTATCCTTGGGTGGTGTCTCACGAACGCCAGCGTATCGACCTTGACGCCTTCCCGGCGGTGAAAAGTTGGTTTGAACGAATTCGCGAGCGCCCGGCCACGCAGCGCGCCTACCAGCTCGCCGCTAAAGCCTGATCAGGCTTGCCGCCATGCCCGATTTGCCGGGCGTGGCTTCTCCGTCCTATTCGGCAATCATCAAACGCTTTGTTACCACCAGACATGCTGTTCTGTCATGAAAAGTGCTTGTTCCGCTGATAAAAATTCCCTGAGATGTGGTTAACATCACCGGCAGGTACGGATGGATCATCTATGCTAAAACCAATGGAGAAACGCGACTTCGGCGCATACGGCACCATTGCCCGGCTAAAGGAAATAACCTGATATACAAAGCGAGGCCAGCTTATGAAGCTACTGATCACCGGGGGAACCGGCCTTATTGGGCGTCATCTGATTGCGCGCTTGTTGTCCCTGTCGCACCAGGTCACGGTGGTGACTCGCTCTGTGGAGCGCGCACGACGGCTGTGGGGAGACCAGGTCAATTATTGGCACGGACTGGAAGAACACACCTCGCTGGATGGTTTCGACGGCGTTATCAATCTGGCTGGCGAACCGATTGCCGACAAGCGCTGGACCAAAGTGCAAAAAGCACGGCTGTGCCAAAGCCGTTGGGATATCACCCGCCAGCTCGCGCAGTTGATTCGCCGCAGCCAAACGCCTCCTTCGGTATTTTTGTCCGGTTCGGCGGTTGGCTACTACGGCGATCAGGGGCAAGCGCTGGTAACCGAAGATGAACCGCCTCACGATGATTTTACCCATGAACTTTGCGCCCGTTGGGAGGCGCTGGCGCTGGAGGCGGAAAGCGATCATACCCGTGTTTGCCTGATGCGTACCGGGGTGGTTCTGTCGGCCGAAGGCGGTGCGCTGGCCAAAATGCTGCCGATTTTCCGGCTGGGGATGGGTGGACCCATCGGCTCCGGCAGGCAATACCTGCCGTGGATTCATATTGATGATATGACCAACGCTATTTTATATCTGTTGGACACCCCCATGCTGAGAGGCCCCTTCAACATGGTGTCGCCCTACCCGGTGCGTAACGAGAAATTCTCCGCCATGTTGGCGAACGTGTTGGATCGTCCCGGCTTTATGCGTACGCCTGGCTGGGCGCTCAGGATACTGATGGGGGAAGCCGCGACACTGTTACTGGGCGGGCAGCGGGCCATTCCCCAGCAATTGGAGAAAGCCGGGTTCGGTTTCCGCTTTTTCGAACTGGAAGAAGCCTTGAACGACTTGTTACACCCTCGCGCCAACTGAGTGATTTCAACCAGCGCGAGGAGTGCGTGATGTGAGCAACGAGACGTCTACAGTGACGTCAACGTTACTTCAGCGCACCAGACAGGAATTGCTGCAAACGAGGGCTTTGCGGGTTGCCGAATACCGCCTCCGGCGACCCTTCCTCTTCCACCAGCCCTTGATGCAAAAAGATCACATGGCTGGATACATGCCGGGCAAACTCCATTTCGTGGGTCACCACCACCATGGTTTTGCCCTCTTCCGCCAGTTGCTGCATGATGCGCAATACTTCGCCCACAAGCTCAGGGTCTAACGCCGACGTCGGCTCGTCAAACAGCAACACCTCCGGCTCCATCGCCAGCGCACGGGCGATAGACACGCGCTGCTGTTGGCCGCCGGACAAATCGGCCGGGTATTTCTCCTGTGACGCACCGGTAATACCCACCTTATTCAGGTAGAACTCCGCACGCTTGCGGGCTTCCGCCTTGCTCAACCCCAGCACCTGCACCGGCGCTTCCATCACGTTCTCCAGCGCCGTCATGAAGCTCCACAAATTGAAATGCTGGAATACCATAGTCAGCCGGGTACGCAGCAGCTGTAGCTGTTTTTTATCGAATACCTTCAGTTGATCGTCTTTGTCCCGCACCATGTGAATTTCCTGTCCATTCACATGGATAGACCCTTCACAAGGTTTTTCCAGAAAATTAATACACCGTAATAAGGTGCTTTTACCCGATCCCGATGACCCGATAATCGAAATAACGTCCCCGGCTTTAGCCTGTAATGAAATGCCTTTCAGCACCTCATGCTGACCATAACGCTTACGTAATTCCGTCACCATCAGCTTGTTATTCTGCATGATTTGTCTGTTCCTGCACTATTTATTAATGGGATGAACGGGTGTGAAGATGCCGTAACCAGCGGCGTTCCGCCTTCCTGAACAACGAGATCAATACAAATGATATCGCCAGGTACATCACGCCGGCGATGCCAAAGGCATAAAACGGTTTATAGGTAGCGGCGTTGATATCACGCGCCACTTTCAGCAAGTCCGGCACCGTGACGGTAAATGCCAGCGAGGTGGAATGCAGCATCAGGATGACTTCGTTGCTGTAGGCCGGTAACGCGATGCGCAATGCCCCCGGCAAAATGATGCAGCGATATTGTTTGAAACGTGAAAAACCGTAGGCCCGCGCCGCTTCGATTTCACCGTGCGGCACAGAACGAATGGCACCGGCGAAAATTTCCGTGGTATAGGCGCAAGTATTTAGCGCCAGCGCCAGAACGGCGCAATTCAGGCCGCTGCGAAAAAACGCGTTCAACAAGTCGGTGCCGCGCACGATTTCCAGGCTGTATACGCCAGAGTAAAACACCAGCAATTGTACGTAGAGCGGCGTGCCGCGGAACACATAGGTAAAAGCCCAGACCGGCAACCGGTAGCGGCGACGAGGCGAGACGCGGGCTATCGCCAGCGGAATCGCCATCAACCCGCCGAGGGTCACCGATATAATCAGCAGCCACAGCGTCATCGCCAGCCCGGTAAGACGGTAGCCGTCACTCCACAGCAAGGCTTGCCAGTATTGTTGCAGAATCTCACTCATAATTTACTTTCCGGACTCCCTGTGAGTAGCGTTTTTCCAGCCACCACAGCACCCCGTTGGACAAGGTGGTAAAAATCAGATACAGCACACCGGCGACAATCGCGAAAAAGAACGGATGATGCGTTCCCTTTCCGGCCAATTGCGTTACTTTGATCACATCGCTCAGCCCCAGCAGCGACACCAGCGCGGTCGACTTGAGGATCACCTGCCAGTTGTTGCCAATCCCCGGCAAGGCAAAGCGCATCATCGACGGGAACATGATGCGGCGAAACACTTTCATCGGCGAAAAACCAAACGCCACCGCCGCTTCAATCTGACCTCGAGGCACCGCCAGATAAGCGCCGCGGAATGTTTCAGTGAAGTACGCGCCGTAGATGAATCCCAGCGTAATAATCCCGGCCGCCAGCGGATCGATATCGATTTGATCCATACCCAGCGTTTCGGTAACGCTGTTAAGCGCCATCTGCAAACCATAGAAAATCAGCAGCATCAGCACCAGGTCCGGTACGCCGCGAATCAGGGTGGTATAGCCAGAAAAACAACCGGATAGCACTCGGCTGGACGACAGCTTGGCCGCCGCACCCACCAGGCCAATCAGCAGTGACAGCAGCAGCGAACACACCGCCAGTTGCAGCGTCATGCGTGCGCCATCCATGATTAATTCGGAATAGCCATAAAGCATTACATCAATCCGCTCAGAAAAGACATGCCCCTGCCCGCACCGGGCAGGCAGGGGTTAATCAGGAAGGCTTAATCACCGTATACGTTGAAGTCAAAGTACTTCTTCGCCAGCTTGTCGTAAGTGCCATCCTGACGCATGGCGGCAAACGCTTTATCCAGAGCGGCTTTCAACTCGGTTTCGTTCTTGCGCAATCCCATACCGGTGCCGACGCCGAACAGTTTGTCGTCTTTCACCGCCGGGCCGGCAAACACATAGTCTTTACCCGCGGCCTGTTTCAGGAAACCTTCGCTGCCCGCCACTTCATCCTGAAACGCGGTATCGATACGGCCGGAGGCCAGATCGGCATAGATCAGGTCCTGATTCTGGTAGGCCACCACATCCACGCCCTTCGGTTGCCAGTACTGGTTGGCGTAAGCTTCTTGCGTGGAAGCCTGCAACACGCCGACGCGTTTCCCTTTCAACGCCTCCAGCGTCGGCTGAATCGGCGAGCCTTTTTTCGCAATCAAACGTGCATTGGCGGCGTAAAGTTTGTCGGTAAACGCAATCTCCTGCTGACGCTTTTCAGTGATCGACAGGGAAGAAATGATGGCATCGATCTTTTTCGCTTTCAGAGACGGGATCAGCGCGTCGAAATCACTCTCGACAAAGGTGCAATTTGCCTGAATCCGTTTGCACAGCTCTTTTGCCAGGTCGATATCAAACCCCACCAGTTGACCACTGGCATCCTTGGATTCAAACGGTGCGTAGGTCGGGTCAGTACCAATCTTGATATTTTTAGGAACCTCGGCGAATGCGCTGCCTGCAGCCAATACCAGTGCGAGGGGCAAAAGCTTCAACATTTTTTTCATTGCGTTACCCTATTTTATGATTGTGTATGTCTAAGTGATTCGTGAATTTGACCGCGAAATAATGGTGATGAATACGTTTGCTGTGTGAATTAATTTGCGTGCTGTTTGCAAAAATATAGCAAATTTTATGCCATAAAAAATATGCTATTCTGCATAAAGTCAGGCAGCGTGATCATGATAAGTGCATCAATATAATCAATGAATTATGCTGAAACATGCGATGAAATAAGCGGTGAGGCGAAGCTGGCACGCACTAAATGCACGAATTTAGTGCATGACAATGCACCACAAAAACACAATGCATTGTCATGGTGCAAAAAAACGGTTTCTCTCAGCGAACCAGCGCGGTGACGGCGTGGCACGAGCCCCCACGGAAGGCTTACGCCCCCTGCCAGCGGGTAAACAGATCCTGCGGTAATGCAATATCAAACTGATCGAGTACGCGGTTAACCGTCTGATCGATGATGTCTTGCACAGTTTGTGGGCGGTGATAAAACGCAGGCACCGGCGGCATGATCACCGCGCCCATTTCTGCGGCCGCATTCATTAACCGCAGATGACCAATATGAAGCGGCGTTTCCCGCACACACAGCACCAGCGGGCGGCGCTCTTTCAGCACCACGTCTGCCGCACGGGTCAACAGGCTGTCAGTATAACTGTGGGTAATGCCAGACAGGGTTTTGATAGAACACGGCAGGATCACCATACCTGCCGTTTTGAACGACCCGGATGAAATGCTGGCGGCGATATCGCGTGAATCATGCACGACATCAGCCAACGACTGTACATCACGCACCGTCAGATCCGTCTCCAGGCTCAACGTTTGCCGGGCCGCCGGGCTCATCACCAGATGCGTTTCAACCCCGCTCACCGGTTGTAGCACCTGCAACAACCGCACCCCATATATCACGCCGCTGGCGCCGGAAATACCGACAATCAGTCGCTTCATTTTCACCTCACAGGCCCAACGTCGCCGAGACGGTAACCACTCGTGCGCTGACTTTGCCGCATCCCCCCAAGATTGGCAAGAATAACAGCGACAAAAAAGGGAGCCGTAGCTCCCTGTATCACAACCAATCGCGAGGCGATGCTTACCCTTCGTTATGCAGTTCCAGGTCTTCGACTTCATTCTGGCTACGCATCGCTTTAGCGTCGTCATTGCGCAGCGCTTCCAGATAGTCCAGATAGTCCTGGTTCACATCTTTGGTGACATAAACACCGTTGAACACCGAGCATTCAAACTGAACAATTTCCGGGTTATCTTCACGCACGGCTTCGATCAAATCGTCCAGATCCTGGAAAATCAGCGCATCGGCGCCAATAATCTGACGGATTTCTTCCACTTCGCGACCGTGAGCGATCAGTTCATTAACGCTTGGCATATCAATGCCGTACACATTCGGGAAACGAATTTCCGGCGCTGCGGAGGCCAGATAGACCCGACGAGCGCCTGCTTCACGCGCCATCTCCACAATCTGTTGAGAGGTGGTGCCGCGCACGATGGAGTCATCCACCAGCAGTACATTCTTGCCGCGGAATTCCGCCCGGTTGGCATTCAGCTTACGACGCACGGATTTGATGCGAGTCTGCTGGCCCGGCATGATAAAGGTACGGCCGACGTAGCGGTTCTTCACAAAACCCTGACGGTAAGGCTTGTTGATAATACGGGCAATTTCCAGCGCGATATCACAAGACGTCTCCGGAATCGGAATCACCACGTCGATATCCAACTCTTCCCACTGGCGGGCAATCTTCTCACCCAGCTTCTGACCCATGCGCACACGTGCGCTATAAACCGAAATCTTGTCGATAAAGGAGTCGGGGCGAGCAAAATAAACGTATTCGAACAGGCATGGGTGGCTTTTCGGGTTTTCAGCGCACTGGCGAGTAAATAGCTGACCGTTCTCGGTGATGAACACCGCTTCCCCCGGCGCCACATCACGCAGGAATTCAAAACCCAAGGTATCCAGCGCGACGCTTTCCGACGCTACGATATATTCGTTGCGGCCATCGTTCAGTTCACGCTTACCGATCACCAACGGGCGGATGCCGTTCGGATCCCGAAACGCAACCATACCGTGACCGATAATCATGCCGATACAGGCGTAAGCACCACGAATCTGTTGGTGCACCGCCGCTACTGCGGCAAAGATGTTATCGGCTTCCAGCGGGTAGTGCTGAAAACGGTCCAGTTCTTTGGCAAACACGTTCAGCAGAATTTCGGAATCGGAGGTGGTATTGACGTGGCGGCGCCCTTCTTCGAACAGCTTCTGACGCAGTTCATGAGCGTTGGTCAGGTTACCGTTATGCGCCAGCGTGATCCCGAATGGGGAGTTGACGTAAAAAGGCTGGGCCTCTGAGGCACTGGAACTGCCTGCTGTGGGATAGCGGACATGGCCAATCCCCATGTTGCCCTGCAACCGCTGCATGTGCCGGGCTTCAAACACATCCTTCACCAGGCCGTTTGCTTTGCGCAGACGAAAGCAATTGGTCTCATTAATGGTGACGATGCCTGCGGCATCCTGCCCACGGTGCTGTAACACCGTTAACGCGTCATAAATCGACTGGTTGACCGGTGTAAAACCGGCGATACCGACAATACCGCACATGTGGTCTTTTCCTCATCAGCGCTACCGCGGCTAGATGTGCCGCGGCAAGAAACTCGACGTGCTTTGCAGGTAGTCAAAAAACCACCTGATGATATAACTGAACTGCGGGATTAACTGAGATTGCTTCCAGTCAGCACTCTGTGAAAAACCGGTGAAGGTATCGAGAAAAAACAGTAACGCAGAGACGATCAACACACCGCGTAAAGCACCAAAGCAAATGCCCAGTACCCGGTCAGTGCCTGATAATCCGGTGCGTTCAACCAACGAACCGATCACATAATTGACGATAGCACCCACAATCAAGGTCGCAATAAACAGAATGGCGATAGCGATACCGTTACGCACCAGTTCATCATTAAACCGCGTGAAATAGACCGCGAGATAGACATAGTAGTGGCTGGCGATAAAGAACGCCGCCCCCCAGGTCACCAGCGACAACGCTTCACGTACAAACCCCCGGATGAGACTGACCAGAGCCGAGAATCCGATAATACCGATAATGACGTAATCAACCCAAACCATGAACCATCCTAATAATGAACGATGACAATCATAGCGCCGGTCATCCTGTTCGCGGCGCATTCTAACAGAAAAAGAAAACGTTTGCGTAGCGTATTTCCGGCCGATTTTTTCGATAGGCGAATAAATAAAAAAAACCTCTCGCCGTCATAGGAATAGCATCCGTGGTTTGCTACTCGCTACGGCAAGACGGCGCTGATTCGCCGCACAAAATACAAGGGGCAAGGTCGCTGCGCGCCCCTACCCCTGAATGTGGTTTATTGCTTATCGGCTGACTCAGCGCGCACTGTAAGGCCGAACCTGCCCGCCCAACCCACTGAGTTGCTGCAAGTCTCCCAACGCGGATTGCAGTTTCTGCTTCGAGGCATCCGGCCCGACATAGATACGGGTAATCTGCCCCACTACCGGTGTCGACGGCACGGTATAAGCACGATAGCCGGACAGTCGCAACTTCGCGACAATCTCATTGACTTTATCGGCATTTTTAAGCGCCCCCAATTGCACGACAAAAGCCTGACCTGCCGGAGCCTGCTCCTGAGCCGGCGTCTTGGTTTCCGTCGGCTTGTTTTCCGGCGTACGGGGTTCCGTTTTGGTTTCCGCCGCGCGGGTATCGGCCGGCTTTTCGACCGGTTTAGCGTCAGCCGCTTTGCTTTCCACCGCTTTCACGTCAGGCTTAGGCCGGGTATCCGCTTTCGTCTCCGGTTTTTTGGTTTCCGGCTTCGCCGGCTGGGCCTTCATCGCAGGCGGCGCGACCTGTTGTACCGGTTGACGAGGCTCCGTGACTATCGGTGCGGCAGGCGCAACCTGACGGGCAGGCGATGACGCCGAGGCACCATGGCGCTCGGGCACGGGTGCCGGCGTCAGGTGCGGTTCTTCTTCCGCCCCGGCGCCCACATCACTTTTGTTTTGCATCGCCGCTTCAGCGCCTTCAGGCGGCTGGGCAGGCAACGGCTGATTGACAGGCGGCATCGACTCCGCCTCCAGTGTATCACCAGGCTTGGGAACCAGCGGGATGGCGGCAAAATCCTCTTCATAATGCTTTTTTTTGCCATCCAGCAGCCCAGGCAGCACGATGACACCCAGCGCGACCAGCACAACGGTTCCCACCAGGCGATTCTGAAACTTACTCGCCATGCATTCCGCCCCCGTCCAACGCTTCCATCACATGCGCGACAGTATGGAAAGAACCGCAGACAATCACCACATCATTTTCTCCGGCGTCCCGCATTGCCTGTCGCCAGGCTGTCGCCACATCCGGGTACTGCGTGCAGTCCGTCAAATGTTCAGCCAGTTGATCCGCGCCGGCGCCGCGCGGGCCTTCCAGCGGCGCGCAATACCAGACATCGACCTGCGGTTTAAGATGCGACAGCGTACCGGGAATGTCTTTATCGGCCAACATGCCGACCACCGCCCGCACCTGACCGGTACGCGGTAAATCAGCCAATCGTGCGGCCAGATAAGCCGCCGCATGAGGATTATGCGCGACATCCAGAATCAACAACGGTTTTTCGCTCACAATCTGGAAACGTCCCGGCAGTTGTGCCTGACGCAATCCCTGACGAATAACCTCGGCGGTTAATGCAATATCGGAAGCGTACAACGCCGCCAGCGCCGTTGCGGCATTGGCCAACGGAACGGTGGGAACGGGCAACGCCTCGTACTGAACATCGTCACACTGCCAGCGCCAGCCGTCGCCCTGCAATGCAAACTGCCAATATGCACCACGGCGAAACAGGCGTGCGCCTTTTTCCTGCGCCACTGCGGCAATGGAAGCCGGCATATCCGGCTCACCGACCACGGCCGGCCGGTTGCCGCGGAAAATCCCCGCCTTTTCCCGGCCGATACTTTCCCGATCGTTACCCAACCAATCGGTATGATCCAGCGCGATGCTGGTCACCACCGCGACATCGGCATCCACAATATTGGTGGCGTCCAGACGCCCGCCTAGACCCACCTCCAGTATCACCACATCCAGTTGCGCCTGTTTGAACAGCCACAATGCCGCCAGCGTGCCGAATTCAAAGTAAGTCAACGAGATACCGTTACGGCCCGCTTCAACCGCAGCAAAGGCTTGTGCATGATGGAATTCCGGTAATTCACGCCCTTGAATACGTACCCGTTCGGTGTAACGCAGCAAATGTGGTGAGCTGTATACCCCAACCCGAAGCCCGGCCGCGCTCAAAATGGACTCCAGCGCGCAGCAGGTGGTACCTTTGCCGTTCGTGCCGGCCACGGTAAATACGCGGGGAGCAGGTTGCAGCAGGTCGAGGTGTTCCGCTACCTGCCGGATACGATCCAGACCAAGATCAATGGCCTGACTGTGCAGATTTTCAAGATAGTGAAGCCACGTGGCCAAAGGCGACGTGGCTTGAGGTGTCTGAAGATTGTCCATGAGTCCCGTTCACTGACTTACGGTTGATTGCTGCCGGGAACACGGCAACAACGCCGCCCCGCTCCCGGCTCATCATTGATTAGGCATCACTCTGTGATTCCGGCGAGGTGGACATCCGCACCACAGCGGGCTCCTGCGGTTCCGGGCGGTGAGTCAGCCGGGACAGGATGCTGGCCAATTTGTAGCGCATATCGGCACGACGGACGATCATGTCGATAGCGCCTTTTTCCAGCAGGAACTCACTACGCTGGAAACCCGGCGGCAGTTTTTCACGCACCGTCTGTTCGATAACGCGCGGGCCGGCAAAACCGATCAATGCTTTCGGCTCGGCGATATTCAGATCGCCCAGCATCGCCAGACTGGCGGATACGCCGCCCATTGTCGGGTCGGTCAACACCGAAATATACGGTAAACCACGCTCACGCATTTTCGCCAGCGCCGCACTGGTTTTCGCCATCTGCATCAGCGACATCAGCGCTTCCTGCATACGGGCACCGCCACTGGCGGAGAAACAAACCAGCGGGCAGTTGTCTTCCAGCGCTTGCTCCACGGCACGAACAAAGCGCGCACCGACAACCGACGCCATCGAACCGCCCATGAAAGAAAACTCGAACGATGCGGCAACCACCGGCATGTCGTACAACGTCCCTTTCATCACCACCATCGCATCTTTTTCGTCAGACTGCTTCTGCGCGGCGGTAATACGGTCTTTGTACTTCTTCGAGTCTCTGAATTTCAGGACGTCTTTGGGCTCCAGCTCGCTCCCCAGCTCCACCATGCCTTCCTTGTCCAGAAACGCGTGGAGACGAGCCCGGGCAGACAACCGCATGTGGTGATCACATTTCGGGCACACTTCCAGATTACGTTCCAGCTCGGCACGGTAAAGCACCTGACCGCAACTGTCACATTTCGTCCAAACCCCTTCAGGTATGTTCGCCTTACGGGTGGGTGTGACATTACTTTTATTGAGAATTCGTTCAATCCAGCTCATTGATAACCTTTCTGCTTGAACCTGGCACCAGCCAGTACGCTGCTACACGTTACCCAATCCCTGGCAACGCCGCCTATGAAGCGATATCTCATCCCGATGCGTCGGGACGCGATATTGGTATTCAGGCCTGTTTATACAAACACCGCCGTAAATGCTGCTCATTAAACCATAACGATCCGGGCGTGTGGACAAAAAACTGGTCAAACCGGATGTTAAAATAATTTTCCACTTATTTCATATTTTGCCGCGTCATAGTGCGTTTATGCCGCCAGAACTCGATTAAACCCGGCAGGATGGAGATGAAGATTATCGCCACAATCAATAACTTCAGGTTCTCCTGCACCAACGGCAGATCACCGAACAGGTAACCGGCATAAGTGAACGACAGCACCCACAAAACCGCCCCGGTCACGTTGTACAGAGCGAACTCGCGATAACGCATGTGTCCCATCCCGGCGACAAAGGGCGCAAATGTTCTCACAATCGGGACAAAGCGCGCCAGAATTATTGTTTTGCCGCCGTGGCGTGCATAGAACGCGTGGGTCCTTTCCAGATAGCTACGCCGGAAGATGCGCGAGTCGGGATTGCGGAATAATTTCTCGCCGAACAATCGGCCAATGGTGTAATTGACCGCATCGCCCAACACCGCCGCCAACACCATTAACGCCACCATCGTGTGAACATTGAGGTCGTTAGTCGGCAATGCGGCCAGTGCGCCGGCGACAAACAACAGCGAATCACCGGGCAGGAACGGCGTCACGACCAGCCCTGTTTCGCAAAACAGAATCAGAAACAGAATTGCGTAGATCCATACGCCATACTGCGCCACCAGCTCAGCCAGATGCACATCGATGTGCAGAATGAAATCTATGACAAACCGTACAAAATCCAGCATAATCGCGTCCTTATCAGTTCAAATGCCGACTTATTCAAAGTCGGCCTCGTCGTTTATCGACGGCGCGCCGGCTCCCCTCACACCACCTCGTCCGGCAGAAACAACGGCCCCATCGACGCACCGGGAATACCGAAATTCGCCGGATAATCCACCGCAACCAAATACAGCCCGTCGGCTTTTGCCGTCGCGGCCGCCAGGGTGCGATCTTTGGCCGCCAGCAGCTCGGCCATCCAGTTTTCCGGCTGGTTGCCGCAACCGATCTCCATCAGGCTGCCGACAATATTGCGCACCATATGGTGCACAAACGCGTTGGCCTTGATGTCTACCACCACGTAATCCCCCAGACGCGTTACCCGCAGGTGCATCAGGTTGCGCCACGGCGTGCGTGACTGGCACTGCACCGCCCGGAACGAGGTAAAATCGTTCTCGCCCAGCAGGCACTGACCGGCGCGGTGCATTCGCTCGGCATCCAGCGGCAGATAATAGTGCGTTACCCCCTGCGACAGAATGGCCGGCCGAAAACGCCGGTTATAAATCACATAGCGATAGCGGCGGGCGGTAGCGCTAAAACGGGCGTGAAACGCCTCATCCACCGTTTTCACCCAGCGTACGGCGATATCCGGCGGCAGGTTAGCATTGACGCCCATGGTCCAGGCGGCGTCTTTACGCACCGCGTGGGTAGAAAAATGCACCACCTGCCCGGTCGCATGGACGCCGGCGTCGGTTCGCCCGGCACAAAACACATCGATGCGCGCGTTCGCCACCTGAGACAGCGCCGCTTCCAGACACCCCTGAACGCTGTCCACCTCGGCCTGACGCTGCCAGCCGTAATAACGGCTGCCGTCATACTCAATCCCCAGAGCGATTTTCAGCGGTGCTTCATCGTCTGTATGCTGCAACGCCGTCATTACCCCAGGTACTCCTCAACCAGCCGTTCAGCGGTTTCCACCGCCATCAATGCGCCGCCGAAACGGATATTGTCGGCCACCGACCAGAACTGCAACAGCTCAGGAATACCGTAGTCGTTGCGCAGACAGCCAATATTCAATTGCACATTGCCGGAGGCGTCTTCCACCTGCGTCGGGTAATCCTCTTCCTCACTCAGCGTGATATCACTCGCCTGCGCCAGCACGTCGCGCGCTTCATCGGCAGACAACGGACGCAGCGCTTCCAGATGCACCACCTGCGCATGGCCGTAAAACACCGGCGACTGCACGCAACTGACCGAAATCGGCAAGCCGTCGTCCTGCAACACCTTGCGCACCTGATCCACCAACCGACGCTCTTCACGCACGCTGCCTTCGCTGTCCGCCAGCAGCGGCAACAGGTTGAACGCCAGCTGTTTCGGGAACAGGCCAGGCTCAGCCGGGATACCGTTGAGCAAACGCGCGCTTTGGCCGGCCAAATCATCCACCGCCGCTTTGCCGTGGGCCGACACCGACAACAGGTTGCTGACGTGCAGACGCGACAGCCCGGCCTGCTCCGTCAACGGTTTGATCGCCGTGAGCAACTGGCTGGTGAGACTGTCCGCCACCGCCACGATATTGCGGTTGCGGTAATCCGCCAGCACATGCGGGTTCACGCCCGGCACCACCAGCGGCACGTCCGGCTCCAGCGCAAACAAGCCGCTGCTGTCGATGACCAGACACCCCGCGTTACCCGCCGTTTCCGCGTAGCGGGCGCTGGCTTCCATACCGGCGACGAAAAAGGCCAGTTGTACCTGTGACCAGTCGAAATCGGCAGCGTCTTCCAGGCGCAGCGAACGGCCATTAAAACGCAAACTCTCGCCGACACTGTTCTCACTCGCCAGCGCATAGAGCTCACCTACGGGAAACTCACGCTCCTGCAATAGCTCCAGCAATGCCGTGCCGACAGCGCCGGTGGCACCCAGCAACGCGATATTCCAGCCATTGGACATGTGGTCGTACTCCCCAAGAATAATGAATAAAACACACCGGACGATGATCGCACCGCCCGGATTAATCTGATTTTGCTTCAGGAAATTAGCGATCGTTAACCGACGCGGTGAATCCCAGCCGGTTAAGTTGTTCAGCGCTCTCCCGATCGGCGCAGACGACATGCAGCGATGACCACTCGCGCCGCTCCTGATAGAACTTGCGCAGCCGGTCAAATTCGCCGGGGATATGCGCGACCTGACGCAACAAGGCGTCATCGCGGCGCACATCATACACCAGATGCACCAGCCGTTTGAGCTGATGCTCATCCAGCGGCACCGTCAGCGTGATGTCGGCCAGCTCCGGCACCGGTAGCAGCGAGGCCAGCGCCACCTGTTGCGGCTGACCGATAAAACGGCTCCAGGCTTCGAACACCTGAGTGGTGCCGCGTGCTTTGCCTTCCAGCGTATAACCGGCGATATGCGCAGTGCCGATGTCGACCCGCTCCAGCAGCTCAACGGACAATTCCGGCTCAGGTTCCCATACGTCCAACACTACGCTGATGTTTTTGCCGTTTTGCAACGCCGTCAGCAAGGCGGTGTTGTCCACTACCGGGCCACGGCAGGCGTTGATCAAAATGGCGTCGTCTTTCAAGCGTGCCAGTAACGCGGCATTGACACTGTGCCAGGTGGCATAAGGCCCCTCTTTCAGCAACGGGGTGTGGAAGGTCAGCACGTCGGCCTGTTCCACCAGCTCGTCCAACGACAGGAACGGCCCGCTGTCGCCGCGATCCGCCCGCGGCGGGTCGCACAGCAGCGTACGTACGCCCAGCGCGGTCAGGCGCTCATTGAGGCGAGAACCCACATTACCGACCCCGACGATACCGACGGTACGATCCGCCAGCGCGAAACCATCGCGTTCCGCCAGCATCAGCAGCGAAGAAAAGACATATTCCACTACCGCAATCGCATTACAGCCGGGAGCCGCGGAAAACGCGATGCCCTGCCGACGCAAAAAATCTTCATCGACATGATCGGTGCCGGCGGTCGCCGTGCCGACAAACTTCACCGCCTTGCCGGCCAGCAGATCGGCGTTCACTTTCGTGACCGAACGCACCATCAGGGCATCGGCCTCGTTTAGGGCATCCGTCGGAATGGGCCGCCCCGGTACTGCCGTCACGTCGCCCAGACGGCTGAACAGCGCCTGCGCATAAGGCATATTTTCATCAACTAGGATTTTCACGTTGGCTTTCCTGATAGACCGCTGACGACACCCACGCCGCCGCGACGAAATGAAGGGCGTTATTCTGCCACAAACCGGCTGGCGGTAACACAGACGGCGGCAATCGGCCTGCGACCGAATGGCGTCAGCGCAGGCGTTTTCTCAGGGCGCAGGCTCGCTAAAAACGATCCGTACCCGCAGCCCGCCCAACTCCGGGCACTCCAGCAGTTGAACCCGGGTTTGATGCCAAAGGGCGATATCCCTGACCAACGCCAACCCCAAACCCGCGCCCGGCAAACCATGATGGTTATCCAACCGGTGAAACGGCCTCATCGCCTGCGCGCGTTCGGTGACCGGAATCCCTGGGCCGCTATCGTCGATATCCAGTTGCTGCGCCTGCACCCGCGCCGTCACCACACCGCCTTGCGGCGTGTATTTCAGCGCATTATCCAGCAAGTTGGCGCACAATTCCGCCAGCAGCAACGGCTCGCCGCGAATCAGACAACGCTCATCGCCTTCGTATCCCAGGTCGATTCGTCGGCTGCGCGCCTGCGGTAAACGGGAAAAACAGGCATCCCGCACCAGTTCGGCCAAATCGACGGTTTGCCAGATATGCTCTTTACTGTCCTGCGCCCTCAGGCGCGACAGTTGCAACAACCGATCGGTCAACTGAATGGTATCGTCCAGCGTGGCGCTCATGCCGGTCAGGCTGTCGCGCCACTGCGCCGGTTGCGAACTATTCAACGCTACGCCGACCTGGGTTTTCAGCACCGCCAGCGGTGTTCTGAGTTGATGCGCCGCATCTGCGCCGAAACGCTCCTGCCGCTGAAGCAACCCTCTGAGCCGTTCGATATAACGATTGAACGCCACCAGCAACGGCTGCATTTCCGTCCAGGACAACACTGGCGGCAACGGCGTGAGATCGCCCGGTTCACGGCGCGCCATCAGGCCGGATAACTGACGCAGCGGCCGCAGCAATTTGCGGAACAACAACAGCACCAGCAACAACGCCAACAACACCAGCGTGCTCTGGCTGATCAAGGCTGTCAGTAATTGCCGGTGTGCGAACGCCTCGCGGGAGCTCAGCGTTTCCGCCACCAAAATCAATACCATACCTTCCACGCCGGCCTCATTGACCGGCTGCCAGAGCGCCGCCACCCGGATCGCCCGGCCGTGATAACGCGCATCATAAAAATGCGCCAGCGCCGGATAATGCCGGGATAGCGGAATACCGCGCGGCAACGGCGGCAGGTCATCATAGCCGGAAAGCGTTTTACCTTGAGGCGTCACCACCTGATAGTAGAGCGTGTCGTTCATGTTGCGCTCAAAGCTATCCAGCACCACCCAGGGCACATCTACCGCCAATTGCCCTTGACGCACGGTCAGCCGTTCAGCCACCGTGCGCGCCGAAGCCAGCAGGGTACGATCGTACGCCTGCGTCGCCGCCGCTTTCGCGCTGTGATAATGACTCCAGACCGATAACGCCCACAGCAGTGCCATCGGCAAACCGAGGTACAGCATTAACTGGCCGCGCAGCGAATTAACTTTCGGCATGGCTGCACTCCAGGCTATACCCCAGCCCACGTAACGTCACGATCATCACATCGCTGCCCGCCAGCTTTTTGCGGATGCGGTGCACATACAGATCGAGACTGTCCGGGCTGGCCTCATCGGCTAGCGTAAACACCTGCTCATACAGATACTGGCGCGATACCGGACGACCACGGCGCTGCATCAGCGTATGCAACACCGCTTGCTCGCGCGGCGTCAACGCCAGCGGTTTCTCCTGGAGCAAAAAATAGCCTTCATCGTGCCAACTGAGAGCGCCAAGACGCTGCACTTCCTGTATTTGCCCCTGACTACGCCGCAGCAGCGCACGCAACCGCGCCTCCAGCTCCGCCAGTTCAAACGGCTTGGTGAGATAATCATCCGCCCCCAGATTCAGCCCCTTGACCCGATCCGCCACCTCGGCACGAGCCGTCAACAGCAGCACCGGCAGGTTCTGGCCGCGTTTACGCAATCGTGCCAGTAATGCCAGGCCGTCCAGACGCGGTAACGAGACATCCAATACCACCAGCGTATACGCTTCCTGCTGCAACAGCTGATCCGCCGCCACGCCATCGCCGACCAGATCCACCGCGAACCCCGCCTCACCCAGGGCTTTTTTCAGCCAGTGGGCCAGCTCCGGATGATCTTCAACCAGTAACAGTCGCATCGTCGCCAACCTTTATCCACATTGCCTTGTCCTTTTGATTCTCATCCTATGGGTATTTTTCTCAGGCTCGGCCGTTTTTTTAAGCGACGGTAATCACATCCTGAACACATTTTCAATAACCGAAAGGTAACTGAAAGATTACATCATTAACAATCCAACAACGCTCCCACGTTGGGAATGATAAAAACAGGAAGGAATGACAATGAAAAAATACCTCGCCCTTTCTCTGACGCTATGCGGATTATTTGCCAATACAACCGCCGTTCAGGCCGCCGCGCCGGCCCGCACCGAATGCATCGCACCGGCCAAACCGGGCGGCGGTTTCGATTTAACCTGTAAGTTACTGCAGATATCGCTACAGGAAACCGGCACGCTCGACAGCCCGATGCGCGTGACTTACATGCCCGGCGGAGTCGGCGCCGTCGCGTATAACGCCATCGTGGCGCAACGCCCGGACGAGCCCGGCACTGTGGTCGCTTTTTCCGGCGGCTCGCTGCTTAATCTGGCGCAGGGAAAGTTCGGGCGCTACGGCGTTGATGATGTGAAATGGCTGGCGGCGGTCGGCACCGACTACGGCATGATCGCGGTACGGGCCGACGCGCCTTATCAGACACTGAAAGATCTGCTCAGCGCCATGCAGAAAAACCCTAATCAGGTGGTGGTCGGCGCCGGGGCGTCCATCGGCAGTCAGGACTGGATGAAAACCGCGATGCTGGCGCGTCACGCCGGGATCAGCCCGCGCGATATGCGCTACGTCGCGTTTGAAGGCGGCGGCGAACCGCTGACCGCCATGCTGGGCGGGCATGTACAAGCGGTTTCCGGCGATATCAGTGAAATGGTTCCCCATCTGCAAGGCGGCAAAATTCGGGTACTGGCGGTATTTTCCGAGCAGCGTCTGCCGGGGCCGCTCGCCGGCATCCCCACCGCTAAAGAGCAAGGGTATGACCTGGTGTGGCCGATTATCCGCGGTTTCTATCTCGGCCCCAAAGTCAGCGATGCCAGCTACCAGTGGTGGGAACAGGCGTTTAAGCACATCGTCACCACCGAAGAATTCAAAAAACAACGGGACTTGCGCGGCTTGTTCGAATTCAACCTGACCGGACAGGCGCTGGATGCCTACGTCAAAAAGCAGGTGGCGGATTACCGCGAGCAGGCGAAGTCGTTCGGGCTGGCTAAATAAAAGAGGAGCGCATCATGAGCGATCGTTTGTTTGGCGGAATCTGGCTGGTGCTATGCCTGATAGGGCTGGTTGTCGGCTGGGAGATCCAGAGCGAATACAGTTACGAACCGGTTGGCCCGCGGCCGTTTCCCATCGCGATTTTGGGGTTGATGGCGCTGTGCGCCGTCCTGATGCTGCTGCGTAAACCGGATATCCTTGTCTGGCCTGCCGCCGCGGTTCGTCGGCGCTTACTGCTGCTGGTGATCATGCTGGCGTTGTACGCCTGGTTGTTTGAACCGCTCGGTTTCCCGCTGACCACCGCTCTGCTGGGCTGCGGCATCGGCATACTGTTTGGCGCGGTGTGGTGGGTGGCGGCGCTGTCCGGTGCGGTCATGGGCGTATCGCTGTTTTACGCCTTCGATAAATTGCTCGACGTTACGCTGCCGGCCGGCGCGTGGCTTTAACCGGGAGACTCACTCATGGATACCTGGTCTTTTCTGATGCAGGGTTTTGCGGTCGCGATGACGCCGCAAAATCTGATGATTGCGCTGATCGGCTGTTTTATCGGCACCATTGTCGGGCTGCTGCCCGGCCTTGGCCCAATCAACGGCGTGGCGATTCTGATGCCGCTGGCCTTCGCACTCAAACTGCCGGCGGAATCCGCGTTGATTCTGCTTGCCACCGTTTATCTCGGCTGCGAGTACGGCGGGCGTATTTCTTCCATTTTGTTGAATGTACCGGGCGATGCCGGCGCTATCATGACGGCCCTTGATGGCTACCCGATGGCGCAACAGGGCAAGGCCGGCGTGGCGCTGTCTATCTCCGCCGTCAGTTCATTCGTCGGTTCCAGCATCGCGATTACCGGCATCATTCTGTTTGCGCCCTTGCTGGCTAACTGGTCGCTGGCTTTCGGCCCCGCGGAATATTTCGCCCTGATGGTGTTCGCCATCGCCTGCCTTGGCAGCATGATGAGCCACAATCCGCTGAAATCTTTCCTGGCGGCGTTGATTGGCTTGTCGATGGCCACCGTCGGCGTGGATGCGAATACCGGTGTTTATCGCTTCACGTTCGATAGCGTCCACCTGTCCGACGGTATTCAATTCGTGGTGGTGGTCATCGGCCTGTTTTCCGTCAGCGAAATTCTGTTGATGCTGGAGCAAACCGGCAGCGGGCAAAAGGTCACCAAAGCCACCGGGCGCATGTTGTTCAACGTTCGCGAAGGCATACAGTGCATCGGGGCGACGTTGCGTTCCTCACTGCTGGGGTTCTTTGTGGGGATACTGCCGGGTGCGGGCGCCACTATCGCCAGCGCTATGGCCTGGATGACGGAGAAAAAAATCAGCGGCAACAGCGACAGTTTCGGTAAAGGCGATATCCGCGGCGTGGCCGCGCCGGAAGCCGCCAATAACGCCTCGGCCTGCGGCTCGTTTATTCCGATGCTGACGCTGGGCGTTCCCGGTTCCGGCACCACCGCCGTGATGATGGGCGCGCTGACGCTGTACAACATTACGCCGGGCCCGGCCATGTTTACCGAACAGCCGGACATCGTCTGGGGGCTGATCGCCGCCATGCTGATCGGCAACCTGATGTTGCTATTGCTCAATCTGCCGATGATTGGCCTGTTCACCCGTATGTTGGCCATTCCAATGTGGTTTCTGGTGCCGGCGATTGCCGCGATTTCCGCCGTCGGCGTTTACGCGGTGCACAGCACCACCTTTGACCTGCTGCTGATGGTCGGGCTGGGCGTGTTCGGATACCTGCTGCGCAAAATGGACTTTCCCATGTCGCCGCTGATCCTCGGTTTCGTGTTGGGAGAAATGCTGGAGCAGAACCTGCGCCGCGCCTTGTCCATCAGTAACGGCGGGTTATCCATCCTGTGGGAAGGCCGGATCAGCCAGACGTTACTGGGCATGGCCGTACTGATGCTGGTCGTACCGCCAATGCTGAAATACTGGCGGCGTCGCCGTACCCAGTTGCAGTCCGTCCCTCGTACCTGACGGCGTTACGATAAAGCGAGCGCCGCGGATGACGTCATCCGCGCGCCGCTTGCCCCTCGGTGATCCGCACGCTTTTCCCCGACCATGCGCTTTCTCGCCTTTTTTCCGTACGCAACGGAATGTTAACCTGTTGCAGGTCAACGACTATCGGTAATAGCGTGCCGTTGTTATGATGACGCCAGCTGTGTCGATGCCGGTATGATGCGATAACATCATTGGGTGGAACACAACCCCGTCATGCGTCTAGGGTAAGGATCACAACATGCAACCGATCAATAACCCCGGTAATGTTTCCCTGCCGGGAGAAAAGCCGCTGGAAACCACGCTGTCAAAAGCCGCCGCCCAGATGGATGATTTACCGTTGACGCTGGCGCAGCGCACTGCGTTGGAAAAGCTGGTGACGCAGATTTCCACCCTAAGCGGCGCCAAGCCCGCGGAAATCTGGGCCACCGTGCGTGCTGAGTTAGGGACGAAAAACAACGCGGATCTGCTCGCCAGCCAATTCCCGGCGGCCGAGCAAAGCTTGCAAACTCGGCTGGCAACCGTGCAAGGCTCGCAGGATACCCGCCAGTTGCTGCAACAGTTGACCTCAATGTTGTCGCAGGGCAATAACCGTCAGGTTGCCAGCGATTTCATTCGCCAGCAATTTGGTCATACCGTGCTTAGCTCGCTGACGCCCTCGCAACTGAAACTGGTGGTGGCGTTGTTGCAAAACGGCCAGTTACCGCAAGCCGCCACCCTGTTATCGACCAACGGCAGCACCCCGACACTGACGTTTGGCAATACCGCCACCGGGCAACCGATCCCGTTTCCTCAAACCCCCACCGCCACCACGATTCCCCCGCCGCTGCCGCCAACCTCTCAGCAACTGGCCGCGTTATTACAGGCCGGCGTCGTGCCGGGCGGCTCCGGCGCGAATCCGTCAATAAACGCCTTGCTGGACCGGGCATTACTGCCGGCGGAGCACAATCAGCTGAATCAACTGGTGGCAAAACTGGTGGCGTTGAGCGGCGAATCGCCGGGTAAAGTCTGGCAAACGTTGATGGACATGCAAGGATTGAAAACCGGCGACCCGATTCCGGCGAAGAATTTTCAGGTGTTAAGCCAGTTTCTCAATACACAAAGCCTTGTGTTACAACAGCACACATCGCCAACCCTGAGTACCTTACAGGCGGCGCTCAGACAGCCGCTCGACCAGCAGGAGCAGCAACTGTTGCAGGACTTCACCCGCAATACGCTGAATATCACGCCGCAAACACCGCTGACGCCGTCACAAATCAGCGACGTGGCGACCTTTCTCTACCGGCGGCGCCTCCAGCAAATACAAGAAGCGTCCACCGTGCCGTTGCAGCCGTTTATCAACCCGTTAATCATGGCGTTGCCGCAGGAATGGCGGCCGCTGGTGAATAAGCCTATCGGGCTGGCGCTGGTAGCGATGCTGGTGGTGGCATTGTTGATGTGGGTATTACTGTAAGGCGTGGAAATCACAGGGAAAGGCAGGTTGACGGCAACGTGCGTCAGATAAAAAAATACCGGGCAAGCCCGGTATTCTCTGCATAATGACCGATTACTGTTACTGCGCGTATTTGCGCATCACCAGTACGGCGTTGGTGCCGCCGAACCCGAAGCCGTTGGACATCACGGTCGTCAGGTTGCGCTCAGTCGGCTCGGTAACGATGTTCATGCCCTGCGCCTGTTCATCCAGCGTTTCAACGTTGATGCTCGGCGCAATGAAACCGTGCTCCAGCATCAGCAGGGTATAAATGGCTTCCTGCACGCCTGCAGCCCCCAGTGAGTGGCCGGTCATGGCTTTGGTGGCGGAGATCGGCGGAACGTTATCGCCGAACACCTGACGAATAGCCCACAGTTCTTTCACATCGCCCACCGGCGTTGACGTGCCGTGGGTATTGATGTAATCCACCGGCGTATCGACATCCTGAAGCGCCAGCTTCATGCAGCGAGCTGCGCCTTCGCCTGACGGCGCAACCATGTCGGCACCGTCGGAAGTCGCGCCGTAGCCGACCACTTCAGCGTAGATGTGCGCACCGCGTGCCAGGGCGTGTTCCAGTTCTTCCACGACCACCATACCGCCGCCGCCGGCGATAACGAAACCGTCGCGATCCGCGTCATAAGTACGGGAAGCGCGTTCCGGCGTCTCGTTATATTTGGTAGACAACGCACCCATCGCGTCGAATTCACACGCCAGTTCCCAGCACAGTTCTTCACCGCCGCCGGCAAACACGATGTCCTGTTTGCCCATTTGAATCTGCTCAACCGCGTTACCGATGCAGTGTGCAGAGGTGGCACAGGCAGAACTGATGGAGTAGTTCACGCCGTGGATTTTGAACGGCGTCGCCAGGCAGGCGGAAACGCCTGAGGCCATAGCCTTGGTTACCACATACGGACCAACGGCTTTCAGGCCGCGCGGGCTGCGCATGGCATCGGCGCCAAACACCTGGAAACGCGGGGAACCGCCGCCGGAACCCGCGATCAATCCGACACGCGGGTTATTTTGGTACGTTTCTTCCGCCAGTCCGGAATCCTTAACGGCTTCTTCCATGCACAGATAAGCGTAGATAGAGGCATCGCTCATGAAACGCACAATCTTACGCTCGATCAGGCCTGCCGTATCCAGCTTGACGTTACCCCAGACGTGACTGCGCATACCGGAATCTTTCATTTCTTGAGAGAAAGTGATGCCAGAACGGCCTTCACGCAGAGATGCCAGCACTTCTTCTTTGTTATTACCGATACTGGACAGGATCCCCAGACCCGTAATCACCGCACGTTTCATTCAATACCTCTTCCGCTTGTAGAGTTTGGATTTAGCTCCGCACTTTAGCGTACAGTTGTAAGCTGAACAAGTCCGATCAGACTAACTTTTCTCAAATTTGCGACTTAATAAACCAGTCGCTAGAATCGCGCCACCGCCTGAATAATGAGTGAGTTGCCGTGACCAGCCCCTTCATCCAACATGCAGACCTGAATTGGAACGATCAGGGTACACCTGTATCGCAACAGTTTGATGACGTCTATTTTTCCAACCAGGACGGGCTGGCGGAAACCCGCTATGTCTTTCTGCAGGGCAACGGTTTTCCGCAACGCTTCCTTGAACATACCGGCCCGGTGCTGACCATCGCGGAAACCGGTTTTGGTACCGGGCTGAATTTTTTGACGTTATGGCAGGCGTTCGACGGGTTTCGCCGGCAACACCCGGATGCCGCCTTGCAACGCCTGCACTTCATCAGTTTTGAAAAATTTCCGCTGCGTCAGCCGGATCTGGCCGCCGCACATGCCGCCTGGCCGGAGCTGGCTCCCTTCGCCGATGAACTGCAACGACAATGGCCGCTGGCGCTGCCCGGTTGTCATCGGCTGATTCTTGCACAAGGACGCATCACGCTAGATCTGTGGTTCGGTGATGTCAATACGCTGCTGCCGAGGTTGGACAACAGCCTGACGCGCCATATCGACGCCTGGTTTTTGGATGGATTTGCGCCGGCTAAAAATCCGGACATGTGGACTGAAACCTTGTTTAACGCTATGGCGCATCTGTGCCGCCACGGGGGAACGTTCGCCACGTTCACCGCCGCCGGTTTTGTGCGTCGCGGCCTGCAACAGGCAGGGTTTCAGGTCAGCAAAATCAAAGGATTCGGGCAGAAGCGGGAAATGCTCTGCGGCACCGTCTTGCACCGCAGCGAACTGCCTCATCCATTCCCCTGGTACGCTCGCCCCGCCGCTGCGCATCCGCAAGAGGTGGCGATTATCGGCGGCGGTATCGCCGCCGTCCTGACGGTACTCGCGCTGCAACGCCGCGGTGCGCAGGTTACGCTGTATTGCGCCGACGAACAGGTAGGGCAACGCGCTTCCGGCAATCGTCAGGGGGCGCTCTATCCACTGCTGAATGACAAGCAGGATGCCTTGTCAGGGTTCTTCGCCGCTGCATTCGGCTTCGCACGCCGCTGCTACGACGGCCTCGCCGCACAAGGTGTGGCGTTTGAACATGACTGGTGCGGCGTTAGCCAACTGGCTTACGATGAAAAAAGCACACGTAAACTTGCACAGATTCTGGCGGGCAACTGGCCGGATACGCTGGTGCACCCGGCGGATGCCGACACGCTGACCGAACAGGCCGGCCTGCCGTTGCACACCCACGGTCTCACCTACCCGCAGGGTGGTTGGCTATGCCCGGCAGAACTGACCGAATCAGCCTTCATGCTGGCAGGCAGGCAAGGACTCCAGGCGCACCTTGCCACTCGCGTGACGGCACTCGCGCCGACCTGCAACGGCTGGCAACTGACGCTGGCTGATGGCCGTCAGGTACGACACGCAACGGTGGTGCTGGCGAACGGTCACCAGATAAACGACTGGGAGCAGACCCGTCACCTGCCCGTTTACGCGGTACGTGGTCAGGTCAGTCACATCCCCGACACGCCGCCGTTATCGGCGCTGCGTCAGGTGCTGTGTTACGACGGTTACCTGACGCCGGTCAGCCCACGTCATCAGACACACTGCATCGGCGCCAGTTATCACCGTGGCGACACCACCACCGATTACCGTGAAGCCGAACAACGGCATAACCGTCAGCGGCTCATTGATTGCCTGCCCGACAGCGACTGGCCGGCTTCGATAGACATTTCCGGACAACAGGCGCGATGCGGCGTGCGTTGCGCCATTCGCGATCATCTGCCGTTGATCGGTCAGGTGCCCGATTACCAGCAAACACTCGTCGGGTATCAACATCTGCCCGAACAGCTTGCCGCCGGCGCAGAGATAGCCACGGCCCCCGCCTGGCCGAATCTTTATCTGCTCGGCGCATTGGGCTCGCGCGGCTTATGCTCGGCACCGCTGGCTGCTGAAATCCTGGCATCCCAGTTATTCGGCGAACCGCTACCGCTGGATAGCGATACGCTGGCGGCATTGCACCCTCATCGTTTCTGGGTAAGAAAGCTGCTGAAAGGCAAAGCGGTATAACCGAATATAGGGGTTACACATATTCGATACGGCAGCAATTTCGTACTATACCGCCAATTATTCGCGCGGCAGGATGGCGACAAGCGCGTGGGGTATGCGACACATCGTTCGCCACTCGCCGGCGCGAGTGCGGCCGACAGACTCGCTTTATGAGCCTGCTACAGCGGCCTCAACGTGAAAGATAATGGGGATCAACCGGGGTCGGGAGCCGATGATGGAAACCACGTCGTTACGGGAAAAAGTGCAATTTCACCACCTGAAAGAACTGGGTGGCCTGGAAATGCTACAGGCACGCTACCACCGGCAACGTTTTTCCCGTCATTCACACGAAAACTTCTGCATCGGTGTGATTGAGGAAGGCGCTCAGCGGTTTTACCGCACCGGCGGTGAGCATGTTGCGCCCAGCGGCGATATTATTCTGGTTAATGCCGATGAGATACATACCGGCTATGCGGCGGTGGCCAGCGGCTGGTCTTATCGCGCCATTTATCCTTCGCCGGATTTGTTATGTCATCTGTCGCGCGACCTGCGCGTCCCCCAGGGTGCAATTCCCTGGTTTCCCGACGCGGTGGTTCATGATCCCGGCTTATCCGCGCAATTTCGGTTGGCTTTCACCCTGCTGCCGCAAGCCGGCAATAGCCTGCTGAAAGAAACGCTGCTGTTTTCATCATTAAGCTGGCTGATGCTGCGCTACAGCAAAACCCGTGCCGACGGACGAGCATTGCCACAGGCGACCCCCGCGATTCTGCGGGCAAAATGCTGGCTTGACGACGCCCCGGAGCAAGATACGTCTTTGTTGCAACTGGCGGAGATAACCGGCCTCAGCCCCTGGCATTTTCTCAGGCAATTCAAATCCGTAGTGGGCATGACGCCCCATGCTTATTTGATTCAGGCCCGCCTGCGTCAGGCGCGTTCACTGCTGATAACAGGCATCAGCCTGTCTGATACCGCCTCCCAATGCGGATTTTCCGACCAAAGCCACTTCAACCGTCATTTCAAACGGGCGATGGGTATCACGCCGGGGGAGTTCGTGCGTACGTTGAAGTAGCCTCTCACAAAGCAATTTCCTTCAATACCACCTCGACTGTAGCGCCTATTCTTCCGCGTCATGCGTTGAAGAAAAGGAAGGTCGAGGGTATGTCATTGTCAATTTTCACCGCTTTGTCACGGCGGCATTCGCCGGATTCGGCATCCAGCCAGTTTGTCGGCGGCGCCGTCGCCATGCTGCCGCTGTGCGTTTCGGTTATTCCCTGGGGGATTCTGGCCGGCTCGATGGCCGTGCAGGCCGGGCTGACATTCTGGCAAGGGGTCGGCATGTCGGCGATTATCTTTGCCGGCGCTGCGCAACTGGTGACGCTTGGCCTGTTGATGTCCGGCAGCAGTGCCGTGACCGTGTTACTGACCGTGATGGTGATTACCGCCCAACATCTGATTTACGGGCTGACATTACGCCCCACCATCGCACCGTTAGCAGCACGCTATCGCCTGTTGCTCGGTTTTCTGCTGACAGATGAGCTGTTTGCGCTGGCCATTGCCGCCAAAGCCCGGCTGACTACCGCTTACCTGATCGGCGCCGGGCTGACGTTCTATCTCTGCTGGGTAGCCTGTAGCCTGGCGGGAATCGGGATGGCCCACGCACTCCCCAATCTTGAGCGCTACCATCTGGATTTTTCTATTGTCGCGACCTTTATCACGCTGGTGGTGCCGATGGTCAAACGTCCGCCGGTACTGGCGGGGACGCTGTTCTCACTGTTCATGTCGATGTTGCTGGCTTACTGGCGTATCGAAGGGGCGATGATGATCGCCGGGTTAGGCGGCATGGCCCTGGCCGTCATCACGGCCCGGCTCACCGGAGAAACATCAGGAGAAACATCATGAGCTGGGGATTGTTGTTACTGTTGGCGCTGGTGGTATTTACCTATCGCTACGTGTTTCTGGAACCCGGCGTTCCCGTCAGGCTGCCGGCTTTATTTCGGGAAGCGCTTAACTATTCGGCGCCCTGCCTGCTGACGGCGATTTGCGGCCCGGTAATCCTGATGCAGCAGGACACGCTGCGCCCCTTGCCGGATAACCCGTATCTGTGGGGTGCGATAGGCAGCATAGTGATAGCGTTACTGATTCGCCACACGATGCTGGCGGTAATGGGAAGCCTGGGTGTGTTTTATCTGCTTTGCTTCTGGCTGCTGCCATAAGCCCCTCGCCACCTTAAAAAACGTGGGATGACCGTCCGGTGGTCATCCCTGATTGCGATGAGCGGTTACAGCACCGTCAGCGTCACATCGACATTGCCGCGGGTCGCGTTGGAGTACGGGCAAACCTGATGCGCTTTTTCCACCAGTGCCTGCGCCTGTGCTTTATCCATGCCGGGGATGGTAATCCTCAGCTCAACTTCGATGCCGAAACCATCACCGGATTGACCAATCCCCACCAGCCCTTCAATCACGGTGGTTGACGGCACCAACACCTTCTCTTTGGAGGCCACCAGTTTCAGCGCGCCGGTAAAACATGCGGCATAACCGGCGGCAAACAGCTGTTCGGGGTTGGTGCCGGAACCACCGAGCCCACCCAATTCACGCGGCGTGGTCAGTTTCAGGTCGAGGTGATTATCCTCAGACACCGCATGTCCATCCCGCCCGCCGGTTACCGACGCCTGGGCGCGATACAGTACTTTTTCAACAGCCATAACAGTGACTCCTATTTAAGACAAAATAACCGTTTTAACATCAGTAGAGGTGTCAGAAGCCGACGCCACTTATGCCGGCACCGATTCCAGGCGCTGCGCCTTCTGCCAGCTCGGCGTATCAGACAATCGCGTCGCATAACGGAGAATGTTGGGGTATTGCTGCCCCAGATTAAACCGCTCCGTGACCAGCTTCACGACGAAGCCCAGCATAAAATCCGCCCCGGTCAGGCGCTGCCCGACGATAAACTCACGCGAGGCAAGGTAGTCGTCCAGATAAGCAAACACTTTGCTGAATTCTGTCTCGGCATACGCATCCAGAAACTGCAACGTCTGACCATTTTGTTTTTCAAACTGATTAAACACTTTCAGTAACACAGGCAGCATGGCCGAACTTTCCGCAAAATGAATCCATTGCAGATAGTCGACATAACAGGCTTCCTGCACGTCGGGTGCCAGGTGCGGTGCGTACTTACCGATAATGTACTCAACGATAGCGCCTGACTCGACAATCACCTTGCCGTCAATCTCAACCACCGGCGATTTACCCAACGGGTGGATAGCCTTCAGTTCTTCCGGCGCCAGTTGCGTCGTCGGGTTGCGCCGGTAGCGGACCAACTCATAAGGAAGCTGCGCTTCTTCGAGCAACCAGAGGATACGCATGGATCGCGAGTCATTCAGATGATGTAGCTTTATGCCCATTCTGCCTGTTTCCTTTGTCAACCGATTAAGCCAGCTGCTTTAACAATGCTTTGGCGACCACTTCCGAACTGGCCGGGTTCTGACCGGTAATCAACGTGCCGTCTTCAACCAGATAGGGGTGCCAATCCGGTCCCTTGGAGTACAAACCACCCAGTTTTTGGAACTCGTCTTCAATCAAAAACGGCACCACATCGGTTAATTCCACCGCGGCTTCTTCCGAATTGGTAAACCCGGTAACCCGACGGCCTTTGATCAGCGGCTCACCATTCGCCGCCTTGACGTGGCGCAACACGCCGGGCGCATGGCAAACAAAACCAATCGGTTTCCCGGCCCGTTCAAACGCTTCAATCAGGGCAATGGAGGTCGGCGATTCAGCCAAATCCCACAACGGGCCATGCCCCCCTGGATAGAACACCGTGTCGAAATCATCCATGCTGACGCTGTCCAGTTTTACTGTCGTAGCCAGTGCCTGCTGAGCGGCCGGATCGGCCTTGAAACGGTGGGTCAGCTCGGTTTGAAATTCCGGTAAATCGCTTTTCGGATCCAACGGCGGCTGGCCGCCAGCCGGCGATGCCAGCACGACCTCGGCGCCTGCATCTTTAAACACGTAGTAAGGGGCGGCAAACTCTTCCAGCCAGAAACCGGTTTTTTTACCTGTATTTCCCAACTGATCATGGGACGTCAACACCATCAATATTTTCATCGTCATTCTCCTCACATCACCCCTAGCGGGTGTATTTACATCAACCAGTTAGAAAGTCGTGGTCGTTCAGAAACATTAGTTGTTCAGAAACATTAGTTGTTCAGAAATATTAGCCGTTCAGAAACGCTTCAAGCTGAGACAGTTTGTCGCTATAGGGCGCCCGTAAACGCAGGTTTGAAGTTCCCTCTTCATTTTGGACCACAATCGGTTTGGCATGGCTAAAACGTTGGAAACCATGAATGCCGTGGTAAGCGCCCATTCCTGATGCCCCCACCCCGCCGAAGGGCAGCGAGTCGATGCTGGCGTGCGTCATCACATCATTGATAACCAGTGCGCCCGACGTGGTGCGTTCAGCGAACAGGGTTTGCCGCGCCGTCTGTTGGCCGAAGTAATACGCCGCCAACGGACGAGGATGGGCATTGATGTACGCAATCGCCTCTTCCTGCGAAGAACAGGTGCGAATCGGCAACAGCGGTCCGAAGATTTCTTCCTGCATAATCTGCATATCATCAGTCACGTTCAGGACCAGATGCGGCGCGATTTTGCGGGAAGCGGCGTCGAAATCCGGTTCACCCTGCGGGGCCAGGCTCAACAATGTCGCCCCTTTGCTTGCGGCATCCGTTAACAACCCGACCAGACGCTCATAATGTCGCGACGTAATAATGGCCGTATAATCCGGGTTTTGCTGAAGCGTCGGAAATGCCTGCGTCATGAATGTTTTGCTGGCATGTACAAAGGCATCGACCTGGTCTTCACGCAGCATGACATAGTCGGGGGAAAGGCAAATCTGCCCGGAATTAAAAGTTTTCACCGTTAGCGTCCGCTGTGCCGCCAGAGCGACATCGGCATCGTGGTCAATCACCACCGGCGATTTCCCGCCCAGTTCCAGCGTGACCGGCACCAGGTTCTCTGCGGCAGCACGCATGACATGGCGGCCAACGGCAGAACTACCGGTAAAGACCAAATGATCAAACGGCAAGCTACTGAATGCCGCGCCGATTGCCGCATCCCCCAGCACCACTTCCAGCTCCAGCGGATCAAAATAACGGGCGATCAGTTCCGCCAGCAGTTCCGATGTCGCCGGCGTCAGTTCCGATGGCTTCAGCATGGCGGTGTTGCCGGCGGCAAACACGCCGGCCAGCGGAGCAAACGCCAGATTGATAGGGAAATTCCAGGGGCTGATGACCCCTACTACCCCCAGCGGTTGACGCTGTATCCAGGATTGCATCCCCGCCATCGGGCTATCGACAAGCGTCGGTTTCATCCACTCCGCTACATATTCCGCGGAATGCTCAAGCGTTTTCACTGTCGTGGCCATATCGGCGACCAACGACTGGTACAAGCTACGGTGACCAAAATCCGCATCCATCGCTTTGCTGAGCGACGAATAGTTCTCCCGGATAAGCCGGGCGCTGCGCACCAGTCTGTCACGACGCAGCGCAGCATCGGCAGGCCCGGTCGCGATGTGGGCGTTCTTCATGGTCTGCAATATCGCTTTTAAATCGTTGCTTGTTTGCGCTAAAGGCATTGTGATAGCTCCTTACCCATCGCGCGGTGTTTTTGTACACCGCGTGGTATAAATTTTTCTCTACTTCCTGCCGAACAGTTCTCCGGCAAGAAACAATTTTGTTTTGATGGAGCGCACTTTACTGGTGTTAAGCGGTTGTGACCAACTAGCATATTTTGGTATAGGTATAAAAAATTTTATGGATTATCTATGTCTCTCGTTCGTTTAAGAACCTTCATCGAGGTGTATCGACAGCGTTCCATCAGCGGCGCCGCCCGTACGCTCAATCTGACGCAACCGGCGGTGTCGCAGCATATCGCCGGTCTGGAAGCCTCAATTGGGCATCCCTTGTTTGCACGGCAAACACGCGGGGTTATTCCTACCTCGGCGGCGGATGAGCTGGCAGCGGATATCGGCGACCGGCTGGATGAGGCGGAAAACGCGCTGGCATCGGCAAAAGCGCGTTCGCTGGAACTGGCCGGCGCATTGCAAATCATCGGGCACGCGGATTTTCTGGCTGAAGTCGTCGCCAAACAATTACTGCCGCTATTGGAAGTGGGGGTACGCGTCCGGATGCAAACCGGCGATTACGATGTGATTGTCCAAAGTCTGATCGAAGGTTACTGCGATCTGGGGATCTCCGCCGCGCCGTCAAATGACAACCGGTTAAAAAGCGAATTGATGCTGACCGATGAAATTATGGCGGTTGCCGCGCCGCAGGTGGTCGCCCGGCTGGCTAAAGCGCCGGACACGCTGGCGGCAATGCAAACCGAACCGCTACTGGCCTATAGCCTGACGCTGCCGCTTATCGATAACTGGTTTACCGCCAATAAAGTCCAGGCGCCTACCATTCTCCCGGCAATGGTGGGCCAGGATTTACGCGCGCTGTGCAGTTTATTGTGTGAAGGGTTTGGCTGGAGCGCACTTCCCGCCTATTTGTGTACGCCGTATATCGAACGAGGTGAGCTTTGTGAAATTCCCGCGCCGATTGCACGGGCCTACCGCAGTTACTATTTATTGTGGCAACCCAGTGCGTTGCGCCAGCCGCGCGTCGCTCATGCCAGGCAGGCATTGCTGTTTCGGTTAAGGCAAAAACACGGAGATCCGCATCGGAACACATAGTGACGTTACAGGCCGAAACAGGCGCTCGCCCCTTTCGGCCCGCCAGGATTACTGCACTTGCGCCTGCTGGTAGAGTGCGTCCCACACCTGGGCGACCAGCGCCTGATCCGGCGGCGACAGTTCGCCGTTTTTAATCGCCTGATTCAGGCTTTCCTGTACGCGAGCATGTAACGCCTGCGCCGTCTGTTCGCCATGCGCTTCGGCTTCGGCTACCGCCAGCGTCAGGTGACCACGCAGGTAACCGCTGGCAAACAGTTCATCATCGCTGGCGTGCTCCACCATATTGTCAATCAGCGTCAGGATGCGCGCCTCAAATACTGCGATCATTGATGGTCCTTAATTGTCTGTTGTCTGCCGAGCATTACAGATCGGCCGGATAAGGGAAATCCGCCGCGGTTTGCGGCGCAGTGTGGTAATAGTCTTGCAGCGCCTGAATGAAACGCGCAGGCCGGCCAGGCACGCCCTGTTGCAGATAAACCATCACCTGCGCGTGAACCCGGCGCTGGAAAGCGATGCGATCCGGGTCAACATCGCCGTTCAGGTTGTCGCAACTGACATTAAACGGGAAGCCGGCGGCCACGCAGAACATCCACTCCAGCGCCTGCGGCTTGATTTCCACCACTTCGAACTGGCTCTGAGTCGCGGCGTCACGCCCGTCCGGGCAGTACCAATAACCGAAATCCACTAACTTACGCCGTTCTTCGCCGGCGATACACCAGTGGGAAATCTCGTGCATGGCGCTGGCGTAAAACCCGTGCGCAAAGACGACTCGGTGATACGGCGCCTGCTCGTCGGCCGGCAGGTAGATAGGCTCATCGTCGCCTTTTATCAGGCGGGTATTGAACTCTTCACTAAAACACCGATTGAAAATAGTGATCAACTGGTCGTAATGGTGGGTGTTTGCAGTTTCAGTCAACATCGTCATCAGAATAGCTGTCCCAACCAGCGGGCAATATCGCTGCCGTGGTTGTCATGAATCAATTTAATACTCATCAGGGCGGACATGATAACCAGCATCGGGCGGATCAGTTTTTGCCCTCTGGTAAGTACCATTTTTGCCCCCAGACGGGCACCGATAATTTGCCCGACCAGCATGACCAACCCTATTCCCCAAACCACCTGCCCGCCTAACATGAAAAACAGCAGGCTGCCGAAGTTGGAGGTAAAGTTAAGCACCTTGGCGTGCGCGGTGGCTTTTGCCAGATTGAACCCCAGCAACGTGACATACGCCAACGCGTAAAATGACCCGGCTCCCGGTCCGAAAAAGCCGTCGTAAAAACCAACGCAGGCGCCGCCCAGCAGGGAAAACGGCAACAGCGACAGACGCGCCTGCCGATCGTCTCCCCCTACTTTCGGCATCAACAGAAAATAGAGGCCGATACCAATCACCAGCACCGGCAATAACTTACGCATGAAATCAGCGTGAATCTGCTGGATCAGCCAGGCACCGAATACCGCACCCAGAAACGTCAACGGCACGGTCAGCCGGAGTATTTTCATATCCACCGCTTTGCGACGGATGAAATACAGGCTGGCGGAAAAAGAGCCGCCAACCGCCTGCAATTTGTTGGTCGCCAGTACCTGAGCCGGCGATAATCCCGCCGCCAGTAACACCGGGATGGACAACAATCCGCCGCCTCCCGCGATCGAATCCACAAAACCGGCGATCACGCTAGCTAAAAACAGCAAAGCCAGAATGTCCGGCCCGACAACAAACCATTCCATGAATTATTCCGCAATCAGATGACGATCAAGCAATGCCTGACAGGAGGGAGGCAACGGCGGCGGCGTCGTTTTAGCCGGCGATTCGGCCCCCGGTTTTTTCGGCTGGAACCAACTGTTCAACTCGGCACCGCACCCGTCGCCTGCAGGCGGCGTGTCCTGCTCCTGACATTCCAGGCTCTCAGGCGGGCAACGCAGCCGTACGTGCATATGGGCGCGATGAGCAAACCACGGCCGAACCTTGTGCAACCAGTTGCGATCGCTTCCCGCTTCCAGACACAGTTGTTTTTTGATGGCGGGGTTCACAAAGATACGCGTGACATCGTTATCCTGCGCCGCGGTTTTCACCAGTTTCAGCACATCCGGCGACCAGACGCGCGGATTAATGTTTTTACCGTCCGCCATTACCAGGTCCAGCGGCTGCGGCTGCAACAACTGCTGCTGGCTCCAGCGCTGGCGCGGCAGTTGCAGCCAGATATCCACATCCAGTCCCGATTGATGGCTGGCATGACCGCTACTGAAGCGTCCGCCGGCAGGCATCCCCATGTCGCCGATCAACACCGTACCGCCGGTGGTTCGATGTACGTTGCCGCTGAGGCGGTGAATAAACGCCAGCAGATCCGGGTGACCGAAGTAGCGTCGTTGATCAACGCGCATCACCTGATAATCAGGCGACTGCAACGCCAGCGGCTGTGCGCCGATGATACACCCATTGGCAAACGCGCCGATGGCCTGCGGCTGGCCCGCCACCGGATGTGTGATTTCCTGCCACGGTGTCTTCGCCAGCGCGGTGCTGCACAACAGCAGCGCCGCCATCCCAATCCAGTTTATTTTCATTATGTTGTGTCGTTCGTTATGGTCTTCGCGACCGGTGTATTCCCCGGTTTGGTATTACCGGCTCACCTTACCAGCGAGGCACCGGGCTGGCGACATCCGCACACTGTGCCCGCTGACGCAACAGATGATCCATCAGCACAATCGCCATCATGGCTTCGGCAATCGGCACGGCACGGATACCCACACACGGATCGTGCCGCCCCCGGGTGATCATTTCCGTTGCTTCGCCGTCGCGGGTAATGGTGCGGCCCGGCACGGTAATGCTGGACGTCGGCTTCAGCGCCAGATGCGCAGTAATCGACTGACCGCTGCTGATGCCGCCCAAAATGCCGCCGGCATGGTTGCTCAGAAAACCCGTCGGGGTGATTTCATCACGGTTTTCACTGCCGCGACGGTTGACCACGGCAAAGCCATCGCCAATCTCCACACCTTTCACCGCGTTGATGCTCATCAGGGCATGAGCCAGATCGGCATCCAGACGGTCAAACACCGGTTCACCCAATCCCGGCGGAACCGATTCGGCCACCACCGTCACCTTCGCGCCGACAGAGTCGCCCTCTTTTTTCAGCGCGCGCATCAGTTCATCCAGTGCCTCGATCTTGTCCGGATCCGGGCAGAAAAACGGGTTCTGCTCAACCTGCGCCCAGTCTTTCAGTTCGCATACCACATCGCCCATCTGCGCCAGATAGCCGCGGATCACCACGCCATGCTGTTGTTGCAGGTATTTTTTGGCGATGGCGCCGGCAGCCACGCGCATCGCGGTTTCACGGGCGGAAGAACGACCGCCGCCACGGTAATCGCGGATACCGTATTTCTGCTCGTAGGTGTAGTCGGCGTGACCGGGACGGAATAGATCTTTGATGGCGCCATAGTCCTGCGAACGTTGGTCGGTATTTTCAATCAGTAAACCGATACTGGTGCCGGTGGTTACTCCCTCGAACACCCCGGACAGAATACGAACCTGATCCGGCTCGCGACGCTGAGTGGTATAACGGGATGTTCCCGGACGACGGCGGTCCAGGTCGTGCTGCAAATCGGCCTCGGTCAGCGGAATACCCGGCGGTACGCCATCCACCACACATCCCAGCGCAATACCGTGGGATTCACCAAAAGTGGTGACACGGAAAAACTGACCAATACTGTTTCCTGCCATCACGGCTCCTTAGCATTGAACAAATATCAGAACGCCGGGCCGCTCTACGCCGCCCTACGTCCGGTGAAGGGATTAATCCCGGTAAATACTGAACTCGGCCTGACAAGCCAACAACTGGGAACGAGTCAGCATAAAGACGCCGTCGCCGCCATTGTCGAATTCCAGCCAGGTGAACGGAATATCCGGGTACTGTTCCATCAGATGCACCATGCTATTGCCGACTTCGCAAATCAGGACGCCCTCTTCAGCAAGGTAATCCGGCGCGCACGCCAGGATCCGGCGAACCAGTTTCAGACCATCGCTACCCGCCGCCAGCCCCAGCTCCGGTTCGAAGCGGTACTCCTGCGGCAAGTCGGCCATATCCTCTTCATCCACATACGGCGGGTTGGTCACAATCAGGTCATACTGTATCGCCGGCAGGTCGCGGAACAGATCGGAGCGGATCGGCGTGACGTTATATTCCATGCCGTGCTGTTGAATATTCTGCTCGGTGACGGCCAGCGCATCGGCGGAAATATCCACCGCATCCACTTCCGCTTCGGGGAATGCCTGCGCACAGGCGATGGCGATACAGCCGCTGCCGGTACACAAATCAAGAATATGACGCGGCGGCTGGGGCAAAATCGATGCAAACTGCTGGTTGATCAACTCGCCAATCGGCGAACGGGGCACCAGTACCCGCTCATCAACGTAGAACTCCAGCCCGCAAAACCAGGCTTTATTCGTCAGGTAAGCCACCGGTACACGTTCGTTGACGCGGCGAATCACCCGTTCAACGATGCGATGACGCTCACTGGAAGTCAGGCGGGCAAGGTACATGTCTTCCGGAATATCAATCGGCAGAAACAGCGTGGGCAGCACCAACTGCAACGCTTCATCCCACGGATTATCGGTGCCGTGGCCGTAATAGACGTTAGCGGCGTTAAAGCGGCTCACTGCCCAGCGCAGCATATCCTGAATGGTATGCAAATCGTTGACCGCCTCATCGACGAAAATTTTGTCCAAGTTTGTCCTCCGCAGACTACTGTCTCTGTGATCGCATGTTTCTGTGATGGCGATAGTTTGCCATGAAGACGGCGACAAATCAGCAGATATCACCGCCGGACGGCGCGGGTTGGGGATCGCGCGGGGAGAACGACAAGGTTTTGTTTAGCCACCGGCACGGAACAGGTAGACTACGCCGATACCGCATTCCTATTCTGAAACAGAACGGCGAAAAGATAGAGTAACGCACTAATGAAAAAGAAATTCATGCTTGATGACGAGGAACAGGCGCTTTTCCGCACATCGGTGGCGGGCGCTACCCGGCTGCGTCAGGATACCTATGTCCATCGTCCGGTTCGCCATAATAAACCGGGCGTGTTGCCGCCTCGGCGGATGATGCAGGAACAGGTGGACGCCAGCTTCTACTTTTCGGACGAATTTCAACCACAACTGGAAAACGAGGGGCCGACGCGTTATATCCGCCCGGGCGCCAGTCATTACGAATTGAAAAAACTACGGCGAGGAGATTATTCACCGGAGTTGTTTCTGGATCTGCACGGGTTGACGCAACTGGAAGCGAAACAAGAATTGGGGGCGCTGTTGGCCGCCTGCCGACGTGAACATGTTTACTGCGCCTGCGTAATGCATGGTCACGGCAAACACATTCTTAAGCAGCAAACACCGTTGTGGCTGGCGCAACACCCGGACGTCCTGGCTTTTCACCAGGCGCCGAAGGAATTCGGCGGCGATGCCGCGTTGCTGGTGCTGGTGGCACAGGAAACCACCGACGAAGAATAGCGACGTCGTCGTTGCCTTACGCGCACGTCCCGCACCACACTGTATGCCGCCCGTGCCGACGGCGGCACGGGCGATCAATCGGTCAGGGTTTGACTTTCGCGGCCAACTGAGACGGCGTCACCTGCCAGTGGTACACCCCCGTTCCGGCGATGTCGTCCAGTTCGACGCAGGCAATCGCCGACGTCGCGAACATCGGGGCATTATCAGTCGAGCACAGCCCGGCGACCAGATATCCCACCAGCGGCAAATGGGATATCACCAACACCGCACGGGTGCCTTCTTTCGCCAGCGCCAGCAAATAGTCACATAACAGCTCGGCGTTACCTCCCGGCGTCAGCTCCGGCAGGCACTCATTTTCCGGCAACGGCACGAGCTCCGCGACGACCTGCAACGTCTGCTGTGCGCGTACGTAAGGGCTCACCAGAACCCGCTCAATATCAATCGCCTGATCGTTAAGCCAGGCTGCCATCTGACGAGATTCTTCATCTCCCCGGCGGCTTAACGGCCGGAGCGCATCACTGGCGGCGTCAGGTACGGCATCACCATGACGCATGATCAAAACTTGCATATTACACCGCTATATTGATGAAAAAAGGGCAATAAAACCCTGGGGATAGCTTTAGATTAACTGAATCGGCACGACGCCGTTTTGCGGCGGGTCACAGCCTGGCATCGGAATCGCCGTCGTCTTATTGATGGCGTTTTGACCGACGCAAAGCGCATTTTTTTACCCCAATTGACAACGAATCGCAACTGACCCCACACGTACACCGTGCGTATTCCCCTCTGTCGCCGGGTGGTATTTACGCACCTGCCGCCAACATCCCGTTATTTCAGACAATTAACCTTGTTCTTAGCAGGGAAAAAGCCCGGCTATGTCATCATAATATGCTGCCGACCATCGATTGAATTTCATTTAACAGCACTTTAAACTGGAAAATATTTTTTATTTAGATAAAAAAATTAACAATTCTATCAATACAGAATAAACCGACACCGGTTTTATTTTTCTGATGCTTTTACACTTTTTCATCTCATTGCGGCGAGAAACACTGGAAAAAATAGGCCGCCTCACTCATAGTGAACAGATAAACACCTGTACCGAATGCAGTGTGTTTAAATAATTCAGCACGGTATTATGCCCAGCATTCAGGGAATCGTTATTCTGGGTGGGAGAAAACAACGGAATGGAAAAATAAAAAAATAATACTTTTCAATGAAATAGAATTATCACTTCGCCGCAGAATAGCGGCGAGCGCGGCATTACCATCAATTAGCTATTTTAATCTAAAATCAGATTCAACCAATAACGTGAATCGTTATCCAACAATGATAATTTTTAAACAAGATCGGGTTGTCTTATTCAAAAAAACCATCTTGCCGACGTTGAATCAATTATTCGCCTCATCTCAAAAAGAATAAAAAAGATAATCATCGGCGGGTTCAGGTTACTACCGTACCCACGTACCCGCTCAGCACCCTGCACCATCAACAAAACCAGCCTGCTGAAGCTGGCGTCGGAGCAACCCTTCCGCCGGCGCAAAGCGATCGCCATACCGTTGCTGTAACGACTGTAATGTCGCCACAACCGTGGCGACGCCTAACTGATTCATATAGTGAAACGGGCCACCCAAAAATGGCGGAAAGCCGATCCCCATCACGGCGCCGATATCACCGTCGCCGGCATGACGAATAACCCCTTCATCCAGACAACGCACCGCTTCATTCAGCATCATCATGACGCAGCGCTGTGCCATCAATGCCGGATCTAAATGCGCTTTTGGCGTGACATCCAGCAGCGGATAAATACGCTGGTCGGCCATCTTCTCCTGACGTCGCCACAGGCTGGATAGCCGTTCACCGCGAGACGATTCGTAACGATAAAAACCGCGCCCGTTTTTACGGCCTTGACGATTATCTCCGGCAATCGCTTCCAGCGCCGGCGGAGCGCAAAATCGCTCGCCCAATCCAGCAACCAACACCGGCACGATTTTCATCGCTACATCGATGCCAACCTCATCCAACAACGTAAACGGACCGACCGGAAAACCAAAGCGCACCAGCGCCCGGTCAATCGATTCCACCGGTTCGCCTTCCAACAGGCAGCGTGCAGCTTCATTCAGGTAAGGCGCCAGAATGCGGTTAACATAAAACCCGGCTTTATCCGCCACCACAATCGCCGTTTTGCCCTGTTTTTTCGCCAGCGCCACGGTGGTGGATAGCGTTTGCTCATCGGTCCCGGCGTGGGGAATCACTTCAACCAGCGGCATCTTATCCACCGGGCTGAAATAATGCAGGCCGATAATCTGTCCCGGTCGACTGGCCGCCGCTGCAATTTGATGAATCGGCAGTGAGGAGGTATTGGTGGCAAACACCGTATGCGGCGGCACCACCGCCTCGACTTCCCGCACCATGTGTTGCTTAAGCGAGAGATCCTCAAACACCGCTTCCACCACCACATCGACGTGCTCAAACCCCCGGTAGTCGGTTGTGCCGGAAATCAGGCTTATTTGCCGCCGCTGTTCCGCCGGCGTCATACGGCGACGCGCAACCAGCCGGTTTAAGCGTTGCCAACTGCCGTGCAACGCATGGGTAATGCCTTGCTCATGAAGATCTTTAATCCTCACCGGCAATTGGCCGTTAAGCGCGGTAACACCGGCGATACCGCCGCCCATTAGCCCACCGCCCAACACGCCGACCCGACGCAATGGACCGGGCGCCACCGGCGCACCGAAATCGTTTTTCAACGCCGTAGTGGTAAAAAACAGCCGCCGCAATGCCACCGACTCCGGCGACATCACCAGTTGGCCGAAGGCGCGGGCTTCAGCCTGATAACCAGCCTGACTGCCCTGCTCCAGACCGTGGCGCACCGCTTCAATGATGCGTACCGTCGCCGGATAATTGCCCTGCGTCTTTGCCTGAGTCTGGCGTCGTACCCGTTCGAATAGCCGACGGCGTACATACGGCAACATCAGTAATTGATGCCGCCAGCCGGGTGAGGATGCGCGTCGCTTCCCCCGACGGATAAACCCCAACGCCGCTTCCAGCAATATGGCGGGCGGCACCACGTCGTCCACCAGCCCGACGCGTCGTGCCTGCGACGCCCGTAACTGGCGCCCGGTGAGTATCAACTCCAATGCCCGAACCACGCCGATAAGACGTGGAAGCCGCTGCGTACCGCCGGCCCCCGGCAAAAGCCCCAACTGCACTTCCGGTAACCCAAGCCGGGTCACGTCATCCGGGGTACAGAGGCGATAATCGCAAGCCAACGCCAACTCCAGACCACCGCCAAGGCAAGCGCCGTGAATGGCGGCTACCACCGGGAACGGCAGGCGGGCGATCGCTTCCAGCGCTTCCTGACCGGTTTCCGCCAGCTTTTGCGCGGCGGCGGCATCGGCACAAGCATCCAGCATGTCGATATCCGCCCCGGCGATAAACGACGTCGGCTTACCGGAAAGAATAATCATCCCCTGCAACCCGCTGTGCTGACGCGCCTGCGACAACGCAGCTTGCAGTTGTTCAGCAAACGCCGCTTTTAAGGTATTCACTTTTTCGCCGGGAACATCCACTGTGAGAATGCCGATATGATCGTGACGAAATGTCAGTTGGATTGCAGCGTGTTCCTCACGCTCATCGGTCTGCGGCCGGCTCATCAACATCGGTTCGGTCATTTCGTCACCTCCAGTACCATCGCCGCACCCAATCCTCCCGCCGCGCAGGCGGTCACCAGTCCTAATCCGCCACCGCGTCGGCGCAACTCATGCAGAGTTTGGGTCATCATGCGCGCTCCCGTCGCGGCAAAAGGATGCCCATATGCAATCGACCCGCCCCGTACGTTAAATTTCGCCTCATCGACCTCGCCTAACGGCGCGCTACGCCCGAGTTTGTCGCGAGCGAATTCGGCGCTGGCAAACAGGTGAAGGTTAGCCAGCGTTTGAGCGGCAAAGGCCTCATGCATATCGATCAACGCCAGCTCGTCCAGCCGAATACCGGCCCGATCAAGCGCCAGCGGCGTGGCATACGCCGGCCCCGCCAACATATCCCGCTGTACCGGAATGGCGCTAAACGCATAACTACGCAGGTAGCCGAGCGGCGTTAATCGCAATTCACTGGCGCGGGATTCGTTCATTAACAACACTGCGGCCGCGCCATCGGTTAGCGGTGAGCTATTACCTGCGGTCACGCTACCGTAACGGCGATCAAACGCGGGTTTAAGGCGGGAATACTGCGGCGGCGCACTGTCACGGCGAACCGTGTTGTCTTCACTCACCGCCTGCTTATACGGCGGCACCCAGGTCGTCATTACTTCATCACGCAATACGCCCTCAGCCCAGGCTTGCGTAGCCCGCTGGTGGGAACGATGAGCGAAAGCATCCTGCGCATCACGGCTGATGCGGTAATCTTTCGCCATCTGCTCGGCGGTGTCCCCCATGCGCAGCCCGGTGGAATACTCCGCGACGGCAGGTGCCACCGGCAGTAAATCCCGTGGTCGCAAACGGGCCAGCAACGCCAGCCGTTGCGGCAACGTTCTGGCGCGCGACAGATCAACCAGCGTGCGCGCCAAGGCTTTACTGACGCCAATCGGCAGCACGGAAGCGGAATCCGCCCCGCCGGCAATGCCGATGTCGATCGTGCCGGCCAAAATACTTTCCGCTACGTTAGCAACCGCCTGAAAGCTGGTGGCGCAGGCACGGGAAATGCTATAAGCGTCGGTATGCGCGCTCAGGCCGCTACCCAGTACGATTTCACGCGCAATATTCGGCGCTTCAGGCATCTGAATCACCTGCCCGAACACCAGTTGCTCAACCTGCTCAGGCTCAATACCGCTGCGCAGCAACAGTTCGTTGACCACCCGTATTCCCAGCTCCAGCGCCGGAATGCCATGATAGACCGTCGCTTGCCGGGCAAACGGCGTTCTCAATCCACTGACAATCGCAATGCGATCACCGCGGCGGGTAAGCAACGGCGTGACTTCGCGCATAACCATGAGATTCATCCCTTTTCAGAGGCCGATGAGGTCTGAACTCATTGTTAACCCGAAGATTACATTATGCAAACAAGCCGAGATCAAATAGCGAAGCGCGCCACGCTTGCGGGCGTTCAGGCACCCTTGGCATCGCCAGACAAGTAGAAAACATCATGGGGCCGGACGAATCGGGAAATGTGGAGAATCGCCTCGCTCAACCTATCTGCTGAGCGAGACGGCGGGCACCGGAATCGGGCCGCACCAGATGATCGGTTGGTACAGGAAGGGAAATTAGCGCAAGCCGAGTTGGAAAATCAGGGTTTCCGCCTGACAACTGAAAGTGAAATCCATATCCAGTTTTACCCCGCCATCCGCGTCAGACAGGCGGGCATCGATCACACAAGGCTCGGATTCCACCGAACGGGCTTTTTCCGTCAGTTGCTGCTGCGTTTGTTCCGCTTCGCTACGGCTGCTAAACACACGACTATAGGACGCGGTGCAATCGGTGTTGTCCATTACGGTTCCCACATCCACACAGCAACAGGCGGCGGTTTCTTCTGCGCTACATTTATTAATCGCGTTTGTCATGGCAAAACTCCTCTGCGGCGACAGGCGCTTCCAGACCTGAAAGCACGCTATCAATGTAATCTGGCTCCCATTTTACTCACCCTGATTGCCTATCACTAGCACTTACTGATTAAAGGGTTAACTCGTGATGCAGATCACACATTAACGTTGTTTTTCAATGAAATAGGATAACAAACCTAAACATAATCATGATATTTGTTAACCAGATCCAATTTCTTGAATCAATTTGGCAACAAAAATGGAACCCAAAGAAAACATTTCATAGTGTTGAATCTATAATTTTTGCAACTGGTCTGATTTGTCAGCCCATGAAGCCCCCCTACAATGCGCGTCCCTTGTTACACGCTTAACAAAAGTAGTCAATATTCAGTGAGGTTTCGGTCATGAGCCAGAAAGTCCTGTTAAAGAAAACATCACTTGCTGTGGCGCTGGCGCTCATGGCATCCAATGCAACGGCGGCTGGTTTCCAGTTAAATGAGTTCTCCTCATCCGGCCTGGGCCGCGCCTTCTCAGGCGAAAGCGCCATTGCAGACAACGCAACCTCCGGCAGCCGCAACCCGGCGACCATGACGCTGTTTGACCGCCCGACCTTCTCCGGCGGCGCCACCTATATTAATCCGGACATCGATCTGCGCGGCACCAGCAGCACCGGCCGTGACGCCAGCGCTGGCAATATCGCGCCGCACGCCTGGGTGCCTAACCTGCATTTCATCATGCCGCTGAACGATCAATGGGCATTCGGCGCCTCTGCCACCACCAACTTCGGTCTGGCAACTGAATTCAGCGACAATTTCAGCGCCGGCTCCATCGCGGGCAAAACCGACCTGAAAACCTCGAACCTGAATCTGAGCGCAGCCTATCGGCTCAACCAGCATTTCAGCGTTGGCCTGGGCGTCAACGCCGTGTACGCCGATGCCAAGATTGTGCGCAACGCAGGTGAAATCGGCCCGGCGCTGGGTGTGAGTTCAACGTCTGAGATAACCCATCTGGATGGCAAAGAATGGGGCTACGGCTGGAACGCCGGTATTCTGTACGAACTGGATAAAAACAACCGTTTCGGCCTGAGCTACCGCTCTAAGGTGGATATTGATTTTAACGGTGCCTTCAGAAGCTCGCTTACTCCGTCGCGCGGTACGGTTCCAGGCAAGCTGACGCTCAACCTGCCGGAAATGTGGGAACTCTCCGCTTACCACCGCGTCGCCCCGCAATGGGCGGTTCACTACAGCCTGGCCTACACCAGTTGGAGTGACTTCCAGGAACTGCGTGCTACCGGCAGCAACGGTCAGGAATTGTTCAAGAAAGACGAGAACTTCCACGACTCTTATCGCATCGCGCTGGGCACCACTTACTACTACGACGACAACTGGACGTTCCGCACCGGTATCGCGTTTGACGACAGCCCGGTCCCTGCCGACAAACGTACCATCTCCATTCCGGATCAGGATCGTCTCTGGCTGAGCGCCGGCACCACTTACGCCTTCAACAAAGACGCGTCGGTCGATGTAGGCGTGTCTTACATGCACGGCCAGAAAGTGACTATCCACGAACCAGTCAATCCCAATAACAGTCGCCTGCCCTCTTACACCTTTACGTCTGAAGGTCGGGCATGGCTGTATGGCGTGAATTTCAACTACAGTTTCTAACCCGAACGCCTGTCTCTGGTTCGTAAAAAAGGCCGCGATTGCGGCCTTTGGCTTTAAATAGCACGTCGGTTGCTGATGCCGGCGGCATTATTCCGGCTTCACTTCCATATAGTCCAGTTTTAGCGTGCTGCTGGTGTAACTGCGGATCTGATTAGTGAGTTCAATATTGCCTTCCAGCTTCTGGCCGTAAGACGGAATGATCTCCTTGAGTTTGCTCTGCCATTGCGGTGTCGCTACCTTATCTTTGAACACCGTCTGTAGCAGGCTCAGCATGATCGGCGCCGCTGTCGATGCACCCGGCGAAGCCCCCAACAATGCAGCAATGGAGCCGTCTTTGTCGCTGACGATCTCGGTGCCCAGTTTCAGTACGCCGCCCAGATCTTTGTCTTTCTTAATGACCTGTACACGCTGACCCGCCACCGCCAGACGCCAGTCAGACTGTTTCGCCTGTGGGAAGTACTCTTTCAGCGCAGCAAACCGGTCGTCGTCGCTCATCATCAACTGCCCGACCAGGTATTTCACCAGATCGAAATTATCGATCCCCACATTCACCATCGGCATTAAATTGGCGGTGTTCATCGAGGAGATCAAATCCCACAACGAACCGTTTTTCAGGAACTTGCTGGAGAAGGTTGCAAACGGGCCGAACAACAGCACCTGTTTGCCATCGAAAACACGGGTATCCAGATGCGGCACCGACATTGGCGGCGCACCCACCGAGGCTTTACCGTACACTTTGGCAAGGTGACGTTTTACGATATCCGGGTTATCGGTAACCAGAAACTCGCCGCCAACCGGAAAACCACCGTAGTTATCCGCTTCCGGAATACCGGATTTCTGCAACAATTGCAGTGCGGCGCCACCTGCGCCGATAAATACAAACTTGGCGTTGATCGCACTTTCCTTGCCACCGTTTTTCAGGTCAGCCACAACGACACGCCAGGTGTTGTCCGGGTTGCGCTTGATATCGCGCACTTCGTTGCTCAATTTCAGGTTGAACGTCGCCTGTTGCGTTAAGCCGTTTACCAACTGGCGGGTAACCTCGCCGTAGTTAACGTCGGTACCAATCGGCATACGGGTGGCGGCAATCTTCTGCTGCGGATCACGCCCTTCCATCACCAGCGGAATCCACTGTTTGATCTGTTCCGGGTTATCCGAGAACGCCATACCACGGAACAAGGTGCTGTGTTGCAACGCCTGATAACGTTTGTGCAGATAGTTCACGTTGTCATCGCCCCACACGAAACTCATGTGCGGCACACTGTTGATGAAGGATGCCGGCTCTTTCATCACATGATGAGAAACCTGATAAGACCAAAACTGGCGGGAGACTTCGAACGCCTCGCTGATTTCAACGGCTTTGCTGATATCAATCGAACCGTCGGCTTTTTCCGGCGTGTAGTTCAGCTCCATGAATGCAGAGTGACCGGTGCCGGCATTATTCCAGCCGTTGGAGCTTTCTTGCGCGACATTGTCCAGGCGCTCAACCATGCTGATGGTCCAATTCGGCTCCAGCGCCTGCAAATACGTCCCAAGCGTAGCGCTCATGACGCCGCCGCCAATCAGCACCACATCCACAGTGTTATTTTCTTGCGCCATGACAGGCTGTGCCAGCCCTATCACGCCCAGACACAAGGTGGTAACCAGTCGTTTTTTCATATTTATGTCCCGTTATGTCAGTGTGTCATCCCTGCAGGTGAACAAGGGTGATTCCTGATTAGCGAGATAACGATACAAAAGCGCTGAGCCATGCGGGAAACAGCGGCAGATAGACCTGCATCTATGATGTCGGCGCAACGTAAAACCGGCTGGCGACAGGCGGAGATAAAAACAGGTTACGCAACATGCGAATTGCTTGCTCAGGGCAGCTGAATCGTTACCTTTTCTAACCGGCTGTTATTATTGTTACATAAACGATAAAAATGAATTTATGTAATTAAATAAAAACCAACAACAAAATAACGTTTCACAAACAATCTGATTGGTGCGCTACAAGGGGTTCGGCAAGAAAATTAGTTACAAAAGGCACCCGCAGGTGCCTGTGCAATACTAAAAAAAGGCTTACTTATTCGAATCAATTTCGTCCAGACTTCCTTCGATCGCCTTAGCATTCGGGTTAGCCACGGGAACGGATTTCCCGCCATTAGCCAGGAAGTCATGCCGCTGGAAGTAGGCGTCGCGCACCATCAGGTACGGATCGGACGAGTTACGCAGCAACCCATCGGAATCCAGCAAACGGGCGCGAGTTTCCAATCCTTCCACCGCCCACTTGCCGGCGGACATCCAGAAGGTGAGATAACTCAATGGCGGGTAGAGCGTATCCACCGTGCCTCCCCCGTCTTCACGCAATGTCGCACTGCCATAACCCGGCAACACTAGATAAGGCCCGTAACCCACATCGTAATACCCGAGCGTACTGCCGAAACGGTGCGGCTCTTCTTTCGCCAGTTTGGGATTCGCCATCGATGCCACATCGATCAGGCCTCCCATACCCAGCAAGGTATTGAGGAAGAAACGGTTGAAGTGAATCATCGCCTGATAGGGTTTCCCCTCGACGAAATAGTTCACCATGGTGGCAGGTTCCGCCAGGTTGCCGAAGAAGTTGCTCAAGCCATTACGCGCAGGTTGCGGCATGTAATCACGCCAGACCACCGCAGCAGGCCGCACAATATACGGATCCAGCACGTTATAGTTGAACCCGAACATGGTTCGGTTGAAGCCTTCCAGCGGATCCGAGCGTTGCTCCGGCGCTGAAGTTTTAGAGCTGGCACAGCCGACAAGCACCACGCTCGCCAGAACCACACCACCCAGACGAAAATTCATAACGTATCTCCCTGCTGAACTTTCATGCAGTCCGCACAACCTGCCATCGGGCCACCAGCGCACAAGGCCACATGCTATCATTTTAATACACCGGGCTTTGGTTTGCCCGTGCCGCCGGTGGCGGTCTGTCGGAAAAATTGCGTTCGTTTGATTGCGACGTCAGATGTGACGCACCTCTCATAAGCGCTTCAGAATTGTCCGGTTCGTACAAATGTCCTGACCCGAAAAGCAATCGCTATCCACGCCGGCTGATGCAATGGTCAACATCGTAAGAGATAGATCCTGTGTCAGGCACCGATATAATTCCAGAACCGATTGTGCGATCGCAATCTAATTCAGTCACTTGCAACAACAGCTCCCGATAACAGGGCTATCAGGAAAACGGAAGATACCACGATTAAGACGGGTATTCAGGTCAAAACTGGTGGCAGATTGAGCAAACGCACCGGCAAGTGCTTATGAAGTCAGTCAAATCGGGTATAATGCAGCCCCAGCACGGTCCCCGTAGTTAAATGGATATAACGAGCCCCTCCTAAGGGCTAGTTACAGGTTCGATTCCTGTCGGGGGCGCCAATCACACTTCTCTCAGCGTCTACTCAAGTCAACAAACCTCAGCAATACCAAGGCTTCACGATAAATCTCACTCTCTCAACGTCCACTACAATCTATTGCAATCAACATATTTCAGGGGGTACATTTGGGGGTATCCCGTGTTCGGTCTAAAACTGATACCCCCAAATGAAACTAAATGCACGGCAGGTTGATACCGCCAAACCTAAAGATAAGCCATATAAATTGGCAGACGGCGGCGGCTTATACCTGCTCGTCAACACCAACGGCGCACGTTATTGGCGTCTAAAGTATCGGATTGCGGGTAAAGAAAAGCTCCTGGCACTGGGGGTATATCCTGATGTCTCACTTGCCGATGCCAGAACGCTGCGTGATAAGGCGAAAAAGGCTCTCGCTGCTGGCGCTGATCCATCCGAGAATAAAAAGGATGAAAAAGACGCCCGCAAGGCTCAAGTAAAAAATAGTTTTAAGGACATCGCGCTGGAATGGCTCGCCAGCAAAGCCAAAAAGTGGTCGGCCGGGTATGCCAATGAAAATATGGTGCTACTCACTAATAATGTTTTCCCTCGCCTGGGGGATCGCCCGATCGCAGAAATTAAACCGCTGGAGCTATTGGAAATACTCAAAAAAATAGAAAATCGCGGCGCTACTGAGCAAGCCAGAAAGGTGCGGATGCGCTGCTCTGAGGTTTTCCGTTATGCCATTGTCACCGGGCGAGCATCGTATAACCCAGCGCCAGACCTGATAAGCGCGATGCAAGGGCATGAATCGAAACATCACCCTTTCTTAATCGCTAAAGAGCTACCGGATTTCTTTACGGCGCTATCCGGCTACTCTGGTAGCACGCTGGTAGTGTTGGCCGCACGGCTGCTTATCCTGACCGGGTTGCGTAACGGTGAATTGCGCGGCGCCACCTGGCAGGAAATAGATATCGAAAATGCGCTATGGGATGTCCCTGCGGAACGGATGAAGATGCGCCGCCCTCATCTTGTACCGCTATCACGTCAGGCTCTTGCTATCGTAGAGCAGATAAGAGAGATAACAGGTAACTATCCGCTGATGTTCCCGGGCCGGAATGACCCTCGCAAAACAATGAGTGAAGCCAGCATTAACCAGGTATTTAAACGCAGCGGTTATGCCGGAAAGGTCACATGCCACGGCTTTCGCCACACCATGAGTACCATTCTTCACGAACAGGGCTACAACACGGCATGGATTGAAACTCAGCTTGCCCACGTCGATAAAAACTCAATTCGTGGCACCTATAATCATGCCCAATATCTGGATGGCAGGCGCGAAATGCTCCAATGGTACGCGGACTATATGGACTCGCTGGAGAACGGCGAAAATGTGGTTCACGGCTCGTTTGGGAAACGCGCATAACTGGATAGATAGTAATCTAAAAGAGGTAACACGATGTCAGATTCAAACAAAAAAAGTATCTGGGAAAATAAAAACATGCCCCATCTTGAATTTTGCACGATAGAGAGGGCGGCTAAATTGTTGGGTTACGAAATTGATGACTTCATGCATTGGTGGGCGCTTAATGCTATTAATTTATATGTATACCTGAATGGTGAGCATGGCAGCTTGTCATTTATTGATATTGCTGATTTAAAAAATAAAACCATGAAAAAACATCATGAAAGATTTAAAGATTACTTCATGGATTCAGTATATTATTCATTTATCCCAGATAAAGGCGAAGGCTCTGTAGTTGTTGAGAACGCAGCAAGATTGTATGAGGACTCCGATGATTTGTGTCTGGCTCACCTTGTCATGAAAGGAAGTTTACATGGTTTTTGGAGAATATCAGCAATTGAGGAATGCGTTATATTTGGTGAAAAAATAACCATAGATGACGCTAGAGTATTAACTGATTTATCCTGTGACCCACGTAACGCTGTGATTACAGGAAAAAATGATGATACGTCTATTCGTATAGAAAATAGCATTATCACCAATAAGTCAGAGCTAATTATATTTAAAAAAGATTTATATGAAATAATAAATAATACCGGCACATCCTTCTTTGAAGATGATATTCATCCAGTATCCAATGATAAAAAAACAGAGAAAAAGAAGAGGCTCGGGAGAATGCCGGATTTATTTAATGTTTTGGCAAAAACCAACCCAGATCTGGGAGATGATTTTTTTAAAGCATCACTTAGAGATAGGGCAGTAATGATACAACGGCTTGCACTAAAGCACGGAATTGAGTTTGACGGCATAGGGAAGGACACTCTAGACAGGCTTTTGAAAGAGACAAAAGATTGGTCAGTCTAACGAAAAATAGTTGTCTCATAAGACGCTATTAGTTTTTTATTTGATTCAATACTCCTGTAGACCTCAATCACCTACAGGAGATAGTCAATGTCCGCACAATCTAAACGTATGCTACGGATTCCAGAAATATGCCATAAAACTGGCTTTAGCAAAGCATGGATCTACAAACTCATTGCACAAGGCCGCTTCCCGCATCCAGTAAAAATCGGTTCACGTTCCGTCGCGTTTATTGAAAGTGAAATTGATGACTGGATTAATCAGCGTATTGCTGAATCGCGTGGTGAGGTGGTCTGATGGAAATGAAAAACCGCCCACTACAGGCGGTCAGTCAGAAAGGTAACGTTTCTGATCATACCGCCAGCACATCCATTAAACCAGTCCCTAAAAAGCATCGCGCACGGGTTTTTATGCTGCGTTCCGGCGCAGGTGGTTTTACTGAGAATGACATTCTCCACCACTGCCACCTTTCTTCTGGCCGGAATTACGCCACGGAATTAGAACGCCTGCTTGATATTCGGTTAGCACGTATTGACGAACCTAACGCCGACGGGATCGGCAGTCATTACCGCTATCGGTTTGCAACGCGTGATGATATTTCCCGCGTTATTCGACTGGTCAATAGCAACGCCGGGATTAACGGCCACCCACCGCTTACCCAGCAGGAAATAAACCATATTCTAAGCCTGTACCCGGATTACGCCGCCCGCTAACGGAGCCTGATTTTATGACATCAAAAAACAATGACCTTCACGGTCAGGGACTCGCTCACCCTGAAAACCGCCAGAGCAATATTTCCAGTCATAGCTTTGCCGAATTAATCCCGGTGATTTCTGGCCGGATAGGCGAACGCGAAACCAATATTGTGAGCGCGAAAGCGTTACATATCGCACTGGACATTGGCAAAGACTTCTCCACATGGATCACTGACCGGATTAGGGAATATGGTTTTGCCATTGGCAGTGATTATGCCGTCCATAAAATGATTTCCCCAAAATTGGGGAAAAGCCCGAATAGCAAGGCTTGCAGCCCTATTCCCACGGGTCGCCCCGGCAAAGATTACTTTCTGACGATCGACACCGCTAAAGAAATAGCGATGCTGGAGCGCAACGAACAGGGCCGCGCCGTTCGTCGTTACTTCATCCAGTGCGAGGAAGCCTTACACCGTAGCGTACCGGAAGTGTCCGCCCGCTTTCGCCGCCAGCTCAAAGCCCGCCTGACCGCCGCGAATTACTTCAAACCGATGTGCACCGCACTGGAAATCGCCCGTTCGGAACTGGGCAAGAAAACCTTGCCCCACCACTACACCACTGAAAGCAACATGATCGCCCGTCTGGTACTGGGCGGCCTGACGGCAAAAGGCTGGGCACAGGTCAATGGTGTAACCGGTGAACCCCGCGACAGCATGAGCGCCGACCAACTGGAGCACCTGTCCTACCTTGAGCAGACCAACATCACGCTGATTGAACTGGGGCAGGACTACCCCCAGCGCAAAGCCGAATTAACCCGGTTGTCTCAACGCTGGATGGCAAAACGGCTGGGGGTGAGTCATGCATAACTTACGCGACGTTGCCCACAGGGGACGCAAAAACCGCTTGCCGTTTGCTTCGCAGATGGGCTATTTTCAACAGGCACCAGCAAAATCTGGTGCCGGGATTGGCGTCCCGGTAATGTTACAGGCGACACATGACGCGCCGAGCGTCTTTTTTTGTGTCCTTACATCTGCACACCCTTTTTTCAGCGATGCGGGTATAATCCGTGCCGCTCACAAAGTAATGGTGGGCTGGATGGGGGCTTCTTCGGAAGCGCCGGTTTCCTGTAACGCCGGTTACGCCAACCCTGTTCAGTCCACCACCAGTGAAATTGGCGTTTCCGGTGGTGGGTTTAAACCCCAGTTACAGGAGGCTGCCACATGCCGGCTACTACCCCTACCCCAAAACCGCAATTTATCTGGCTTATTGCCGCAATTCGCCGCGACTGTCTCGCACAAAAACCGGTCATTCACCGTATCCCTGCCGTTTCTGAACACGAAGCCCGCCGCACACTGGCTGGTGATCACCTCTGCTTTTTCGCGGGCCGCCTGCCGGTTAAGGCGGTGCGCCATGTTTGATAACACCCCGCTGGAGCTGGATGAAATCATCGACCAGTGCCGGGCGCTGGCCTATGCCGCGGTCAACACGGATGAACCGCAGGCGCGTGAAATCCTGCTGTTTGTCCTGCAGGAGCGTATCGACCATCTGTATCGCGCCAGCCAGGCAGAAGCCGAACAAGCGGGGGTGAAGCGTGTTTAAGGTTCATATCACCCAAACCAATCCCGTTACCGGCCGGGTAACACGATACACATTGGAAACGCCAACACGTACCCGCGAATATGCGGAACGCTCCGCCAAAAACCTTAACCGCAAGTTCCGTAAAGCTGGCGTTAAAGCGGAAGTGATCGAGGTGGAACATGGCGCATAACCATTCACTGACACAGGCAGCCCAGCAGGCCGAAAGGTTGTGCGTTCTGCTGATGATGCTGGAAATGACACACAGAGAGCTGGATGGCGGCGATTTATCGACAGCGTTAGCACTGGCCTGCGATTTATCCGGCACGTCGTCCTTATGGCTGCTGGAAGAGCAAAAACAGCGAGGCCAAGACCATGAATAACGCTATTCCATTGGATTTAGCCGCATTTCGTGCCGGGCAGGTCTCTGCGCTGTACGACGTCATCCTGAATATGGCGGAGAAAGAGCGCGTTTCCCCACAACTGTGTGCGCTTATCGGTATTGCCAGCGATATTCACGCCGAGATCCGTGCATCGCTTGATAAGGAGATGTCCCAATGAGAGAACAATGTCTTGAAGGCACGATGAGCAGCCTTCGTGGGCTCATCGATTTACTGACTTGTTGCGATAACACCACTCAACCTGAAGCCGTGCGCCAGACGGCGTTTATCGCGCTTTTACTGCTGGATGACTTGATTGACGGCTATCAACGTGAGGCAAAGCAATGTGCCTTTCCCGCAAAGAATACCAAACACAGCACAGGGAGTGGCGTATGAACGACATCATTTCTTTACCCCTGTCACTGGAACATGAACGCGCCCCGTATATCGATGTTTCCCCTGATGGCATTTGTCTTATGGCGCTGGACGATGAAGGCAAATACGAAGTGGCAACGTGCCACCCGTTTGATTATGCCCTTTCCAGCCTGAATCGCGGCTATTACGACCATGACAACCTAAACGGGCTGCGTGTGTTTCATGCGCTGGCAAAAGCGAAAGAGAAAGGCTATTTCCAGCCCAATGATCAGCAAGATTTGGAAATGTGGCGCTGGCTGGTGGCTTACGAATTCATAAGGGAGCAGCAGCGGATCAACGGTGAGCAAGGTGTTACAGGCAACGGCAGCAATAACGGGGCTCTCTACCGAGGGAAACACGGCACCATGTATGTTTACCCTGATACGGAGCGCTTTGCGATGGCGAATAATATCGAGGGCGCATTGATCGGGAAATTTGGACGTGAACAAGGCACTAAAAACGCCACTCTGTTCTATCAGGGAATGCTCAATCATCAAAGCACGGCGCCTGAATTGTCCGATATGGGGCGGGAAATACTGGCCGATATGCACGATGAATTTATTCAGATGCGCAATAACGGTGCGCTACCACCCACACCAGCGACGCACTGAGGGCAATGGAATGCGTAATATCGATTTTATCCGTGAAGTGACCCGCTCGGCGGTGGGCCGCTGGCCTGATGTACTTTCCCAGTTGGGGATCGAGGTTCCCCGTCATCCAACAACGCTTACCCCTTGTCCGGCCTGTGGCGGCAAAGACCGTTTCCAGTTCGATAATCTGGACGGGCGCGGCACCTGGCATTGCCGCCACTGTGACCCGGAAGCCGGTGACGGGCTGGCGCTGGTGATGAACGTTCGCCAGTGTCATGCGGCAGACGCCGCCCGCCTGGTGGCCGACGTGCTGGGAATGGCAGCCGATGCGCCGGCGCCGGACACGCGCCAGCATGATACCCGGCAATCACCCTCTGCCGACGAGCAGGCCCGTACCGCAGAAAAAGCCCGGCGCTTTGCCGCCCGGCTGAAAAAACTGACCGCACAGGCACAGCCGGGGGAGTCTGCCTATCTGGCCGGAAAGGGCTTAACCGGGTTGTCGTATCCGCTGCTGCCCGATGGCACCCTGCTGCTGACGTTACAGGACGCCAGCGGTACCACCACCGCCGCACAGACAATAACCCCCGATGGCACTAAACGACTGGTGGCCGATTCCGCCAAACGTGGCGCATATCACGTTATTAGTGCCTCAGAACAGCCCGATACGGTGATTATTGCCGAAGGGCTGGCGACGGCATTAAGCGTTCACCGGATGCGCCCGGAGGCGCTGACCCTCGCCGCTATCGACGCGGGCAACATGGTGCCGGTGGCAAAGGCCATGCGCACCCGGTATGCCAGCGCTCGTATCATTCTGGCCGCCGATAACGACATCAAACCGGATACGCCGAACACAGGGAAAGACTGGGCGGAGAAAGCCGCCCGTGCGGTGAACGGCCAGGTGGCCCTGCCGCCGACCGATGAAAAGGCTGACTGGGACGATTACCGCCAGCAATACGGGCTGATGGCCGCGACACAGGCGTTTGCCGCCTCACTGTATTCACCGCCAGCGGATGAACCGGACGAACCGGACGAACCGGACGACGACAAGCCAACGCATAGCGACCCGTTAAAGCCACATGTGCAAAGCCGCCGGGATGGGGTGTTCTGGGTAACCCCCAAAGTGGATAAAGACAGCGGCGAGATTATCAACAATGAAAGCTGGCTGTGCTCCCCGCTGGCAGTGGTGGGCATTGGCCGGGACGACAAAGACCAGTACCTGATAATGCGCTGGCGGCCCATCGGCGCGAAGACCGACACCACACAGGCCATTCCGCTGGCGGATATCGGTGAGCGCGAGGGCTGGCGAACGCTGAAAAACGGCGGCGTGAACGTCACCACCAAAAACAGCCTGCGTGCCATTCTGGCCGACTGGCTCCAGCGCAGTGCCGCACGGGATATCTGGCATATCGCCCACGCGACCGGCTGGCAGTGTGGGGCTTACCTCATGCCGGACGGGGAAATCATCGGCACCCCTGACAGGCCGGTACTGTTCAGCGGGCGAAGCGCGGCCGCCGCAGGCTACACCGTCAGCGGCACGGCAGAAGACTGGCGCGACACCGTGGCCCGCCTTGCCGGGGGCAACTACGCCATGATGACCGGTATGGCGGCGGCGCTGGCCGCCCCGTTAATCGGCCTGGTGGGCGCTGACGGATTCGGCATTCATTTCTATGAACAATCGAGCGCCGGGAAAACCACCACCGCCAGTGTTGCCACCAGCCTGTACGGGAACCCGGAGTTACTGCGCCTGACGTGGTACGGCACCGCGCTGGGGCTGGCGAACGAAGCCGCTGCCCACAACGACGCGCTGATGCCGCTGGATGAAGTCGGCCAGGGCGCCGACCCGGTGAGCGTGGCGCAGGCCGCCTATGCACTGTTTAACGGCGTCGGCAAATTGCAGGGAGCCAAAGAAGGCGGCAACCGGGAGTTAAAGCGCTGGCGCACGGTGGCAATCAGTACCGGCGAAATGGATTTGGAAACGTTCATTGCCAGCGTGGGCAGAAAAACCAAGGCGGGCCAACTGGTACGGCTGCTGAACATTCCGTTAAGCAAAACGACGCGCTTTCATGAACATGCCAACGGCAAACAGCACGCCGACGCGCTGAAAGACGCCTGCCATCAGTACCACGGCGCCGCAGGCCGGGCGTGGATTAAGCACCTTGCCGACCACCCGCAACAGGCTATCGAGGCGGTGAGAGCCGCTGAAACACGCTGGCGCAGTCTCATTCCTGCCGACTATGGCGAACAGGTTCACCGGGTGGCCGCCCGCTTTGCCGTGATGGACGCGGCGCTGTCACTGGGCCGGGTCATTACCGGCTGGGATGAACAGGCTGGCCGGGATGCGATACAGCACAGCTTTAATGCCTGGGTGCGCGAATTCGGTACCGGCAACAAGGAGCACCAGCAGATTATCGAGCAGTGCGAAGCGTTCCTGAACGCCCACGGCCTGAGCCGGTTTGCCCCGCTGCCCTATAACCCGCAAGACCTGCCTATACGTGACCTTGCCGGATACCGGGACAGGGGCAAGCACGATGCCGCTCCGATGATGTTCTACACCTTCCCGGCCACCTTTGAGGGCGAAATCGCCAGGGGGTTTAACGTCAGGCAGTTTGCCGAAATCTTGCGCGGAGCGGGCATGTTGACGCCCCCCACCAGTGGGCGCGGCTATCAACGTAAGTCACCACGCATTGATGGGCGGCAGATAAACGTCTACGTGCTTCAGTATCGGCCGGAAGATGACCCGACAGAATAGGATGCTTTCACACACGTAGAAGGTGTGTTGGTTCAGTCAGTTCAGTTGGTTCAATAAGTCAAGATTGTTGTTTTATAAGGAAAACGCATCCGATGTTGAACCAACACTGAACCAACAAACGGGCAATTTGAACCAACAGGGTGATGTATCCGATTATTTTCTGGCTGGATGCGTGAACCAACAACAATTACGACTGAACCAACGCAATTAGGGGGGTGTTGGTTCACACAAATCCAGTGCTGGCGCAGCTTAGCAGCCCGTGAACCAACTGAACCAACCGAACCGACATCTTTCTAATGATCTATAGGGGAATGTGGCGGGAACATAAAAGACGGGGAAAACAGCCCAACAAACTGGCTACATACTCATCTTGCATCCCCCATTAATACGCGCTAATTTGCGGAAAGATACCGGAGTATGGCTTAAAAACCACTCCGGTATCTTTTTACCCACAATCTGCCATAACCCCCAAGCCTGCATGGTTCGCCCAGCAGGCTTTTTTAATGGATAAATACGATGGAACCTCATGAATTAGCGGAATCTCTTCGCAAAGAAGACGAATGGAAAGAAGAGCAGGCAGCTACGTTTGGCGGAACTGATCTGAAAATTGTCTACATCGGAGGTAAACCGGAAAAGCGTGTTGATTACAGGGGCCGTTCGTTTCTGTTTCTTCAATCAGTCCCTACGGATATTCCGCCCGTTGTTGCCGGGTACTTGCTGGATAGCTTCCCTGGCATATTCGCTACGCCGGAAGAAGCCAGGCACAAGGCTGCACAAGTGGCGGAAGCCGAACACCAGCGGCAGATTACCGCCGAAAATCGCCGCCAGCAGGAACGGGCACAGCAGCAGGCTGACGCCGAAGCAAGCAGCCTTGTAGTGAAAATCGGCAATGATGACGTTGATCTGGCGAAACTCACGAGTTACCAGTTGCGTGAATTAGCGGAAGAAAATGGCGTAAACCCTTATTCCCTCCCCCCTCAACCCAGCGATATGCGGCGCTATCTGGTCGATCGCTTCAATCAACGGAAAATGCAGGCATGAGCGAAAAAATATTACGCGAAAAAGCGGTATGCGAAAAACTGTCTCTTGATCGTGGAACCGTGCGCGTGATGTGGGAAAGCGGCCAATTCCCTGCACCATTCAGCATCACGGGAGGCCGTGCGATTGGCTGGCGTGAAGCCGATATCGACGAGTGGATTGTTAAACAGTCCAGAGCGAAACGCCGTGCGGCGGTTATCGCCCGTCGAGTTTTGGAAAAACCAGAACCAACGTTTAATGAAGCGCTAAGTATGGTGGCACAACCTCTTTTTGAGCAGGAATAAATACGATGTCATACGGACTCATTGATATTGCGGCACAGACACGCCAGCAAGGTATGCAGGGTATGCAGCAAGCCGCTGAACAGGAACAGCAGCGTGAAGCGGCGAATGAGCAACTCAAAGCACAGCAGAAAATGGCAGCTAATCAGACGAAAGGCACGATGGCCGGGATGGGCGCGGCGGGTGGTGCGGCTTTAGGCTCAACGGCGGCGGCCGGCGCAGCAATGGGGTCATTTGCTCCAGGCATTGGTACGGCAATTGGGGCGGCGGTTGGCTTGTTGGCTGGTTCATTGTTTTCATAATTGGGGGATTTATGGCAGATGTAAGAGGATTGGCTGACGGCTTTCTGGCAGGATTTAGCACTGTCGATAATGCGCTACAACGCCGGGAAGAATCGGAATTGCGGCGGTTAATGATCGACCAGCAACAGAAGAATGCCGATCGAAATTATGAAATGGCGGTAAACACCCAGAACTGGCGCCAGTCTACTGATGAGCGCGATTACAATAATTTGGTTCAGCAACAGAAAATTGAACAGGAGAATAAAGCGAAAGATCGCATTTTGGATAATCGCCGGGTAGATATTTCTGCCGGGACGCTGGCTGTTTCTCAGGCTGCCGAAAAACGACAACAGCGCCAGCAGCAGCTACAGGAAATGACCACTCGATATGGGCATCTGGCTGAAGGGATAACGCTATCAGCCCGTGCGGGAGATAAGGAGACAGCCACGCGCCTGTGGTCACAGCTTCCTCCTGATGCGCAACATTTTTACACTGCGCTAAACCCGGATTATCTGACCAGCCCTAAAGCAGCGCAAAGCGCTCTGTATCTCAAATCACGTGCGCCGGCGCTGATGTCTGGTCAAATCAGTGCAGACGACCCGGCAGTCATATCTGCCGCTGATGAGATGCTACGCCCAGAGTTAAGCATAAAGCAGGGTGAACTGGCTGACGATGGCAAGCCGATGAAAGACCGGAAATTAACGCATATCATGCCAGACCCTTCCGGTAACGGTAATTTTTACTTTGGCGTGACCGTCACTCGGGGCGATGGCTCCACATATCAGGCTCCGATCACGCGCAACCGCTCCACCGATCCCAATGACCCGCCGTTGCCGCTCTCCAGTGAGCAAATTATGAGGACATTGGCGCAGCGCTCTCATTTGCTGGGAATGACACAACCCAACCTTAAGGAGGCTAATCCGTACACCGAACCTGACCCGAACGCGCCTTTTATGCCAGTACAGGACTACATGCAGGTGCCGCAACACATCCGCTTTCAGCAGATATCCGCCGGGAAATCTCCAGCTGAGATTGTCAACGATTACAACAACGCAGGTATGGAGCGGCAAAAATATCTTGGTGAAATGAAGAAACAGCAGCAAGCGTCTACAGATGGCAAGTTGCAAAGGCAAGACGTGGTTGAAACGTATGATCAGCAAATCAAGACCATTGACGGCCTGCTAACCGATCCGGGCTTTAGCACTTCTGTAGGCGCTGGGTTGGGTGTGGTGAGCAAGCATATTCCAGGCACTGACGCAGCCAGTTGGGATACTCGCTTTAAGCAATTTGGAGGACAGAACTTCCTTAGCGCTATTCAGGCATTGCGTGGCATGGGCGCATTATCTAACGCTGAAGGGGAGCAAGCCCGTATTGCCGTGTCGGGATTAAGTGCTAGCCAGTCCGAAGAAGAATTTATCCGCCGCGCCAATGACCTAAAAACCTTTCTGACGGATAAGCGTGATCGTTATGCGACTGCTTACGGGATGAACACCCATCAAGGGCAGGAGCAAGGCGAGCTGAAAACATTCGGCGGCAAACCCTTTTCTAATGAGCGTGTGGCCAACGCCAGCAAATGGGCGAAAATGCCAGGCGCGACGGTGGAAAAAGTGGAAGGTGGTTATGCTGTTCGCTTGCCGTCTGCCGGTGGTCAACAACAGCCCGCATCCCCGAACCAGTCTAATGGTGTAACGGCACCTGGCGCCGGTGTACCGCCCAGTCATCCGGCAATACCGCAAACAGCAATTGATATGCTGCGTCAGCGTCCGGATACCGCTCATCTGTTCGATCAGACATTCGGGCAGGGAGCAAGCCAGCGCTATATTGGGGAGCGCGCCTCCCCAAAAGATGAAGGGCTGATCGGTAGTGGTCAGCCCGAACCCGTCCCAGACGTCCCCCAATACGCACAGAGTATGAAGGCATCCCCGCAACAGCCTGTTACCGCCACCGTGGAGCCGACAATTCAGGAACGTATCATGATGCAGGCCAGACAGTCGGGTATTCATCCCGAAATGGGCGCGGCCAGAGAGTTCAGCACTGTGAACTGGGACTCGATGAAATCGACTTTGAAACTCCTGAAGCCAGAGCAGCAACAGCAGATCGCCCAGCAGATAGCGAATAAGTTTGGCGGCAGTACCAGGCAAGACGAACAGGGGCGGCTCTTTGTAACTGTCCCTAGCGGGGAATACCTGCTTAACGGAGATGGCATGACGAGGGAGGCTGTAGAAGGGTTTGCCAGCACGTCTCAGCCACAGCCACAGCCACAGCCACAGCCACAGCCACAGCCACAGCCACAGCCACAGCCACAGCCACAGCCAGTAAGTGTCAATGTTCCGACAGAAGAAACCAACCCTTACGCACAGTTTGCTACCCCGGCTTCTCCGCAAGACATATCAGCCACCAGCCAAGAGGAAAATCCCTACGCGCAGTTTGCCCAGCAAGCGCCAAAAGCACGCAGCTTGTTGCAGGATGGCTTGCTTGGGGTGTCTGAGGCAGGTGGCGCAATTACTCAGGCTGGGATTAACGTCGCCAATATCATTCCTATGGCTGGCGATGCGGTGCAAAGTGCCGCGGCATGGGCCGGCGGAAAAATGGGGATCGGTGATGGCACCTACACCCCTGCCGCCCGTTTCTCGCTTCCTGAGTCCATGCGGCCACAGACCGAAGCGGGACAGGTCGCGGCTGATGCGTTACCGTACCTGGTCAATCCGGTACAGGGAGCGACGCGAGCAGCAACCGGCGCAGGCGCAAGACTGGCCGGGCTGGTCGCAGAGAATACGGTAGGCGCACTGGCGGAAAACAGCGGGCTGAATGATGCGGCTGAACTGGCGGAGGATTTAGGCGTGTCCACCGCTGTCGGCGGCGCCGTTCGCGTTGTCGGTAATGCGGCTGGCGCGGGTTATCGTGCGCTTAAAGGCACTATCGCCCCAGAAGCCCAGGCCGCTATCGATTACGCGAAACAGAATAACGCTCCGCTAATGACTAGCGACATGATGCCGCCGAAAACCTTTATCGGTCGCTCAGTTCAGGCCAATGCGGAGAAAATCCCTGTTGTGGGTACGGGGCAAATTCGTGCAGATCAGCAAATGGCGCGCTCCCGGTTGGTGGATGAGTTTTCACAGCGATACGGTATTTACTCCCCCGCTGATGTGGTTCAGAGCATCAAAGGACAGAATACAGCCCTTAAGCGTGCCGCGGGTGAGCGCTTTAACGACATCAGAAACAAGATGGACAGCGCCGGCGCTGTTCAGCCACAACGTGCGATCGACGCGATTGATAACGAAATTGCGCAGCTATCCAGAATGGGAAAAACCCGTGATGAGGCCACCATTAATCGCCTGCAGGATTATCGGGACGAGTTAACGGGAGAAAACGTCAATTTTAGCCTGCTGGATGATCTGCGCACACAATTTCGTATGGATGTGAAAGGGGAACGTATGGCGATGCCGGATCGTTCCGCTGTATCCGTTAATCGCGTCTATGAAGCCATGACCAAAGACCTCAATAGCGCAGTAAATGACGCTCTGGGGGAAAAAGAGGCATTTCGCTGGGCTCACGCCAAAGCGGTTTATGCTCAGGAAGCGGGTAAGGTAAAGGGAACGAAGTTAAAGGGTATTCTGGAAAAAGGCCATATCACGCCGGAAAGCGTCAATTCCATGCTGTTTGATAGTAAACCCAGCCAGGTAAGAGCACTATACGATTCTCTTGACAACAGAGGCCGACAAGCCGCCCGCGCCGGATTGATTACCAAAGCACTGGAGGGTGAAGCCTCCCCGGATCGCTTCCTGCTAAGGCTTAAAAAATATTCTGAACATACAGGGATATTTTTTAAAGGCGAAGAACGGCAATACCTTACCGGTCTGACGCGTTACCTGGAGAGTACGCAACGCGCCTCTCAGGCATCAGTGACCCTGCCTAACGGACAGGTGGCCGCACAGATAGGTTCCGTTATGGGGCCGGGACTGGCAGGAATATTTGGCGGGCCGGTACTCGCCGCGAAAGTTATCGGAACGATGGGAACCTATGGCGCATTTGGCCGGTTATACGAAAGCCAACCGGTGCGGGATGCGCTGCTAAAGCTGGCGAATACCCCTAAAGGTAGCACCGTATTTGAACGTAACCTTGACGCAGTAAACCGTGCGATTACGGCTACTACTCAGGGGATAGAAGAGTAAACGCCCCATTACACAAGCTCGCTTCCCCCCTTATAAACCAATATCAGCAGGAATCTATGACCAGCATAATTGAACACACTTTACGTTTACACGAAGCCAGAAGCACCGGCGCATTTACCTCATCCTGCCGTGGTAGCGGGAAAATAGGCCGTGATCAGTATCTGGGGGCGTTATCCACCGCCAGCAAACACCACCCGGTAGGCTATGACTTGCTCATGCTGAGATATAAATCAGATCCCCCTGCCGGCGACAGATTGCAAGTTGCGGTTAAAGAGTGGGTCCCTTCACAACGGAACATACCGGATCATGCGGTAGCGGTCTGTCTGCTGGCTATTAATCTGGCAGTCTGCCGTCCATTGCCCCCACAACTCGCCAGACGTGCCAGCTTGCTACGCCGCTATGGCGCCAAAGCAGTTCGCACCAAGAACCTGATCGGCATCCTCAATGCAGAGAAAAAACGCCTTGAGAACAAAACCAGCAGCAAGATAGCGCAGGAACGCGCCGCCACGCTCAACAACCAGATAGCGTTAGAGAAAGCCTCACTCCGGCAGTGGTCAGAACAGGAAGCCGGTAATAGCGATATATGCCCATGCTGCAAAGGCTCAGGTGAGCAAGCCAAAAAGCCAGGCAATCAATGCCCTGAATGTGATGGCGCCGGCCGCTTGGTATCCACAACCGACGATATCAGGAAATCGCTGTCTTTAGCCGGCATAAAAATTGATGAGGCAAGATGGTTGGCGAACTATTTGCCGCTGGTCAATGACTGCCTTAACTGGCTGGATGTGGAATATCACCAGGCTATCGAACAGCTAAAACGAAAAGTTAGACAGGAAGAAAACGCACAGGTGTAACTGCGCAAAAAATTGCGCAATTCGCAGCACTGCGCAATTCGCAAAAACGGAGCGCACCGGAATTCGCAAACAGCCTCTATCCCTTGCTGTGCCTGATCTTGTCCATTATGTGCAATTCGCAGTTGCGCAGGCGTTCGCAGATCTTTTCGTATTGATCACGGGGGAAAATTGCGCAATCGAACACGGCGTTACACCACATCACTTCCTTCCATTGGGCTGGATGCCCTCACCCTCCTGAAAAACGTTTCCGTTAACCTTCACATACCCATCATCCACGCAACCTTCAAACGGTGTGATGACGGTTTTACTGTTACCCTCAACGGAAACACTTTTTCCCTGTCTCTTGTCACCACACAAGTGAGTTACGGCACACGCTATTGGTATCAATGCCCCCAATGCGGAAAGCGTGCGACCAAGCTGTACGTTGATTCGGATAGGCTCACCTGCCGAACATGCTCCGGCCTTTGCTATGCCAGCCAAAGTGAAAACCAGTTAAAACGCTGGCAGCGGTTGGCACGCATGGAAAATATGGCGAAGTTGGAACTGTGGCCGGATTACTGGAATCAGATCGCTCGGGTGGGGTTTAACATGTCCAGACTTCCAAAACCCGCAGGTATGCGCGGTGATACGTTCCGCCGGAAATATCTGGAACTGATCCGGCTCAGGATGAAGTGCTGGGAAGCCCGACAGAATTTAGTACATGGAAAGCGCAAGTGATGTGTTGGTTTTCTGTTTGGGGGAGTTATTTTGTTACAGAGCCAATCTTTTTTTTGATTTGCGAGCGAACAAAAAACAGTCAAAAGCAATTCACACAAAACCATGCGGGGGTATTTTTGGGGTATCCATTAAAACAAAACAGAAATAAAATCATTAAAATCAAACAAATATAAATTTCGTTACACTCCTGTCGGGGGCACACCTTCTCAGCAAGTCTAAAAATCCTTTAAAAACAAGTAAAAAGAAAAATACCCAGTCTTATCCCGTCCAACGAAAGCCTATAGAAGCCCGGCAATTATGTGTATAAAATTGTGTATATGACAGGTTCGATCTTTTTTTATACACTTATGCTGCTGACTGACCCCAAAATCAAAAAGGCTAAAGCCCATTTCGTTGGGCATCTATGATAACGTCTCCTTTACGGAAGAAGCGGGGTGAAGCGAAAGCGATTTTCGCTAATGGCATCAATACCACATAGGAATTGAAAGACATGTCGGCATTACGAAGGAATAACTTTACAAAACCATCAATTATCTTTTTTATTTTAACTGTAGTTTTACCCCCTATTTTATTAATTAACATCAGTCTGTCTTATACAAAAAATGATTATACCCGTCATACTTCACGTTGCTGGTGCGTTGGCTTCCTCATTCACCCCGGTCACTTACTTGAGTAAGCTCCCGGGGATTCGCTCGATTGCCGCCTGCCTGCAACTCGAATTATTTTGGGTATAAAGCAAAATGATGCCGAAAATACCATTTCCATTTCCATTTCCATTTCCATTTCCATTTCAATTTCAATTGAAAAAAGCTAACGCCTATTCATTACTTTAATGAATTGGAACTGTCTCACCTTAAGTCATCTCAGTACCTACTCTTCGATTGATGAAACAGCCAGGCCAGGTGGCCCGGCCTGAGGATTATTTAGAACTGTCCACGCTGGCTTGCGTAAAGGTCGGATAATCGCCCGGTTTACCATTGTTCAGGTTAGACAGAAAGTTCCCGTCCTTCATCGGAATATCGCCCGACTCATAATTGAACGTATTCATTTTGTTACGCATGTCCTGATTGCTGACGCCGTCACCATGCACCGAGTACCAACTGACAATATCCGGCGTGACAAAGGTGTTGTACGGGTTTTCCGCCTGCTCGCCTGATTGGGCAAAGCGGAACGCGTGGGTCAGCGCGCCGTCTTTGTGGTACACAAACTTCAGGTGACCATTTTGCTTATCAAGACTGGACGCAGCAGCGGTCGTCAGCTTACCGTGAGCGCTGTAGCTACCATGTGTGACGGTACCGTTTTTGGTCCAGACCGCCGCATATTCCCAGTCGTGACGATGACCGCTATTAATACCGGCCGCAATCTGATCTTTCAGGAAATAGAGCGCATAAAAATGCCCGCAATAACGATTACCGCCGTTATTGACGCAGGCGTAACGGTGCAAGGTATTGGACTTATCCAAAAACGTGCTCCAGCGGCAGCCGCCGGTCAGGCTGCCGGTCGGCTTCAGGCCGCCGTTCTGCTGACCACTACGGCTAATTCCTGCGCTGGGCAGGCAACCATCCGTATCAAAATCGAATACCGGCGCAATCGACGCGGCATTTACGCCGGAAGGCAACGCCTGATCCAGTTTATCAAAGTCATCGGCGTGAGCCGCAAATGCAATCCAGAGGGGGAATGTTGCCAGAACAGCTGTCTTCTTTAAAAACATATCATCTCCTGTTTCTTTTTTACTTAGGCGTCATGCCTGTCAGTGTTTTTAAAAAGCAAAATAAAGAGAGGTGATTACTATTAATTACCGCAATAATCACATCCCCATTTTATACCCTTCATACTTCAAGTTGCAGGTGCGTTGGCTGCCCTCACTCACCCCAGTCACTTACTTGTGTAAGCTCCTGGGGATTCGCTCGATTGCCGCCTTCCTGCAACTCGAACTATTTTGGGTATATATCTGTTATATTTCAAATTGCAGATGCATTAGCTTTCTTACTCGGCCCATCAATGGGCCTCGCCTTACGGGCCACCGACAGCGTTACAACACTCATGATGAGTCTTGTTCTGCAATTCGAGCTATTTAGGATATATACCCTAAATAATTCAAGTTGCAGGAAAGTCAACGTACCTACAACGTGAAGTATGACGGGTATACAACTGTGAATAGACACCAACTTGAATATCTGGCTGGTCGACAACCATCATAACTATTTTCTTAATCCGTGTTCAATCATTAATCAGCACGAAATTTTATTATTATTTTTCCGCCACATTTCAGGTTACTGGTGTGTAGGTTTTCTTACTCGACCCATCAATCCGCCGAGCCAACGCATTGTATTGTTCAATGCGCAATGCGTGTTGTCCTGCACCTCGAATTATTTGGGATATATTTTCTAATAGCCGCTGCTATTTCAGTACGTTGCAACCACCGTATTCAATACGTTTTCGTTACGATTCCCGTCATTACCGTCTTTACACTGATTCGTGACAGTTATTAAAAAAGTGCGTACAAATAAGACCGGTATATTTACTCGCCGATATATTCCTGCTTCGATATCGCTACTGCACGACCTCTTCGGCTTGGCGCACATACCCTGCTCAGCCATAAAAAAGGAAACTCCATGAAAAAGCTGACTTTCAGCGCCGGCGCCCTGATGGCGATGCTGGCACTCACCGGCTGCAGTACTCCCCAGTCTCAGGATGCCCAGGCAAGACTCGCCAACCAGTCGGTACTGGCTCTGAACTGGCTCCAACAGTCTGGCGAGTATCAAGCCTTGTGTTATCAGGCATTTAACTCCGCACGGCTAGCGTTCGACGCCGCACCTGTCAAACCGGGCAAGAAAAAGGTAGTCGTAGTCGACATTGACGAAACCATGCTGGACAACAGTGCCTATAGCGGTTGGCAGGCCAAAGAACATACCTCATTCAACCCGCTCAGTTGGAACCGTTGGTCTCATGCACGCCAGGCACTTGCCGTGCCCGGTGCGGTGGAATTCACCCGCTACGTCAACAGCCATGGCGGACAGGTATTTTATGTATCCAACCGGTTGATCATCGAAGCCGGCGATACCCGCGACAACATGCTCAAACTCGGCTTTCCCGACGTGAACGATCAGACGCTATGGCTAAGCAAAGGCAACAGCAACAAGCAGGCACGCTTTGATGATATCGCCGCTCAGGGCAACGACATTGTGCTGTATGTAGGAGACAACCTGAACGACTTCGGCGCAGCGACCTATCATAAGGACAATACGGCGCGTCGGGCGTTCGTCAGCAATAATCAGGCGAAATTCGGCACGCAGTTCATCATATTGCCTAATCCGCTGTACGGCGACTGGGAAAGCGGCCTCAGCAGCAACTATAACTCGCTGACGCCAGAGCAAAAATTGCAAATACGCGACCAGCAGATCCGCGCCTGGAACGGGCAATAATCCCTGCTGGCTAACGAGGTTGACGACAAGAACAACGGGGCGAACGCCCCGTTGTTTATACCCGTCATACTTCAAGTTGCAGGTGCGTTGGCTGCGTGACTCGGCCCATCAATGGGCCTCGCCCTTCGGGCCGCTGCAAGCAGCGTTCAAATCTGCTCCCGGCAGATTTGTCGTTCACCCGAATTACTTACCTGAGTAAGCTCATCGGGATGAAATGAGAGACATCCTGTCTCTCACCGCAGGCCAGCCGTTGGCTGGTCAAATTCGTTCCCGACGAATTTGTCTCTCTCTTGCCGCGTGACAAGGCTCTAACGAGCCTTGCCCTGACGGGCCAACGCGTTGCGTTGTTCAACACGCAATGCGTGTTGTCCTGCAACTCGAATTATTTTGGGTATATACCTTCAATAACTCGAGAAGTACGGCAGGTATATCCGCTGACGTTGCGCCAAACCACGTTACCGGATACCCGATGCCATACCTGACTTACCGCCAGAAGCTTACTTTGCGTAGGCCGGGCATTCAGTGACTTCCGGCACGGCATCGGTCAGGTTGGCGCCAGACTGCCCGTCGCGAATCTCGGCTCCGGTCAGATAACCATAGAAGACTCCGCGCGATACCGACATGTTCGCTTCCCTTGCATCAATATCACCATGTAATTGCGCATCACCGGATACTACCAACCCTGGCACAGTCAGGCCCAGCGGCCATAATGTGGTACTGGCCTGCGCGTTATCTTTAATCACGGCATCGCCCTGAACCACCGTCAGGCCGCCGATGCGTGCGTTATCGGATACCGTGCCGCCAATAACAACCGCATGGCCTTCAACGCGGGCATTACCCAGCACTTTGCCGCCCAGCACTTTGGCATACGGACCGACATAAGCCGTGTCGTCCACCTGTGCGCCTTCGGCAACCCAACCACCGCCATTGCGGTGTCGATGGCCATTGGCGGTCGGCGTCGGTGCATTCGGCTGGCTACCGTCAGCCCAGGCATTGGTCAAGTCCACGGTCCACGGGTAACGGTATACGCCGTAGTAAGCCTGATCCCACTTGATCTTATGCATCTCAGTCGGCGTCCCCATCACGACCAGATAAATGCTTTCGCCTTTCTTGATGGAAAAATTATTGACGGATGCACTGGCTCCGCGCTGTAACGCGCTATAACGCGCCTTACCCGCTGCGTTGACTGCAACCAGTCCCCAACGCCAGTCGGAATCCGGCGATGTAAGCGCAGCAGGATCGTTTTTCAGCCCCGGAAAACGATTGACCGCCGCCACCGTCTGTACCGCACCGTTAAACTTCACGCTGATACGGCTGGCGCCATTATCCGCAATGAGCCGCACCACGTTATAACCCCAGCGCTGCGGAGCCTGCTCGTACAGTACGCCAAAACGACGCGCGCCGGCGGTATTGCTGATGGGATCCAATGTTGCGACGCGCAGCAGCCGATAGGAATTTCCGCCATTGGGCTCGAATGCCTCATACCCGCCCAAAAGACGGCGATACACCTCTCCCTGATTGTAACCATCCGGATCAGTGTAACCCCAGCCGACATTACGCAATGCCCAGTCGCCGAAGAAATCATTCAGCTCGGACTGACTCCAGTTCATGTTGCTTTTCAGTACTGAGAACGGATCTGCCGTCCCCTGTTCAGGATCACCCTCTTTCGGCGCTTTCGCCCACAAATCATTGACGGCTTTATAGCCATAACGGTTTTTCAGGTTCTCCAGAAATAACCAGCCGCCATAGCGGGTGCGCGAAGTGCCAAGATGCAGATGCGGCATATTAATCACTTCTTCGACGCTACCGGTCTGGGTGTGATGAAGATTATCCATCTGATGCGTCATCCAGTCGGCATGAGCTTCCCAGAACCACCCCATATAGTTAATGCTACCGGGAGCGGTCGCCTGGAAACCACCGGTTTGCCCCTGCAACGCGTGGGCCAGTTCATGCGGCATCGCCCAATTGATCGACCAGTCGTTTTTCAGCTCTTCCGTGCCGATCCACATTCCCATGCTGCCGTTGGGCGCCAGACCGCCGGTCAACGCAAACGATGGGTCAAGATGAACATTGGCTTTGATTTTTACCTTGCTATTGCAATAAGGCTCGGGAAATTTAATCTGGTTGACGTACTTATCCCACGCTTCTTCCAACCGCTTCGCCGCAGTTTCGACGCTGTTTATATTTACTTTACCCGCATCGCTATCTTTCCAGCGAAACGCGAAGTGCGCGCTCTGGTATTTTACCGCCGGCATATCCGTCGCGGTGGTATCCGCCTGCCAGTTGCCGGTTATGCAGGTTTCATCGGCGAATGCCGGCGTGAGAGCGAACAAACCGCCGAGAATCAACGCACTGTTGACCATCCTGGCCACCGTTTTTACATGTCCCATAATGCTATCCTTTACTTCCCTATGCGTATCATGGTGGGCGGCACGCCAACACCGCCGCACCTGATAATCCTGATGAAAAGGGAACCGGACTTCCCGGTTCCCTTTTATGTCGATGATGTATTAACCGGCGATCATTTAGCGTAAGCCGGACGTTCGGTCACTTCCGGCACGGCGTCGGTCAGATTGGCACCGGCCTGGCTATCTTTCACTTCATTTTCGTCAATGAAGCCGTAGAACACGCCCTTGGATGCAGACACGCCACGAATTTCCGCATCGCCGCGCAATTGCGCCGAGCCGGATACCACTACGCCCGGTTCGAAAGCGCCCGGTCCTTTGAACACGGTGCTCACCTGGGCGTTGTCCTTGACAACCGTATTGCCCTGCACCACCGTCAGACCGCTGACGCGGGCGTTGCCGGATACGGTGCCGCTCAGTACGGTAGCGTGATCTTCGATACGGGCATAATCCAGCACCTTACCGCCGATCACCCGGGCATACGGCCCGACATAAGCGGTCGACGCCACTTCTGCGCCATTCGCCACCCAGCCACCGCCGTTGCCGTGACGACGGCCATTGGCGGTCGGCGTCGGGGCGTTCGGCTGCGAGCCTTCCGGCCAGGCGTTGGTCAGGTCCACCGTCCACGGGTAGCGGTACAACGAGTAATAGGCCTGATCCCAGGTGATCTGGTGCATTTGCGACGGCGAGCCCATCACCACCAGATACAGCCCTTTATCACTCGATTTCACCGCAAAGTTGCTGATTTTGGCCGACGCGCCGCGTTGCAGCGTGCTGTAACGGCTCTTACCGGCGGAGTCGATCGCCACCAGGCCCCAACGCCAGTCGGAATCCGGCTGGTTGAGAGCAACCGGGTCGTTCTTCAGGCCCGGCAGGCGATTGACCGCCGGCGCGCTTTGTACCACGCCCTGGAACGACACCGTCACTTTGGTCGCACCGCTGTCCGGAATCAGACGAACAATATTGTAGCCCCAGCGCTGCGGCGCCTGATCGAACGGCACGGCAAAACGTCTTACGCCGGAGGCGCTGACCGGGTCTAATGCGGTAGTACGCAGTAATTTATCGGCATTCTCCTGAGACGGCGTCACCGCACCATATCCACCGTAAGTCCGGCGATAGAAACTACCGCGATCGTAACCATCAGGATCGGTATAGTCCCAGTTGACGTTGTGCATCGCCCAGTCGCCGAAGAAATCGTTCAGCTCGGATTGGCTCCAGCCCATGTTGCTCTTCAGCACACTGATCGGGTCGGTCGTATTTTGCTCGGCACTACCCGCCTTCGGCGCTTTAGCCCAGATATCGTTCACTGCGCTGTAGCCATAGCGGTTCTTCAGATGTTCCATGAACTGCCAGTTACAGTAACGATCGCGGGTTGACCCCAGATACAGGTGCGGATAGTTCACCAGCATATCGGAGCAATGTGCGGAAGTGCCGCGGTATTCATCCAACTGATGAGACATCCAGTTCGCGTGGGATTCCCAGATCCAGCCAACGAAGTTTTGATTACCGTAAGACTGGAAGCTGCCGGTCTGCCCTTGCAACGCATGGGTGAATTCATGCGCCAGTCCCCAATGGTCAAGCAGTGCGCCGGGGCCGATCCAAACCCCCATCGTGCCGCCATCCGCCACACCGCCGGTCAAACCGAAGGACGGGTCGATATGAATATTCGCTTTGTATTTAACGGCCGCATTGCAATATGGCTGCGGGAATTTGATCTGGTTAATGAACTTATCCCAAATCAACTCCAGTTGTTTGCCGGCGGCGGCGACATCGGCCTGTTTAACCTGATTACCCGTCCAACGAAACGCAAAATGTTCGGTCTGATACTGTACTGCCGGCATATCACTGACTTTACTCACCTGCCAGTTACCCGCCACACAGGTTTCATCCGCATAAGCGGCATTCGCCGCCAATAAACTGCCTACGGCAAGCAGACAGCGGCCCAGAGAAATATGCTTTCTTATCTGCGACATAAGTCCGTTTTCCAAGCATGATAATGATAAATACGCCTTCTCACGATCCTATGAAAAGGAAAGCAAACCTCCTGACACAGGACGTCAAAGGCAGCCTTATAGGGTCTTCATGACCTGTTTTACCTACTGAATATCGTCACTCACTGACAGCGTGACACATCAACTTTATTACACTTTTCAATCTAGCAATACGGACAGATCTACAATTATTGACAAAACATCACATAAATACAGAATAATTAACCCTGATAAATCAATAAAAACGCCTAACATCAAAAAATCAGCATGGTTAGCTGGTAACTCCCGCCATCGATAATTATTAATACAAACTCATGATTCACCCCGACCATATTGTATGTGAGACGCATTATCGATAACCTTGCTACTTATTTTCATGCTCGACAGGTAATCGTATGGTGGGATCAGACGGGTGCGCCGCCGGCGTGCTATCAGGAAATAACAACTACCGTTATATGCGGTGGATGCTGGGGTTACTGGCCATGCTGCTGGTCGGCTGCGACAATAGCGCTTCTTCGACGCAGCATACGTCAACCGCCCCTGCCGAGGGCTGGCCGCGCACGTTGCAAACGCCAAAGGGGCCGGTAACGCTCGCCCATCCCCCTCAACGCATCGTTTCCACCAGCGTCACCATCAGCGGCACACTGCTGGCGATCCACGCGCCGCTGATCGGCTCTGGCGCGACCAGCCCCAACACCATCGTGGCTGATGAACAGGGATTCTTTCGTCAGTGGGGTACCGAGGCGAAAGCGCGCGGCGTTATCCCGCTCTATGTAACCGAACCCAACGCCGAAGCGATCGCCGCCGCCGCGCCGGATATGATCGTCATAGCCGCCACCGGCGGCGATTCCGCCCTGAAACTGTATGAACAGCTTGCCGCCATCGCCCCGACGTTGGTGGTGGATTATGGTGATAAAAGCTGGCAGCAGTTAGCGGAATATCTGGGCCAGGCAACCGGTCGCGAAACCGATGCCCGGCAGGTGATTGAACGTTTCGAACAACGGGTGCAGACGGTGAAGCAAGCAATTCAGTTGCCACCTCAGCCGGTGTCGGCACTGGTGTATTACGAAGACGGCCGCGGCGTCAACCTGTGGACACGCTCATCCGCGCAGGGGCAACTGCTCAGCGAGCTCGGCTTCCAGTTGGCGTCGCTACCGGACAACCTGCCGACGGAAACCCGCATGGGGAAACGGCAAGATATTTTGCAGATCTCCGGCGAGAACATGGCCGGCAGCCTTAATGGCCAATCACTGCTCCTATTCGCCAATGACGACGAAACCGTTAACCGGGTCGTCGCCAATCCATTCCTCAGCCATCTGGAACCGGTTAAACAACGCCGCATCTGGGCGATGGGCCCGGATACCTTCCGGCTCGATTATTACAGCGCCGGCAACCTGTTGACCCGTATCGAGCAGAGCTTTCGCCGGCCAACGCCCCACTGAGGTATCGCATCGTCACCGTGGTGCTGCAACACCGCTTACCCCTCTTGTATCGCGTCGCCGGTTTTCTCTTCATCCGGCGACGGTTCGCCGAAACGACACTGGCGCAGCGGCCGCACCAGCAACGCCATCATGCTGCCCAACAACGCCGCCGCCGCGCCAAAAACCAGGATGCTGCTTGCAGGCGCCAGCAGTTTGCCCATTACCCCCAGAATCAGCGCCCCAACGGAATCGCCGGTGACATCCTGTGCCGTTCCCAAGCTATTGACCCGCCCTAGCAGGTGATCCGGCGTATGGCTCTGGATCAAGGTGAACTGCAACAACGAGGTGATCGCGTTGAAATAGCCATAACAAACCAACGCCAGCAGCGCAGGCAGCAAATGGCTGAACACCCCTAGCGACCCCACCGCCAGAAACGCGCCCGTCGCACACCCCAGCAGAATGCGTCCCGGCCGCTGCACGCCCGATACCCAACCACTGGTGAACGCCCCCAGCATGGCGCCCAGCGGCACGGCGGAATACATCAACCCCACCGCCGACGGCCCGGCATGGTACGCATCGCCTGCCAGCGCCGGAAACAGCACTCGCATCGCCCCGACCACGCTTACCAGCATCCCTAACAGCACCACGCAACCCACCACCGGGTGCGCACAAACGAATCGTACGCCACCGGCCAGCGCCTGTAATGGATGCTCCGGTTTGCCCGGCGCCGGTTTCATCGCCGGTAGCCGCACCAGCGGGATCAACGTTGCCAGCGTGCCTGCCGCGGCCACCGCAAAGTTCCAGCCCACGCCGCCTGCAACAATAATCACCCCGCCCAGCGCCGGCGACAAAATCGCTCCCAGCCGCACCGTCAGCATGGTCAACGCACCGGCAGCCGGCAAATTTTCCCGCCCGACCAGCAATGGGATCACCGCCATCAGGGCAGTCATACCCAGCGCACCAAAAAAGCCGTCCCAGGCTGCCAGCAGGTAAAGCGCCGGCAATGACGGCGAACCGGAAAATGCATTCAGGCTCAACGCCACGAACCCTAGCCCACAGGTCGCGCGGGCAAACAGAATCAGTTTACGGCGATCGAAGCGGTCCGCCAGCACACCGCCCAACATCAGCCCGATAAACATGCCGATGCCATCCAGCGCCACCGCCATCCCAACCTGCAACGTGGAGCCGGTCATTGCCTGAATCTGCACCGGCACGCCGACGGTCAACATACCGAGCGCAAAGACCGACAACATACGGGCGACAAAAATGGCGCGAAAATGCGCATTCTGCTTCAGCAAGCTGAAGTCGAGAAAAAAAGAAGATTTAGCCATGAGCGTTGGTTGAATTCCTGTTCTTAATGAAAATGCTGTTTTGTCCACGCGGCACCGCCGCCATTGACGGCCTGAGATGACCGCTCGTCAGCCAAAATGTGGGGGCGTAGGCGGCGCGGTAAATGGCGCCAATACGGCTTCAGGTCAATGTCTTTGCCGAAGTCCCTATGCTATCCTAGCCTCGTCACAACATTAATGATAATAATAATCATATGCATTATTTAATAAAGCGATTCTTATCAGTGAGACCCGCCCTTTCCGGTCAGAGGGTCGCGACAACCGGCTTACCGCGCTTACAGCCATCAGTTACTGGTCGGCGTATCGCCGGTGTGATCCCCTGCCTGCTGCTGCTGGCGTTGATCTCTCTTGCCAGCCTGATGCTGGGCGCCCGCGCTATTGCGCCGGACGTGGTCTGGCACACGCTGTTCAGCCAGTTGCAAGGTCCGGACAGCACCATCGTTTTACAGGCGCGGCTACCGCGGACTCTGGCCGGCATTCTGGTGGGCATGGCACTGGGCGCCGCCGGCGCGGTGATGCAGGCGCTGACCCGCAACCCGCTGGCCGACCCCGGCATCCTTGGCGTTAACGCCGGCGCCAGCTTCGCCATCGTGCTCGGTATCAGCGTCTTCGGCATTACCGGTATGGCCTCGTGGCTGGGTTTCGCCTGGCTCGGCGTACTGGCGGCCGGCCTGATGGTGTGGGTCATCGGCACCCTGAGCGGCGGCCGGGTCAATCCGATCCGCCTGACGCTGGCCGGCGTGGCGCTGAGCGCCGTGTTATCTGGTTTTACTTCATCGCTGTCGTTGCTCAATCCGCTGGCGTTTGATCAACTGCGCCTATGGGAAGCCGGCACGCTGGATATCCGTTCGTTGAGTAATGTCGCCTGGGTAACCCCTACCGTATTACTGGGCTGCGCGCTGGCTTTTTTCACCGCCCGCTCGCTGAATACGCTCAGCATGGGCGACGATCTCGCCACCGCTCTCGGCACCCGCGTAGCGTTGATTCGCGTTATCGCCATGCTGTCGGTGATGTTGCTGTGCGGTTCCGCCACCGCGCTGGCCGGCCCTATCGGGTTTGTCGGCCTGATGATCCCGCATATCGCACGCGGCTGGGCGGGCCCTGATCAGCGCTGGATCCTGATCTATTCGCTGCTGTTCGCCCCGATACTGCTGCTTGGCGCCGATATCATCGGTCGATTGCTGGTACCGGGTGAGCTGCGGGTTTCCATCGTCACCGCCTTTATCGGCGCGCCGGTCCTGATCTGGCTGGTACGTCGACGTCACTCTTAGGGAACTCCTGCTATGTCTACCCGAACCCTGTTCCTGCGCCTACCTGCCGACGTTGCCAGCGGCCGTCTGCCGCTACGCGCGTTGTGGGTCAACCTGGCGCTATTACTGGGCGGCGCAGCATTGCTGACGCTGGCGGTGAGCCTCGGCACCCTGCCGCTGTCCGCCGCGATGGTGTGGCAGGCGCTGGCAGGCCACGGCGATGCCGGCACCGTGACCGTCGTCACCCAATGGCGCGCCCCACGGGCGGTGATGGCACTGCTGGCCGGCGCGGGCCTCGGCGTCAGCGGCGCCATTTTCCAGTCGCTGACCCGCAACCCACTGGGCAGCCCGGACGTAGTCGGGTTCAATACCGGCGCGTATACCGGAGCGCTGGTGACCATCATTGTGCTGCACGGCAGCTATTACCAGATTGCCGGCGGTGCGGTACTGGGCGGCCTGGCGACGGCGCTGGCGGTGTATCTGCTGGCGTGGCGGCGAGGCATCAGCGGCTTTCGGTTGATCATCGTCGGTATTGCGGTCAGTGCGGTGCTGTCGGCGTTCAACACCTGGCTGATGATCGCCGGCGCGCTGGAAACGGTGATGACCGCCGCGCTGTGGGGCGTCGGATCGCTGAACGGTATGACCTGGACCAAAGCCACGCCCGCCTTGTTGCTGATCCCGTTGACGCTGCTGGCGACGTTGCTGCTGGCACGGCGACTGCAACTGCTGGAGATGGGCGACGACAGCGCGCGGGCGTTGGGCGTGAGCGCGGAAAGCAGCCGATTGCAACTGATGCTGTGCGGTATCGTATTGATTGCGGTCGTGACCGCCTGCGTCGGGCCGATTTCCTTTATCGCGCTGGCGGCGCCACAAATTGCACGTCGCCTGGCTCGCGCCAGCACTATGCCGTTATGCGCCTCGGCGCTGGCCGGTGGGCTGTTGCTGCTGACCGCGGATATCGTCGCGCAACATCTGTTTGCAGGCCGGCAACTACCGGTAGGCGCGGTGACGGTCAGCATCGGCGGGCTTTACCTCATCGGGTTACTGATCCGTGAAGCGCGTCGGTAATCCGTATCGTTAATTTGCCTGTAATAGAGTGATTCGGATGACACAGCTTTTGCACGCCGAGCAGTTAACGCTAGGCTACGACAACAACATTATCGCCCGGGATCTGAGCGTGGCGATCCCGGCCGGAAAATTCAGTGTAATCATCGGCCCCAACGCCTGCGGCAAATCTACCCTGCTGCGTGCGCTGTGCCGCCTGCTAAAACCGATGGCGGGCGACGTCTTGCTGGATGGCACCAGCATCCACCGTATTCCAACTAAAACGCTGGCGCGGCAACTGGGGCTGTTGCCGCAGCACGCCATTGTGCCGGATAACATCACGGTGATGGATCTGGTGGCGCGCGGGCGCTACCCGCACCAGACGCTGCTGCGCCAGTGGAGCGACGCCGACCAAACGGCGGTGGCGCAAGCGATGGCGGCGACCAACGTCAGCGAACTGGCGGAACGCAGCGTGGATGCGCTTTCCGGCGGCCAACGCCAGCGGGTGTGGATAGCGATGGTATTGGCGCAGCAAACGCCGCTGTTGTTGCTGGACGAACCGACTACCTGGCTGGATATCGCCCATCAGATTGACCTGCTGGACCTGTTCCGCGAACTGAACCAGCAGCACGACCGCACATTGGTCGCTGTGCTGCACGACCTTAATCAAGCCTGCCGCTACGCCGATCACCTGATCGTCATGCGTGCCGGTACGGTAATGGCGCAGGGCGCGCCCGCCGATATCGTCACCGCCGAACTGGTACAAGAGGTGTTCGGCATGGCCTGCGTCATCATCGACGACCCGGTTTCCCACACTCCGCTGATTGTGCCCTGCGGCCGCCATCACCCGGCGCCCTGAAGCCAGGCGCGGTTGGTAATGCCAGTCAGTTAAACGGCAGACTGGCATTGCCTAACGCAATAAGTCGTTACTGCACAAAATCCGCCCTATGAGTTCATGTCCTTATCAACATATACCGTGAAACCTTGTGGTTTTAAATCTGGATGATCAATTGAAATGTCATTGATAATTTTTCCGGTCAACGTATAAACCAAATGCCCGGCGATATGTTGGCACCGCTCATACTCTTCCGCAGGTAACACAGATTTCAACACTGCCAGCTCAGCTTTGATTTGCTCAATAAGAACAATCGATTTTTCAATCAGGCTTTCAGCTATTTTTTTATCTGAAATGAACATATATGTTGTCCTGCAACGCGAATTATTTTGGGTATAAATAGCATACGACGGTATTTTTCTTCTACCGGTGCCTTCGACGCTTTTTTGGCAATATTGGCCGACTACCGTCGGCCATTCTCTTATTACCTGCGCAGCAGTTTATTCAGCAACGGCCCGAGGTTTTCCAGCGACGCCGGCGACAGAATATCCGCGTGTTCGCAAGACTGCGGGTACTGCGTCAGTGTGCCGACATACGGCGCCCAGGTGGCGTTGACATCCATGTCAGCCGGCAAGGTGCGGGTCGCCACAAACAACGTGGCTTCACCGTCGTAACGGCCCGAGCGGGCCGATGACAGCAACCGAACCGCATCCTGATAGTTGCCGACGATATTGCTAAACATCGCCGCCCGTTCCGCCCGTAATTGCGGATCGTCCTCCGCCTGGGTGTCTGCCATAAACCCGGCCTGTTCGCGCGCCACTTCCTCGCGGGCGTCGGCTTCGTCCGGGGCGCTCCAGTCCTGCCCTTCCGGCGGGTAGGTATCCAGCAAGCCGAGGAACGATACCGTTTCACCCGCCTGTTGCAACCGCGCAGCAATACCGTGCGCCAGCGTCCCACCCAGCGAATAGCCCAGCAGGAAATACGGCCCCTGCGGCTGAACACGTCGGATGGTCGCCAGATGGTGATCGCACATGTCCGCCACCGATTCGCAGCGGGCGATCACCCCGTCCGGCCGCGGCGATTGCAACCCGACGATCGGGTAATCCCCGTCCAGATAACGCAACAACCCCGCGTACTGCCAGGCAAAACCCGACGCCGGATGCAGGCAGAACAACACCGGTCCACCGCCGGAACGCAACGGCAGCGTTTCGCCATTCCCATCCGAGTGACTGCCGTCGGTTGCGTCGTCCACCAGCGCGGCGATGCTGGCTACGCTGCGCGCCGCCATTAGCTGCCCCACCGTCAACGACCGTTGCAACCGGCGGCGAATCTCGGCGGCCAGCCGCATCGCCAGCAACGAATGACCGCCCAGCGCGAAGAAATCGTCCTCCGCCGATACCGTTTCGCACGCCAGCAGCTCGGCGAATAACGCGGCGATGGTGCGTTCGCTGTCCGTCTGCGGTGCGCGTCCGGCGGCCTGCTGCCCGGCTGGCGCCGGTAATGCCTTACGATCCAGCTTGCCGTTGGCGCTGAGCGGGAATGACGTCATCAGCACGTAACTCACCGGCACCATATGGGCCGGCAGTTGCTGCGACAGCGCCTGTTGTAACGCGGCGATATCCAGCGTGGTCTCGGCCTGCGGCACCAGCCAGGCCACCAGTTGCCGGGCATCGGCACCGTGCAGTCGGGCTGATTTTCCGCCCAGCTCACGCGCGCCGACCACCGCCTGCGCCACGCCGGGCTGCGCCAGCAGCACCTGCTCAATTTCACCCAGCTCGATACGCTGCCCGCGGATTTTCAACTGATCGTCGCTGCGACCGAGGTAGTCCACCGTGCCGTCTTCCAGCCAGCGTGCGATGTCGCCGGTGCGGTACATGCGCTCACCGCTGGCGAACGGGTCCGCCACAAAACGGCTGGCGGTCAAATCCGGCCGACGCAGATACCCCTGCGCCAACTGGATGCCGCACAGATACAGATCGCCCGGTACGCCAACCGGCACCGGCCGCAGCGCGCCGTCCAGAATGCGCAGTTGGGTGTTCCACACCGGCAGGCCGATGGGGATGCCCGGCAACTGACAGCGTTCCAACGCCTCGCCGGACGCCGGTTGCCAGGTGACGTCCACCGCCGCTTCGGTCGGGCCGTACAGGTTGTGCAGCGGCGCCGCGATGAGCGCCTGATAATTCAGCGCCAGCTCGCGCGACAACGCTTCGCCGCTGCAAAATACCCGCCGCAAACTGCCGCAGCCGATCTCCGCACGCGGGCGCATCTCCAGCGCGCTCACCCAGGCCGCCAGCATCGACGGCACGAAGTGCAGGGTGGTCACCGCGTAGTCGTTGATCAACTGTACCAGCGCATCCGGGTCGCGGTGCGCATCCGGCGGCGCCATGACCAGCCGGGCACCGACCATCAGCGGCCAGAAGAATTCCCACACCGAAACATCGAAGCTGCACGGTGTTTTCTGCAACACCACGTCATCCGCCTGTAGCGGGTATTGATGTTGCATCCACCACAAGCGGTTGACGATGGCCTGATGGCCGACCACCACCCCTTTCGGGCGGCCGGTGGAGCCGGAGGTGTAAATCACGTAAGCCGCCTGTTGTTCCGCGACCAGCGACGATTGTTCCGCGATCTGCGGCGACGGGTGACGCGGCGACTGGCGTTCATCCGCCAACGTGTCCAGCAGCAGGACATCCGCCATGTCGGCAAAACGTGACTGCAAACTGCTTTCGGTGATCATCAGCCGGGGTTGCGCATCCTCCACCATCAGCGCCAGTCGTTCATCCGGATAACCGGTATCCAGCGGCAGGTAAGCGGCACCCGCTTCCAGAATGGCGTACAGCGCCAGACTGAGGCGCACCGAGCGCGGCAGCGCCACCGCCACGATATCGCCGGGCCGCACGCCGGCGTCGCTCAACCGGTCGGCCAGTAGCCGGGTTTGATGTCGAACCTGACGGTAAGTCAGTTGATGCCGGCAATCCACCAGCGCGATGCACTCCGGTGTGCGTTGCGCCTGCGCCGCCAGTGCCTGATGTAACGTGCCCGGCGGCACCGGCTGTTCAGTGCGGTTGACCGCCGCCAGCAACGCCTGTTCTTCCGGCAGTTGCAGGTTCCAGGCCGACAGCGGGCGTTCTGGCTCGGCCACCAGTTGTTGCAACAACAGCAACAGGCGTTGCGCCAGCCGCTGCGGCTGCGCCACGCCGTCGCGGTATTCCATCAACAGCCGCAGCCGTTTGCCGGGCAGTACCAGCAGCGTCAGCGGATAGTGGGTGTAACCCCGATTGTTGACCGCCTCGCAGCGCAGCGCCTGCCCTGGCTGACTCAGTTCATCGCCATCCGGGTAGTTCTCCACCACCAGCAGGGTGTCGAACAGCGTACCGGTCCCCGCCAGTTGCTGGATTTCTCCCAACCCGATATCGTCGTGCTCAATCAACTGAATTTGCTGCGCCTGCAATTCGGCCAGTTGCGGCGGCAGCGCCCGCGCGGCATCCAGCCGCACCCGCACCGGCAGCGTATTACTGAACAGCCCGACCTGCTGGCCGATGCCGTCAATCTGACCAAAGCGGCCGGATACCGGCGAGCCGAACAACACATCGTCCGCCCCGCTGCTGGCGCTAAGCAGCATCCCCCAGAGACCCTGCATCACGCTGTTGAGCGTCAGGCCATACTGTTTGCACAGCGCCAGCAACCCTTGTTCCAGTTGCGGCTCCGGCAGCAGTTCCAACTCACTCACGTCGCCGTGATGCGGGCCATCGCCGAACAGCAGCGTCGGCCGCGCGCCTGCCAGCACCTCGTGCCAGCACTGGCGCGAGGTCTGTGCATCGCGGGCCGCCAGTTGGCGAATAATGTCGGCATACGGCACTGCGTGCGGCGTCAGCGCGCGACACCCCTGATACAACACGGTGAACAAATCGCGCAGGCACACCGGGGTCGACCAGCCGTCCACCACCAGATGATGTGCGTTAAGGAACAGCGTGTGCCGCTCTGTGTCCGCGTGGCTGACCAGCAAGGCGTGCAGCATCGACGACGGCTGATGGAACAGGTCGCGCGCCAGTTCGGTTTTTTCCAGCGCCAGCAAGGCATCGGCCTCGTCGTCTGCCGACATCGCCGGTAACGTCAGGCTCTCCAGCGGCCAGTAGCACTGGTCGTCACGCAGTACCGGCAACACCTGCAACGGCGCCGACGTATGTTCGGTATCGAAGCGCGCCGCCAGTTGCGGATGGTGACGCACCACCGCTTCCAGCGCCTGGCTCAGTTGTGCTACCGACAGCGGGCCGCGCAGCGACAGCCGGGTCAGCGAGTTATAGCTGCCGGCGGCTTGCGCCAGTTGAGCGTGAAACAGCAGTCCTTGCTGTAGCGGCAGCACCGGCAATACCGCCGCCAGCGGCCCGTAGTGTTGACGCAAGCGCTCAAGCGCCGGGTCATCGACACCGCTCAGCGCCACGTCGGCGGATACCAGCGTATCCGACAGCGGCGGAGAACCGGCCAGATCCCGCCACGCCTCGATCGCCTGCATCATCCCCTGATGCAGCGCGTCGATATCCTCCGCGTCGAACACCCCGTGTGCCCATCCCCAGTGGATAGCCAGTTGCGGTTGTTCGCCCTGTTCATCGACAAAAATATTGATATCCAGCGGATGGCTGAGCGGTATCGTCGGCGCCTGCGCCACGGCAAAGGCATCGCGGAAATAGCGCTCGCTGCGACGCGGCGACCAAGGCCCTTCGTCCGCGTCGAAGCGCCCCAGATAGTTGAACAGAATTTCAGGAGCGTGTTCTTCCAGCGCCGCCAGCGCATCGGCACTCTGTGCATCCAGATAACGCAGCACGCCATAACCGACGCCGCGATCCGGCACCGCCCGCAACGCACCTTTCACTGACCGCAGGATAGCCCACGGCGTAGCGTCCGCGGCCGACGCATCAATGCACACCGGGTATTCGGCGGTCAGCCAGCCGACCGTGCGCCCGAGATCCAGCCCCTCCGGCGTGTCGATACGACCGTGAGATTCCAGTGCCAGCCGTAACGGCTGAACGCCAAAGCGGCGGTGACAGGCCAGCACCAGCGCGCCCAGCAAGATCTCGTCCACCCGCGCCTGATAGCGTTCCGGCAACGTCGTCAGCACCGCATCGGTCAGCCCGTTATCCAGTACCCGGCGTGACAGCCGTCGGGTTTGCTCCTGATCACGAGACGGATCGAGACGTCGCTGCCCCAGTTGCGGCAGCGACGCCGCCAGCGCCGATTGCCAGAGCGGCAATTCGGCACGGCGCGCCGCTACCTGCCCTTTCAGACTGGCGGACCAGTCGACCAACGAACACTCTTCGGCAGGCAACACGGCCGGTTGGCCGGCCATCGCCGCCTCAGCCGCCTGACGCAATTCCGGCAGCAGGACGCGCCACGATACGCCGTCCACCACCAGATGGTGAACAACCCATACCAGCCCACAGGCGCGGCCGTCGCGTTGCAGCAGCACCGCTTGCATCATCTGCCCTGCCGCCGGGTCGAGGCGCGCCATCGCCGCGTCAAACGCCCGTTCGGCCGCCGCATCAACCGGCTCCTGCGCCGTCAGCGTGTCGCTGATCACGGATACGGTCGTGGACGAAGCGGCGTCAATCACCAGTTGCCCGTCGCGGGTCAGCGCGGTCAACGCCGGGTGCGCCTGCGCCAGTGCGATCAGCGCTTGTGTCAGGTGCGCCGGTTGCAGCGCGTCCGGCACCGACAGGAAAACGCCGTGCGCAAACCGTTGGTTGATGCCCGCCAGGCGGTCGAAGCCGTGCACGATAGGCAGGCCGTCCACCACGCCATGCCGTACCGTGCGTGCCGGCCCGGATGCCGCCGCCAGCGGCTGCATTGCCTGCGCCATGCGCGCCGGCGTGCGTTCGGCGAAAATGGTTTTCGGCCGCAGTTGCCAGCCGGCGCGTCGCAACAGCGTGCCCAGCCCCATGGCGGAAATGCTGTCGCCGCCCAGCGCAAAGAAATCCGCCTCCGCGCTGACTGAATCCAGTTTCAGCAAACTGGCGATGGACTGGCAAATCAGCCGTTCCTGGTCGGTGGCGGCTTCACGCCCGGCCACCGCGGCGGCCTGCTGCGGTTTCGGCAGCGCCTGACGGTCAATCTTGCCGTTGACGGTCAGCGGCAACTCCGCCATCACCATCAATACCGCCGGGATCATGTAGTCCGGCAATTGTTCCGCCAGTTGCGCCAGCAGGCGGGCGGCGCAATCCGGTTGTGCGCGGGCGGCTTCGTCCGGCACCGAGCAGTAACCAATCAGCCGATGCGTCGCGCCGAGCGGTTCGGCGATCACCACTGCGGTGCTCACCTCGGCCAGCGCCACCAGCGCGTTTTCCACCTCGCCCAGTTCGACGCGGAAACCACGGACTTTGATTTGGTGGTCAACGCGGCCGATAAACGCCAGTTGACCGTCGTGACGCCAGCGCATCAGGTCGCCGGTGCGGTACATCACCGCGCCCGGCATGAACGGACAGGCGACAAAGCGTGTGGCGGTCAGATCCGGGCGGCGCAGATAGCCGCGCGCCAACCCCGGTCCGGCGATGTACAGCTCACCGGGCACGCCTACCGGCACCGGGCGCAATTGGTTATCCAGCAGCCAGACCCGGGTATTGGCGACCGGCTGGCCTATCACCGGTTGATCCGCCACCGTAACCCGCGCGCCCAGCGTATCGATGGTGTATTCCGACGGTCCGTAATAATTATGAATTTCCATCTGCGGATGCTGGCGCATCAGTTGCCACAGCCGCGGCGTGGCCGCTTCGCCGCCAATCATGATGAAGGCCGGCTGATGGTTATCCGCCTCCAGCAGACCACTGTCGATCATCTGGGTGAAAAACGACGGCGTGATATCCAACAAGTCGACAGGCGTCTGGTTAAAATGCTGCACCAGCGCCCAGGCGTCTTTACGCAGTTCTTCATCGAAAATGTGTAACTCACTGCCCATCATCATGCAAAACAGCGGTTCCCAGGAGGAATCGAAGGAGAACGAGGCGGTGTGCCCGGCGCGCAGGCGACGGCCGTGTTGCTGTGAAAAACGGGCGATCGCCGGGCCGAACAGGAAGCTTGAATGCGACATCATCAGGTTGAGCAAGCCGGCGTGGGTACTCATCACCCCTTTCGGCTTCCCGGTAGAACCGGAGGTGTAGATCATATATGCCAGATGGTCGCCGCACAGCGGTTCGCGCCGTTCCGCCTCCGTCACCGGGTGAGCGGGTAACCGGGCGCATTCGGCCCGCAAGCCGGCGTCGTCCAGACACAACACCTGCGATAGCTCCGGCATCTGCGCACGCACCGCGCTGTGGGTCAACAGCAGCGCCGGACGCGCGTCGTCGCACATCAACGCCAGACGCTCGCGCGGATAATCCAGATCCAGCGGCATGTAAGCCGCACCGCTGGCCAGCACCCCGAAAATCGCCACCACCGACGATACCGAGCGCGGCACGCCGATCGCCACCACATCGCCAGCGCCAATGCCTTGCGCCATCAACCGGCGCGTCAGTTGCATTACCCGCGCCGACAGTTCACGGTAACTAAGCTGTTCTCGACCACAGACGACGGCCAGCGCATCCGGCTGCTGTTGTACCTGCTGTTGCAAACAATCCAGCACCGAGCGCAGCGTCGCCGGTATCGTCAGGCGCGGGCCGCTGCCCCACCCGTCGATATGCCGCCATTCGCCGTCGCTGAGCAGGTTCAGCGCGCCGATAGCCTGACTCGGCTCTTGCACCAGTTGTGCCAGCAGATGTTGCAGACGCTGCGCGTGTGCCTGCAACACCGGCTCATCATAACGCGCCGGGTTGGCGACCAGTTCCAGTTGCAGCTCGCCGTCCTGCACGCCGAGGGTAAATTCCATATCATCCACCGGCCCCATCGCCAGCACGTGCGTGGTCACCGGCGTGTTCCCCAGCGTCAACCCGGCGTTGTAGACCTTGAAGTTAATCACCGGTCCGTACAAGCCTTCACTGCCGCCGACCAGCCCCAAATCCCGCCGCAACTGCTCCGCTTCATAGCGTTGATGACGGCGTACCGCCTTGATTTCCGCCAGTAGCGCCTGCGTGGCGTCAATCAGCGTCATATCCGGCTGTAGCGTCAGTTGCAGCGGCAATACGTTGACCACCGGCCCGCAAGCGCACAGCGCCGCCGACCCCATCCGCCGCATAAACGGAAAACCGACTGACAAACGCGACTCGCCGCTCATACGGTAGAGGTACACCGTCAGCGCCGCCATGGCGATTTCGGCCGGTTGCGCCTTACCGCCAAACCGTTGTTCCGCCAGTGCGGCAAACGGCGCAGCAGGCAGCGTCACCTGCTGTTGCAAGGTGCGGGCTCCCGCCGGCGCCGGCGTACACACATCCGCCGCCAGCGATACCGGTGTCGGCAACTCGCCGGCATGGTCGCGCCAGAACGCGGCCGCCTGCCGGCAGGCGGGCGAGTTGTCCCACGCCTGATACTCCGCCACCACCTCGGCAAACGGCGTAAACGGCGATGCCTGCGGCGCGTCACCTGCGCGAAGGGCGTTGTAAATCGTCACGATCCGCCGGGTCAGCGCATCAAAACTGAAGCCATCCACCATCAGGTGATGAAAACGCTGATACCAGAACCACCGTTCCGGCTGCGCCGATACCTGCATGATCACCTGCCGGTAGAGCGGTTGCCCGCCATCGGCCGGCAGCGGTGCCGCCAGATCTGCGCGCATCAACGCCCAGGCCGCCTGTTCGCCCTGCGCCGGATCGCTGAAATCCCGCCATTCCGGTTCGCGGATACTTGCGGCATCCGTTGCGGAGGGTAGCCACTGTACCGGATCACCGAGATCATTCAGACCAAAGCGCGCCTGTACCGTATCCGCTTCCGCCAGCCCCTGACGAATCGCCGCCGACAGATGAACCGGGTCGACCGGGCCGTTCAGTTCCAGCGCATGTGCCACCGTAAACGTATTCGGCTGACTGGCAATCTGATCAGCCATCCAGATACCGGGCTGAGCCGCCACCAGCGGCAGTTCCAGAGTCCCCGCCGGATGCGCCGGCGTTACTGGGCGGGAAGGCGTTGACTGGCCGGATGTATCGGCGTCATTAGGTGATCTTGCTTCATTGGATGATCGTGCTGTATTGGATGATTGTGCTTCGTTAAGTCGCTCTGACACGTTGTTGTTTTCCTTACTCCGTCGACGGAAACATTCCTGACTGGGGAACGCCGGTTAGGCTTCGCGGGCCCGCAGACTGGCCGGACGCATGTCTTGCCAGTGCGTTTCGGTATAGGCGATGCACGCCGCGCGGGATTGCGGCCCGAACACCGGCCGCCAACCCGCCGGTACGGCGGCAAACTCGGGCCACAGGCTGTATTGCTGCTGCTCGTTGACCAGTACCAGAAACGTCAGACGCTCATCGTCAAACGGATTTAATTGTTCCTGACTCATTGTGGTTACCTCGTGTGATAAGGGTTGTCGCGCGTTATCGGGCGCTGTCGTTGTTCAGCAGCCAGCGGAAGCCATCCATCAAGCCGCCGCGCCAGCACAGGGTGTCATGCCCGCCGGCATACACGCGCTGGTGAACCTGATGCCCCGCCGCGATCAGCGCCTCATGCATCTGTTGATTAACGAAGGCGATATCCGCTTCACGTCGCCCCGCTTCCTGGAAAATCACCAGCGGCGATGCCGTCCGACCGCCCTGTCGCACCTCGGTCACCAGCACACCGGGTTCCAGCGTGTCGCGTTGGTCGAAGTCGGTGATGAATTGCAGGTTCGGCCACCAGAACGAGCCGGATTGCGTTAAGACGCGGCCAAAACGCTGCGGCCAGTGCAAACCGGCGTACAGCGCCGCCAGTCCGCCATAACTCTGCCCGGACACCACCGTACGGTCCGGGTCGTTGCTAAACGGTTCCAGACGCGCCGTCTGCGGTAACAACTCCTGCTGTACGGCCTGCCAGAACGCGGCATCGCACGGCAGTTCCCGACAACGGGTTTCTCCGTCAATCGCGTCAATAAACAACCAAACCGCGGGCGGCAGATGTCCCTCTGCGGTCTCCGCATCCAGCGCGGTAAACAGCGGCGTCTCTTCGGCCCATTTTTGCCCGTCCAGCACGATGCAGAGCGGCCGTTGCGCCGGTTCATCGCTGACACCGGTGGTGTACAACCAGATACGCCGCTGGTTGTCGAGCTGCTCGCTCTTCCAGTCAAATACCGTCAGCCGGGCGGCGTCCGGCGGCAACGCCGCCCCCTTGTCCACAGCCTGCCAGGCCAGTTGTGACGGCGCGGCCGGCATATGTGCGGCCGATAATTGCTCCCCCCACGGCCGGCTCAGGTTGAGCGGATCGGCGATGGCGCAGGGGAACAGCGAACACCACCACTCCCGCTGCTGCTCGTCACGCTGCGATTCATCGTCGCTAAACACGGGCGGCAGTTGCGTCGCCTCAATCGGAATCAGGGAATAGCTGCCGCGCCAGTCATGCTCAAGGACCATCGACCAGTGCCAAATGTCAGTGCCGGGCAGTCGTTCCAGGCTCTGCGGGTCGGTGCTGTGGTGATCGGTGACGCCGTTGATATCGGCATATACCCGTTGGATAGCGGAATGGCTCTCGTCACCGTTCGGGTCGCGCCAGAGAAAGGTGGCCCGCACCTGCCCGGCATCCAGCATTTCCACCAGCGGTGTTCCCAGCCTGGCGATCTGTTGCCACCAGGCATCTCCCCCTGCCTGAGGCGATGACAAAAGTGTTGCGGCGAAACCTGACGGCTGTGCTGTCGGCATCAAAACCTCCCGGGGCATTCCCCTTTACGTTTTACTTACATTTAATTAACAGTGCTAATGTGTCGATTTTGAAATTTACAGTTCTTTAGACAAGTGAAATAATATTGAGAACCATTTACATTTGCAATAAGATGCAAATCCCGATGTTTATCGGGATACAAAAACCCATACCTCAGTCACGGAGCACGAGATTTAAAATTAACTACATGAATTTAAAGTTAATTAATTGATTGAGTGAGATGAATGACAAGGCTGGGTAATTCAGAGCCTGAAACACATAAAAAATAAGGTCTTTCACAGGAGGGGATCACTGATGCGTAGCACCAGGAATAAACAATTAATAAAACTAAAGTCTTGGCAAAAAAATAAAAACGCAATGCCGGTTGTTCTGGCATCCACGTTGCTGGTAGCGGCACAGGCACAGGCAGCGGAAACCACCACCAGCACCGATACCATGGTGGTTTCCGCCACCGCCGGCGAAAGCGTTACTGCACCGCTGAAAGGTATCGTGGCGAAAGAAAGCGCCTCCGGCACCAAAACCAGTACGCCGCTGGTCAAAACCCCGCAATCGGTCACCGTGGTTACCCGCGACCAGATGGATGCGCAGGCAGTCTCTTCCGTGTCTGACGCGCTGAATTACTCCAGCGGCGTGGTCACCAACTACCGCGGTTCTTCCAACCGCAACGATGAAGTGATTGCCCGTGGCTTCCGCTACGCACCGAAATTCCTTGATGGTCTGAGTTATGGCCTGAGCGGCCAGGGTTCTGCGATAGGCAAAATTGACCCTTGGCTACTGGAGCGGGTAGAGCTGGTGCACGGCCCGGCGTCGGTACTGTATGGACAGGTGAACCCCGGCGGGCTTATCAGCATGACCAGCAAACGCCCGACCGCCGAAACTATCCGCAAAGTGCAATTCAGCGCCGGCAATCAGCATCTGGGCGAAGCGGCGTTTGATTTCGGCGGCGCGCTCAACGACGACAAAACGCTGCTCTATCGCCTCAACGGCGTCGCCAGCACCCGTGATGAATTCGTCAAGGATTACAAAGAGAAACGCGTCGCCATCGCGCCTGCGATCACCTGGCTGCCGAACAGCGACACCAGCTTTACCTTGCTGACCAGTTACCAGAACGATCCTAAGGCAGGCTTCCGCAACTTCCTGCCTAAAATCGGCACGGTGACCGAAGCCAGCGCTGGCTATATCCCTTATGACCTGAACGTCAGCGACCCGAATTATAACCAGTCGAAACGTGAACAAGGCTCAATTGGCTATAACCTTGATCACTCTTTCAATGATGTGTTCTCTTTCCAGCAAAATGTTCGTTACACGCAACTACAAGAAAAATACAAATATCTGGTGTACACCAAAAATGCCGATGCCCCGGCAACCGACACCACGATACTGCGCCGGCCACAGAAAGAAGAGAATGAAATTAGCGAGTTTGGTATCGATAACCAGTTGAAAGCCACATTCGCCACAGGCTCTGTTAACCACACCGTGATCAGCGGGCTGGACTACAAGTGGATGATGCTCGAAAGAAAAATGTGGCTTGATCGTAAAAATGACTACTCATTTGACTGGGCAAACCCAACCTACAACGTCTCAGTCAACGACAGTATGTTAACTACGCTTTCCACTAACGAACGCAATAAGCTCAATCAGGTTGGGTTATACCTTCAGGATCAACTGGAATGGAATCAGTGGAATCTGCTGTTATCCGGTCGACATGACTGGAGCCGTGTCGATAAGCAGGATTACACCGTTGATACCACCACGGAACGCAACGACGGTAAATTCACTGGCCGCGCCGGGTTGCTTTATGCCTTCGACAACGGTATTTCGCCGTATGTCAGCTACAGCACCTCGTTCGAACCCAGCCTGGACAGAGGTGCTCCAGGTACACCTGATTTTAAACCGACGACCGGCGAACAAACCGAGGTCGGCATCAAGTTCCAGCCCAAGGGCAGCAATACCCTGCTGACCGTCTCACTGTTTGACATCACGCAGAAAAACATTACCTCTTCACGCTATTACAACGAATATGGTCGCAGCTACAACGAGCAGATCGGCAAGGTGAAATCCAAAGGGGTGGAAACTGAGGTTCGTTCCCAACTGACGCCGGAAATCAGCCTGATGGCGGCCTACACCTATACCGATGCGTTCACCAAGGAAAGCTACACCGCCAGCCAGATCAACAAAACGCCGTCGGCCATTCCACGCCATTCCGCCTCGACCTGGGGTAGCTATAGCTTCCAAAACGGCCCGCTGAAAGGCGTCACGCTCGGCACCGGGGTGCGCTACGTCGGCTCAACCTACGGCGATAACGCCGAGGGCTTCAAAGTGCCGTCTTACACCCTGTACGACGCGATGGCGCGCTACGAGCTGGGTTCGCTTGCGTCGCAGTTGAAAGGCACCACCGTGCAACTGAACGTCAACAACCTGACCGACAAGCGCTACGTGGCGTCATGCAGCGGCGATACCGCCTGCTTCTACGGCAGCGGACGCACGGTCGTCGCAACCGTCAACTACAGCTGGTAATACGCAGCAGGGCGGGAATTCCCGCCCTGCGGTGACGCCTGCGCGCCACCATTTTGTTCCACTCCGACATAAGGAATAAACCCCGTGTCAACGCTCGCAGCCACCTCTTCATCGCTGGATGCCCGCACGCTTCAGCACGATGATTTTCTGTTTCTGTCTCCCGACAACAGCCTACATGCCCGTGGATGTTACGCCGCCTTGTCGACGGCCGTGGCAGACGGCGGTCATCTGCAAAGCGACGTTCAGCAGCAGGTAAAAACGCTGTTTGCCCGTGCCCGGCAGGACGGCATCGCCCGGCCGCTACTGGTGGGCGCTATCCCGTTCGACAAACGCCAGCCCGCCCGTCTGTTCGTACCGCAACAATCACGCTGGTTCACACGCGATACACTGCAACAAGCGCCCCTCACCGCCGCGCCGATAAGGGTGCGCCAGATACGCGAAGTGCCGGAGCATGATACGTTTTGCCAGATGGTCAGCGCCGGCGTTGCCGCTACCCGCAGTGGTGAGCTGAAGAAAATCGTGTTGTCCCGCTTGTTGGATATCGATGCCGACCAGCCACTGGATTCACTTCATCTGTTTCGACAGCTTAATCAGCAAAATCCCTGGAGCTACAATTTTCACGTGCCGCTGGAACAGGGTGCGCTGCTGGGCGCCAGCCCGGAATTGCTGCTGCATAAGCAGGGCAACCACATTGTGTCGCAACCACTGGCCGGATCAGCCCGTCGCAGCGACGATCCGGTGGAAGATCAACGCCTGCGCCGTATGCTGATGGCCTCAACCAAAGATCGCCACGAACACCGGCTGGTCACCGATGATATCCAGCAGGTACTGGCGCCACGCTGTCGGGCGCTGACCATTCCGGACACGCCGGAACTGCTGAACACGCCGGTACTGTGGCACCTGGCGACCCGGATTCAAGGCGAAGTGTTGGACGCACAGGAAAACGCGCTGTCTATTGCCTGTCTGCTGCATCCTACCCCGGCGTTGTGCGGCGTGCCGTTCGAAGCCGCCCGCGATCGCATCGCCCAACTGGAGCCGTTCACACGCGGTCTGTTCGGCGGCATCGTCGGCTGGTGCGACGATGAAGGCAACGGCCAATGGGTGGTCACCATTCGCTGCGGCGAAGTGCGGCAAAATCGGGTTCGATTGTTTGCCGGCGCCGGCATCGTGCCGGACTCTCAACCGGTGTCTGAATGGCACGAAACCGGCGTTAAATTGAGCACCATGCTGCGTGCATTTGGTCTGCGACAGGATCAGGAGTGCGCAGCATGATGATTGAATTCACCCGCTGGCCGCCCGAGCTGGAACAGCGCTATCGCGAACGCGGCTACTGGCTGGATGTGCCGCTGGGCGACATTCTCACCCGGCACGCCGACAATGACGACACCGCCGTGATCGACGGCGACCGCATGTTCAGTTACCGCCAGATGAACCAATTGGCGGCGCAACTGGCCGGCGCGCTGCAACGCCGGGGAGTCACGCCGGGGCAAACCGCGCTGGTACAACTGGGCAATGTTGCCGAGTTCTACCTGACTTACTTCGCGTTGCTGCGCGCCGGCATTGTGCCGGTGAACGCCCTGTTCAGCCATCAGCGCAGCGAACTGTGCGCCTATGCCGACCAGATCGCCCCCACGTTGTTAATCGCCGATCGTAGCCATTCGTTGTTTACCGATGACCGCTTTATCGACGAGCTACGCCAACGTTGCCCGTCGTTGCGGCAAGTCATCCTGCGTGGCGACGCCGGCTCGGCGTTATCGCTGGCGCAGCTGTTACAGGAAGACGGCGGCCCGATGGACGCTACGCCGACGCCCGCCGATCAGGTGGCGTTTTTCCAGCTTTCCGGCGGCAGCACCGGCACCCCCAAACTGATTCCCCGTACGCACAACGATTACTACTACAGCATTCGCGGCAGCGTAGATATTTGCCGGGTGGATGCGCACACCCGTTTCCTGTGCGCCCTGCCCGCCGCCCATAACTACCCGCTCAGTTCACCGGGCGCGCTAGGGGTGTTCTATGCCGGCGGTACGGTGGTGCTGGCGGGCGACCCTAGCCCAACCTGTTGCTTCCCGTTGATTGCACGGCACCGCATCACGCTGACCGCGCTGGTGCCGCCCGCCGTCACGCTGTGGCTGGAAGCGGTGGCGTTATCCGGCGATCGCAGCGCGCTGGCGAGCCTGCGCGTATTGCAGGTCGGCGGCGCGCGGTTAAGCGAATCACTGGCGCGACGCATACCGGCGGAACTGGGCTGCCAGTTGCAACAGGTGTTCGGCATGGCGGAAGGGCTGGTGAACTATACCCGGCTGGATGATGACGATGTCCACCGCTTCACGACGCAAGGCCGGCCTATCAGCGACGATGACGAAGTATGGGTAGCCGATGCCGACGGCAATCCGTTGCCGCACGGTGAACCGGGCCGCCTGATGACGCGCGGGCCTTATACCTTCCGCGGCTACTACCGCAGCCCGGCGTACAACCGCCAGGTTTTTGACGCCGAGGGCTTCTACTGTTCCGGCGATCTGGTGATCCAACAGGCGGACGGCCATCTACAGGTGGTGGGGCGCGAGAAAGATCAGATTAACCGCGGCGGGGAAAAAATAGCCGCCGAAGAGATCGAAAACCTGTTGTTGCGCCACCCTTCGGTGATCAACGCCGCGCTGGTGGCGGTGCCTGACCCGATGATGGGCGAGAAAAGCTGTGCGTTTCTGGTCACCCGCGAACCGCTCAAAGCGGTGGTGTTGCGTCGTCATCTGCGCGAACAGGGCATCGCCGACTACAAATTACCGGACCGATTTGAACAACTCCCCACCCTGCCGGAAACCGCGGTGGGTAAAGTCGATAAACAGCGGCTACGCCAGCTGGCGCAACAGCGCGTAGCGGCGGCCACTGCAGGAGAATAAATCATGGCTATTCCAAAACTAAACGCCTACCCGCTTCCCGGCGAGGAACATTTACCGGTCAACAAGGTCAACTGGCCGGTTGACGCCACGCGAGCCGCGTTGCTGATTCACGATATGCAGAACTATTTTCTCAATTTCTGGGGAGAAAACAGCCCGCTGACCGAACAGTTGATCGCCAACGTCGCGCGCATTCGGCAGGCGTGCCGCCGGCAGGGCATTCCGGTGTTTTATACCGCGCAACCCAACCAGCAGAGCGACGCCGACCGGGCGCTGCTCAACGACATGTGGGGACCGGGCCTGAACCGCCACCCGGAGCAGCAGCAAATTACCCCGGCCCTGACGCCGGACGCCAACGACACCGTGCTGGTGAAATGGCGTTACAGTGCCTTCCACCGTTCCGACCTGGAGCAACGGCTGAACGCCGCAGGCCGCGACCAGTTGATTATTTGCGGGGTGTACGCGCACATCGGCTGCCTAACGACGGCCACCGATGCGTTCATGCGTGATATCAAACCGTTCATGATTGCCGACGCGCTGGCGGATTTTTCGCAGGAAGAGCATCTGATGGCGCTGCGTTATACCGCCGGTCGCTGCGGCCGGGTACTGACCAGCGCGCAACTGCTGGACGCACTCGCCCCGCAAACGGATGACGGACTGGCGCGCCTGCGCGCCGAACTGCTGCCGTTGCTGGATGACGACGACGACATCGGCGACGACGACAACCTGCTGGATTATGGGCTGGACTCGGTGCGCATCATGTCGCTGGTCACCCGCTGGCGTCAGCAGGGGCATGATCTGGATTTCGTCGCACTGGTGAAAAACCCCACGCTACGTCATTGGCATCAGTTGCTGAACCAGCGTCAGCCGGAGGAAGCATGAGCATCGCGCTGGATTTCAGCGGCAAACAGGTGTGGGTAACCGGTGCCGGGCGCGGCATCGGCTATGACATCGCCTGCCGTTTCACCGAAGCGGGGGCGATCGTCACCGGATTCGATCGTGTTTTTTCCTCTGACGAACTGCCGTTTCGCGCCATCGAGCTGGATATCGGCGATGCCGCCGCCGTGGCGAAGGTTTGTGCAAGAGAGTTGGCGCATACGCCGCATCTGGATGTGCTGGTGAACGGAGCCGGCATTCTGCGTATGGGCCAGACCGAAGCGCTCAGCCTGCAAGACTGGCAGGATTGCCTGAACGTTAACGCGGGCGGGGCTTTTCACCTGTTTCAGGCGCTGATCCCGCAGTTTCAGCAGCAACGCCGCGGCGCGATTGTTTCCATCGGTTCCAACGCGGCGCACGTGCCGCGGGTCGGCATGGCGGCCTATTGTGCGTCCAAGGCGGCATTACGCAGCCTGTGTCTGACCGTCGGGTTGGAGCTGGCGCCCTACGGCGTACGCTGCAATCTGGTGTCGCCCGGCTCCACCGATACCCCGATGCAACGCAGCTTGTGGCACTCACCGGCGTCGGAACAACATACCATCGCCGGTTTCCCGGAACAGTTCAAACTGGGTATTCCGCTCGGCAAAATCGCCCGTCCGCGCGATATCACCGATACGGTGCTGTTTCTGGCGTCCGATCTGGCGGGCCACATCACGCTACAGGATGTGGTGATCGACGGTGGCGCCACGCTGGGTGCATAACGCCATACGCCGGCATCTTTTTTTGATGGAGAAGTGCACATGATCTGGAAACGCGTGACCACGCTGGACATGCTCAATCAGATGAGCGACGACTGCATGTTATCTCACCTGGGGATTCGCTTTACCCATATGACAGACAACAGCCTGGAAGCAGTTCTGCCGGTGGATGCCCGCACCCGGCAGCCGTTCGGCCTGCTGCACGGCGGCGCCTCGGTGGTGTTGGCGGAATCGCTCGGTTCGGTAGCGGGTTGGCTGTGCACCGAACCGGGTGCCAGCGTGGTAGGCGTGGAGATTAACGCCAGCCACCTGCGGGCGGTTGCACAGGGAGAGGTGCGGGGAATCTGCCAGCCGCTGCATCTGGGCCGCCAGACGCAAGTCTGGCAGATAGAGATTCTGGACGAACGCCAACGGCGCTGCTGTATCGCCCGGCTGACCACCGCAGTGATTCAGCCGTAAAGATGACAAAGGAGGCCGATGGCCTCCTCAGACTGCTGACAAACGCATTAACTACAGGATGAAGCATCTTTCCGGCGTCAAAAACTGCGCTGAGGTGGGCGACTTCGCCGGGTGAGCGACAGGACGTCGCGAAAGCCCGTGCCGCTCCGGGAGAGCGTCACGGGCGGCCCGAACCGCGAAGTCGAACGCCGAAGGTAGCGCGTAGCGCCGCAGTTTAGCCACCAGCCAGTGGTCAAGGAGAGGTGGCGCCTGCACCTCTCCTTGTCGTGCGTGCGATGAAATAGCAGAGGAACCACACCGTTTATCCCGCACGAAACCATTCACTGAATAGGCAGACTTCACCGTTCACAAGACAACCCGGCTGTTTGTCAACAGCCTCAGGAGGCCGATGGCCTCCTCGTTGGTTTTACTCCGCCAACACCGGGTAATCGGTATAACCTTCCGCGCCCGGTCCATAAATCGTGTTGCTGTTCAGCTCGTTGAGCGGCGCACCGCGACGCAAGCGCTCAACCAGATCCGGGTTGGAAATGTAGATGCGCCCAAACGACACGGCGTCCGCCTCGCCGTCCGCCAGCAGTTGCTCCGCGGCGTCACGGGTCAGGCCATCGTTGGCGATCACTACGCCACTGAACTGTTTGCGAATCAGCGGCAGAATACGCTGCGGCGTATCCAGCGCTTCGCGTACAAAGATGAACGCCAGTTTGCGCTCGTTCAGTTGTTCAGCCACATAACCGAATAACGCCTGCGGATTGGAATCCTGCATCGAGTGTGAATTGGACATGGTATTCAGGTGCACGCCAACCCGATCCGCTGGCCAGACGGTCAGCACGGCGTCCACCGTCTCCAGCAGAAAGCGCGCCCGATTGGCGATGGAGCCGCCGTACTGGTCGGTACGCTGGTTGGAACCATCATGCAGGAACTGATCGAACAGGTAGCCGTTGGCGGCATGGATTTCCACCCCGTCAAAACCGGCGCGTTTGGCGTTTTCCGCCGCCCGACGAAAGTCTTCGACAATACCGGAGACTTCGTCCGTTTCCAGTGCGCGCGGCACCACATAGGATTTGTAGGGGCGAATCGTCGCCACATGACCTTCCGCCGCGATAGCGCTGGGCGCGACCGGCAACTCGCCGTCCAGATAGACCGGGTCGGAAATACGCCCCACGTGCCACATCTGCAACACCATTTTACCGCCTGCCGCGTGTACCGCCGCATTAATGCTGTTCCAGCCTTCAATCTGTTCATCCGACCAGATCCCCGGCGTATTCGGATAACCGACGCCCTGTGGCGTGACGGCGGTGGCCTCTGTCAGGATCATCCCGGCACTGGCGCGCTGGACATAGTATTCCTGCGACAATGCACTGGGGATCCGCTGGTCAAAAGCACGCATACGGGTGAGCGGCGCCATGACGACACGGTTTTCCGCCTTGATGGCGCCAATCTGAATGGGATCAAACAAACCTGACATAGCATTTTCCTTTTTTATTAATTATCGATACCGGTGAACAAAGAACACATCCATCGCCGCGGCTTACCAACAAACGGCAATGTGATAGCAGGTTGTATCAGCGATGAGTTAACGCAACGGATATAACATCATTGAAGGGACGGTCGCCATATCATTTGGTGCTTATGACGACGTATCAGGTTATATACCCTGAGTAACGTTACAGGGTAAATGCTCACAGAGTGTGACACTATCTTATACGCATTCTTACACGCATATTAAGCCCGGACGGAACATAGCCGATGTTGCCGCGGTCGCGCGCGAAGCCATACAGGTTGGTAAACAATCCGGTTCGGGTAACGGCAGGCGATATCAGGTAACGGCAGGCGACAGGTGTTCGCCAAACGCCGCCAGTCTTTGCAGGCCATACTCCCATTTACCAAACCCGGCTTCTGCGTTGATGTGCCCGCCTTCACCCACATCCACCAGATCGCTACCCCAGGCTTTCGCCCAGTGTTCGGCGCGGGAAAAGGTCATCAATGGATCGTTGTGACTGGCAAACGCCAGGCTCGGCACGGCCAACCGTTCAGCCCGAATGCGGTCTTCAATCTCAAAACGCATCGGCTCTGCCGGCGCCACCAGCATCACGCCGGCGATACCGTCCATACCCTGCTGAACGACATGGCAGGCGGCCAGCGCCCCAAAGCTGTGGCCAATCAGCACGGCCGGACGCTCGCACGTCGCCAGTTCACGGCGGATCGCCAGCACCCAGCGATCCAAATCCGCCTGATACCACTCTTTCTGGCGGATACGCCGCCAGAACGGAAATCGACGTTCCCAGTAGCTCTGCCAGTGGTCTTCGTCACTGTCGCGCAATCCCGGCACCAGCACCATCGTCAGTCGCGAATCGATGTCTATCAGACGCTGGTCTACTTCTGTTGTCTGCATCAGGTTCTGTGTCTCCCTGTTGATTGTCTGTCAGAGTAGTGCGGACAGCCTCGATGACATCGCCACCCTTACACCCTTTCCATTACAATCTGATAACAATATCAGTACCGGCTTACAGCCTACCACGGGATTCCTCATTTGTATCCTGATTCAGTACAGCAATTTATATTGCTTCCTATTTTGCCGGAGAAAGCCTTTTTTTCTTTTTATGTCTTGCAGTTGCTACAGAATAATATGCTGATTCATGCGGTAGGCCGGGAAAACGGCAGTTCCTGAGGACAGGCGATACGCCGGCACAACTGCTCAAAAATGGTATTTGTCTGCATAATCTGATCCGCTGCTCTCAAGTCTGGTAAAGCATGGCTTTTCGTCTGGTCGTCAATGCTTTTTAATGCTATTCCCACCGAATTTAACGTTATCCCCTTGAACTTCATCCCTGACCCGGCGTAGATTAGCGCCGATTCCATCATCTGCCTGCATCTGCAGCAGTGACTGGGGAACCGCTAGAACACCGGCGCTTCCTGAAAGTTAACGCACAATCGGAATCATTGCTGGCGTGATATTGCTGGAGAGAAATCAGTGAAGTACTTATTCATGGGCGTTTCATTCATTCTGTTTTTATGGGTAGGCACTTTTTTACTGATGCTGGAATAACCCCGACGGTATTTCCTCATCCACTTCGGCGGAAGGCTCCTGCCGAAGCAACAACAAAAAATAATTATCAGCACACGAAAGACGAATAAACGACAGGCTGGCAACCCTTCTGCCAGCCTGTTTCTTTTTTATAGCAAGTTATAGCAAGAAGCCGGCAACAGTAGTCAACGAGTCAACAGCTCACGAAGCTGTGAATGCGAGGTGTGCCGTTCAGCATAACGATGCGCCCCGGCAATCAGGCGGCGCACACCGAACAACGCCCGTTCAATGGCTCCAGCCACCCAGCACATTCAGCACCAGACCCACCGCGCCGCTCATCGCCAGCCAGGGGCCAAACGCCAGCGGTTGCTGCATGTTGAGGCGGTGTATCCGCCGCCACAATAACGTCGCCGTCAGACCGCTCAGCGAGGCAATCAACACCAGATTGGGCAGCGCCTGCCAGCCCAGCCAGGCCCCCAGCGCCGCCAATAGTTTAAAATCGCCATGACCCAGCGCCTCGCGCCCGCTCAGCAGACGAAATGCCCAGTAAATCAGCCATAGCGACAGATAACCGGCCACGGCACCAACAACAGCCTGTTCAAGCGGCACAAAGGTATCCGCCAGGTTAAACAATAACCCGCCCCACAGTAGCGGTAATGTCATCACATCGGGCAGTAACTGTGTTCGGGCGTCAATCGCCGCCAGCGCCAGCAATATGCCAAAACACAACAATGCCCCCAGCAACGCCAGCCCCGGTTGCCAGAGTAAGCCGGCTAACAGAAACGATAACCCGGACAGCAATTCAATCAGCGGATAACGCCATGACACCGCGCCGCCACAACAATGCGCCCGCCCACGCAGCCATATCCAGCTCAGCAACGGAATGTTGTCGCGCATACGCAGTCGCTGATGGCAATGGGGGCAGGAAGATGGCGGCCAGCAAAGATCATAACGAGCAAGCGGCCTGCCAGCCGGTAGACCAAGGTGAAAACGCGCCTCCTGCCGCCAACTCCGTTCCAGCATGAGCGGCAGCCGATAAATCACCACGTTGAGAAAACTGCCGATAATCAGGCCCAGCAACAGCAGTGCGAGCAGCCAGACACGCGGGAATGTGTTGGCAAAGGCGATCAGATCCATGTCGTTCTCCCATCCCGATCCCTGATGGCCCGGTATGCTGACACAATATATTCGCCCCTGCCAGACAGGCAGGCAACGGGCGTCGTTTTTTGCGCGCCAGCGCGCAGACTGGCTGATTATCGATGACGGCTTCGCACTACGCGATGCGCCTGCCTGCTATCCGGCAGGACCGCCATTGCGCCGATTACAGCACCCGTTCCAGAGACAGGCGGGTGACTTCTACGATACCGGGGCTGTTGGGAACGGCCGTCACATCTATCCCCTGGGTGATGACACCGTTTTTCTGCTCCAGTTCAGCCAGCCAGTGCAGCAGATTATTGAAATCGCTACGGGCCAGCGTCACCGACACCTGCGACTCCTGCGGTTGCATACGCAACACGGTAATGCCGTAGCGGGCCGCGCTTTGCGGCACCAATACCGTCAGGCTGATATCGCGACCGGCTATCTGCCGCCGCGCACCTTCCGACGGCGGCAATCGCGGCGCCTGCTGTTGCATCCACCGCACTGTCTGGCGCTCACGTTCGACAGTCATTTGCCATTGCCGCGCACTCTCCTGCCAGGGCGCCCAGATCAGATAATACAACAGGCATAACACGACCAGACCGCCACACGCCAGTGTCATTAGCCGCTCGCGTTGGCTCATTACCTGCCAGCGACGACGCAATTCATTCATGGCTGACTCCTTAAGGTTAACTGGCCTTCCACATGATCTTTTTCCTGCTTCATTTCACCCGGCGGGATCTGGAAATATGCCTGAGCCTGCTGGCGGAACTGTTCCATCTGCGCATAAGAAGTGGCACGCAGGCTGAGGCGCAACTCATCACGGCTGCGATCGTACGACAGCGACTGCAACGAAACGCCTTCATTCTGCGCCACCAGTTGTTGCAGCCGGTTCATCTGTTCGGTTAACGCGAAACCACTGACGCCGGCACGCACTTCCTGCAAATGACGCTGCATCTGCGCGCGTGGATTCACCACCTGTTTCTCATCCGGAAACAGCTTGCGGTACACCCGCACGCTCTCCTGACGCCAGTAATCCGCCTGGCGATACAACTGATAATGCGTCCAGACGGATTCCCCCAGCACCAGCAACAGCCAGGCGGACAGCGCGATCAGCACATTGCGCCACGGTAACAACGCCTGTTTCCAAGGCTTCACCGGCGCATATTCCCCTTGCCGCAAATCCATACTCATCGACAAGTTCACCTGAGCCGCCAGCGTCAACAAATCCGTGACCGGCTGAGGCTGCCAAGTGAGTGCCGACGCGGGTACCGGGCTATAACAGTGTACGGCGGGCAGCGGTTGAAAACCGGCCAGCAACGACTGATACCAGTTCTCCTCCGCCGCCATACCGATACCCGAATCCAGCCGAAACAACCACAGATTCCGGTGGCTGATGGCGCTCCAGGCGCTGTCCGCTCGCGGCAATGCCATCACATCCGGCACCACCGTCTCTACGGGAATGCCCAGCGTCTCGCATTGATTCAGCCATGCCCGCAATCGCGATTTCTGCACCACGGCCACCGTCGCGTTATCCCCATGCATATCCATAACGGCAAAATGCAGTTGGTCAATATCGCTCGCCACCTGCTCTTCCAGCATGAATGGAATGGCCTGTAATAATTGCCGGCGTGATTGACGCGGCAAAGACAAGGTATGAAATGTCACATCGGTTGACGGCACCAATACTCGTGCCGATATCACCGGATAATCCGTCAACACCGCCTGAAGGCTTTCCAGCGTTCCGCTGCCTGTCGTCAGGGTTTGATGGCGGCTGACGGACCAGATTAGCCATTCCAGGCTATCTGAAGTCTCTGCGCTCAGCCGCAGAATCAGTTGCTGTTTACCGCTGGTATTCTCTGCCTTACTCATGGGTTCACCGTCCTATATCCCCCGTACTGACGTTGTACCACCTCGATCTGTTTACCGCGATGAAACAGACTGCGTTGATAGAATTCACTGTCGTCTACCCGAATCTGAATGTCGGCGAAAAACCAGTCGCTCTTGATAACCAACACCTGACGAGCGCCATTTTTGCCGCTTTCCGGCAGCGCCGACATTCCCATAAAATCATTAAGATTGCGCCATCCCTGCGGCGGCCGTTGTTGCAAAATACGCTCGGCCATATCCAGACTGATATCGCCCATAAATAACGCCGATAATAGCGGCGCGCTGTCCAGCATCAGGGTGTTGACGTTAATCGCCAGCTTATCCACCGGCAACACGCAAACGTAAGGCAATAACCGGCGGTACAGCGCCGCATCCATGCCCATGACTGCACGCAACTCCGTAACGTCCGTCATACGCTGATTACCGGGATGGAAATTGACATAGCTGTCATCCTCCGCCCCATTCATCAACGGTTCGCTATCTTCGTCGAGCCAATCCCGTACGGCGTCGGTTATACGCTCCGCCTGCTTAGGATCTTCCCCCAGTACTATCATTAACTGCCGAAAAACCTGTGCCGCATAGGGCACTTGCTCAGCAGTACCGACTTTGGGCGGCGGCGAATTGCCGTTACCGCTACTGCCGTTAGCCGCATTGTTATTACCGGATGTGTTATTACCGGATGCGTTATTGGGCGTCGGCTTTCTGGCCGGGTTCAACGCGTTCAGATTGAGACATGCCTGGCCGTCCAGCGCCTGAGCGCGAATTTCAGTGCCGTCCGCCATCATTTGGTGATCCACTTTTGACCAGGGCTGACCGATAAAAGTACTCTCCGGCGAGGCCTGCGCATCACGCTGCAATACGTTGGAAATCAACGCCTCTGCGCCTAATGCATACCAACGCGCCTGGGTACGATTCAACAGATTGCTGGTACGCTGCCACGCTTTGCCGCTGCGTTCGGTAATAGACGCGGCAATCGTGACCATCAACGACAGCATCAGCATCACGATCAACAAAGCGACACCCCGTTGCCGACGACTCACGAGTCACCTCCGCTGTTATCATCCGGCGAGGCCTGACTCTGATCACCGGACGAATCGTTATTTTCCTGCGATTGCTGATCCTGATTCTGCTGGTCCTTATTTTCGTCGCCGTTATTACCATTCGGACCGACTTTGGATTGCGGCTCCGCGTAGCGCGGCGTGATCAGGAATATACGGGTAATCTCGCCGTAATCGCGTAAGGTAACAACGATAGCGATACCTTGCGGCAGATAGGCCGGGTCATCCCAACGCTCCTGCCAGCCGTCCTTACCGAAAAAGCGCAGAACAAACCCCGTCACGCCGGTTAACACCGGGCGTACCGCAGGTTCCTGCGTCGACAGCGGTTCCGATGAATCGTAAAACAGCCGCTCCAACGTATCGCCGCGCAGCCGGTATCCCACCCGCTGTAATTCAGAGCGCGGCATAATACCCAGAGGGTTGAGCCAGCCGTTGCGAATAAAACTGACGGCCCAATCGGCGCTGCCTAATTGATAACGCTCGGCGTAAAACCCCAACTCATACCCTTGACTACGGCGCGGAACGATTTGTGAAAAATCCCGCTCCATTAAGGAAAAACCGCGTTGCAACTCGGCCAGACGCGCCTCTTTACGCGCAGACGCCTCGTCATTACGCATCACACCGTTCATCACCTGCGAGGCAGCCAGACTCAACGCCGCGAAAATCGCCAGCGCCAGCATCACTTCCAGCAGGGTAAAACCGCGTTCAGGCTGCTTCACTGCGCAGGCTCTCCGGGCTGGACCAGATAACTGCGCAAGACGGCATCCGCCGCTCGGCTGTCGCGATCATGGCGAACTTCAACATCAATCGCCCGCACCCGCGTATCCGCCGTGGCGATGCCCTGAATACGCCAAAACCACAGCGAACCGGCGAAATTCACTTCGCCATCGACCCATTGGCTCTGCGGCCACTGTTTTTCCAGCCGCATCGCCGCCTGTTGATTTTCCGCAATCCAAAGTGCGAAGGTCTTCTCTTCCAGGCGCCCCAATCCATTCGCCTGCTGAGCCGTCGTTTTCAGCACCGTCAACCCCGCCAGCGCAAAGATGACCAGTGCCACCATCACCTCAAGCAACGTCATTCCCTGTTGTTTCATCCCTTACTGCTCCGCTTCCGGCGACGTGTGCACCTGACCGTTGGTATCCACCTGTAACCAGGCGGAATCGTTGCCATTACGCAAGGTCAGACGAAATGGCGTCACTTCACCGCCCGGCAGAATCAGAATATGAGGATCGCCGTTGCCTGGGGAAAAACCGGTGCCGTCTCCCGCGGCCCCGACTTGTGTAGACAGCTCGATGTTAAAGCTGTCCGGCAACTCGCTGGGCACCGACATACGGTACGGTTGCCACGGTATCCAGACATAGCGCAGACGCTGTTGTTCTTCCGGCGAATTCTCCACCACCTGACGCTGTAGCAAGGCGTATTGCCAGCGGTGGGGCTGAATATAAACGCCAAGAATATGGTCATTCATCTGGCTGTCCTCCACCGCATACTGCAATTGCGCTTTGAAGCGGGCAATCTGCCAGCCGCTATCCTGCTGCTTCGGCGCAGGAATCGCCATCATCACCAATGTGGCGGCCACACCGGCCAGCAACACCACCAGCATGATTTCCAGCAGCGTGAATCCCCGCTGACGCACGATCAGGGATTCCCGTTACCGTTGCCGCCATTGTTATGCGCGCCGTTGCCGACATTCCAGTTGCCGATGTCGTCATCGGTATCCGGCATACCGTCCGGACCATAGGAGAACACGTCTATCTTGCCGTGGCGGCCAGGGCTAACCAGTTGATATTCCGCGCCCCACGGGTCTTGCGGTAAACGACGAATATACCCATCTTGCGGATAATTACGCGGTTCCGGCGGCGTAGTCGGTTTTTTCACCAATGCCCCCAGCCCTTGCTCGGTTGTCGGGTAACGGCTGTTATCCAGTTTGTACATGTCCAACGCGCTCTCCAGCGCAACTATGTCGCTGACGGCTTTCTGCTTGTCGGCTTTTTCTTTGTTGCCCATCAGGTTCGGGACAACCAGGCTGGCCAGGACACCGAGAATGACGATGACCACCATGATTTCCAACAGGGTAAAACCTCGCTGACGTCGTTCCATCTTTTCGTTACCTCATTAACGTATCAATCTTCGCTACATACTCATTAGGGTATTCAACTGCAGAATCGGCTGGAGAATCGCCAGCACGATAAACAGCACAATGCCGGCCATGCTCACCACCAGCAGGGGTTCGAACAATCCCAGCGCCAGCGTCATTTGAGCGCTGAATTCACGATCCTGATTATCCGCCGCGCGGGTTAACATGCCGTCGAGCTCGCCACTGCGCTCGCCGCTGGCGATCATGTGGCGCATCATCGGCGGGAACAGCGCGGTTTGCTCCAGCGCCTTGTGCAGGCTCACGCCTTCACGCACGGCATCGGTCGCCTGCCCCAGCCGAAAACGGGCATAATCGTTGGTCAGTACATCGCCACTGATACGCATCGCCTGTAATAGCGGCACGGCGCTGGAGTTAAGGATGCTCAGGGTGCGGGCATAGCGGGCTGTATTCAGGCCACGGGCAATACGCCCGATGACGGGAAGGAACAATAAACGGCGATGAAAAACGAGGCGGTGTTTTTCCTGACGCAGTAATACGCGAAATCCCATGATCGCCAGCACCAGTAACAGAACCACCCAGGGCCCGTAGGTTCTCACTGCATCGCTGGCGCTCATCAGTAAACGGGTGGACAACGGCAGCGCTTGCTTCATGTGAATAAACTGCTCGACAACCTTCGGCACGACGGCAGACAACAAAATCGATACCACCGAAATCGCCACCAAGGTCAACACGCAGGGATAAATCATCGCCTGTTGAATCCGACTACGCATCTGCTGGCGCTGTTCGGTGTAATCCGCCAATCGGTTCAGCACGGCATCCAAATGACCGGACGCTTCGCCCGCCGCGACCATCGCACAATACAAACGCTCAAAACTGCCGGGAAAATTCCCCATTGCCTCGGCCAGCGAATGCCCTTCCACGACCTTGGCGCGTACCGCCGCCATCAGCGCGCTCAGCTTCGGTTTTTCGCTTTGCTTAGCCACCGCGTCCAGCGCTTCCTCCAGCGGCAGAGCCGCCGCCACCAACGTCGCCAGTTGACGAGTCAACAACGCCAGATCGCTGGCGCTGATGCGATGCGAACGGCCGAATGACAGAGAAAATCCACTGCGGGGAGACGCCTCACCGCGCTGTTCCTCGATTTTGACCGGCACCAACCCTTTTTCACGCAGCAGTTGACGCGCGTGACGGGCTGAATCCGCTTCCTGCATACCCTGACTTTTTTTTCCCTGGGCATTTAATGCCTGATACTGGAACAGCGCCATGTCATTCCTCTTTCGTTACACGCACCACCTCTTCCCAGGTGGTGATGCCCGCCAGAACCTTGTCCAGCCCATCCTGACGAATGGTGACCCGGTTATCGCCCAGCATCCTGGCGATACCCAGTTCACTTTCGCCACGATGAATAGCGGTGCGCACCGTATCATCGATCAGCAGTAATTCATGAATGCCGGTACGGCCACGATAGCCGCTGTAATTACACTTATCACAACCGCCGGGATGGTAGAGCGTAGTGCCCACCGCCAGGCCGGTTTGCTCCGCCTGTTCGTGATCGATGGTGTAAGGCTGGCGACATGACGGGCACAGCGTACGCACCAGCCGCTGCGCCAACACCCCCAGCAACGATGTAGACAGCAGGAACGGCTCGATGCCCATATCCTGAAGACGGGACAATGCGCCCAACGCGCTATTGGTATGCAACGTGGATAACACCAGATGGCCGGTCAACGATGCCTGTACCGCAATTTGCGCCGTTTCGCCGTCACGAATTTCCCCCACCAGCACCACGTCCGGGTCCTGACGCAGGATTGCACGCAAACCACGCGCGAATGTCATATCGACTTTAGGGTTAACCTGGGTCTGCCCGATGCCTTCCAGCTCGTATTCAATCGGATCTTCCACCGTCATGATGTTGCGTTCGGCAGAATTGAGGCGGCTCAATGCCGCATACAGGGTGGTACTTTTCCCCGACCCCGTCGGGCCGGTCACCAGAATAATGCCGTGCGGACGGTGGATCAGCGTGTCCAACTGCCGTCGATGGTGCTCGGCCATCCCCAGTGTTTCCAGATCGAGCCGGACGCTGTTTTTATCGAGCAGACGCAATACGACGCGTTCGCCATAGTTGGACGGCAGGGTCGAAACACGCACGTCAATCGCCCGTCCGCCGATACGCAGCGCCATACGGCCATCCTGCGGGACACGCTTTTCGGCGATATCCAGCTTGGCCATCACCTTGATACGGGATACCAACAAAGACGCCAGTTGACGCTGCGGGCGCAAGATTTCCCGCAATACGCCATCAATGCGGAAGCGAATCAGCAAATGGCGCTCAAACGTTTCGATATGAATATCCGAAGCCTTGTGTTTGATGGCTTCGGTAAGCATGGCGTTGATCAACCGAATAATCGGCGCGTCATCTTCGCCATCCAGCAAATCGTCGCTATCCGGCAGCTCTTCCGCCAGCGTATAGAAATCGATATCGTTACCGATATCTTCCATCAGGCGGCGCGCCTCTTCGGAGTCGCGCTGATAGCGCATCACCAATTGCCGTTCAAATTCCTCCGGGCTGACCTGGCTCACCGTCAACGCCACCCCAGCAACCCGGCGTACTTCCAGTAACGCCAACGCAGGCGTCTCAGGGACACAAACCACCTCCGCCGCCGAGGCCGACTCATCCTGCAACAGCAGAATTTGCTGAGCCCGGGCAAACGCAAACGGCAGTACCGGCCTCAGCTCGGATGTGTGAACGGGCTGATCGCTCATCGCCCCTCCGGCTGATAAAACGCGGAGATGGACGATTGCACCTGCCGGAAGGTGTAAGTATTGCCACCGGATAAACGCAGAGTGTTGTTATCCAGCACGCCATTACCTTCACCGCGCTGTTTTTGCTGTTCATTGTTGAAAGAGCGGTATTTGTTGATCGACGCTTCCTGGAACTGCCCTGGGTCGCGAATAATGGTCGGACGCAGGAACAGCATCAGGTTGCGTTTGTTCATCGTCTGGACTTTCGAACGAAACAGGCTGCCCAGCCACGGAATATCGCCCAGTAACGGGACTTTGTTATTGGTTTCAATGGTGTTTTTATCCAGCAGGCCGCCCACCACTACGGTTTCGCCATTGGTGACCATTACAGCGTTATTTACGGTACGAGTATTAAAGGTCACTCCCAGCGAACTGTTGGTGCTGCTATTGCCTTCCGCCACACTGGAGACTTCCTGCTCAATTTGCAGCAACACCGAATCGCCTTCGTTGATCTGCGGTTTGACCCGCAATTTAATGCCGACGGTCTTACGCTCTACGGTGTTAAAAATATTGTTTCCTGAACCCACCGTCGTTTGCGACCCCGTCAACACCGGCACCTCCTGCCCCACATTGAAGGTCGCTTCCATGTTATCCAGTGTCACAATGCTTGGCGTCGCCAACACGTCGTTTTTGCTGTCGCTGGACAATGCCGTCAGCAGCATGGACCAGTTGCCACGATAAAAACCGGCGGTAATACCATTGAAGCTACCCAGTGCGTTTGCATACGCCGTCGTCAGCGTACCGTCGCTGCGGAACTGATCGGTCCCGATCACCGCGGTAGAGATCGGTATGTTATTGCTGGCGTTGGAGTTAGGGAACTGGATCATGCCGGCACGCTTGTTGGCCCACTGGATCCCCATATTCAAACCATCGGCATCCTGAATTTCGGCGATGATCGCTTCCACCAGCACCTGCGGACGGCGAATATCCAGTTGATTAATCACCTGTTCCAGATCACGCATGATATCGGGCGGCGCGGTAATGATCAGCGAGTTGGTCTGATCATGAGCGCGTACCGTCACCTCTTTGCCCTGGATCACAATCGTCCGCCCGCCCGAACTGTTGGCCGAGCCAAACGCGGAACCAAATCCCATACTGGAACTGGAGGAGGATGACGATGAACCACTGCCGGAACTACTGCCGGATGAGCTGGAGTTACTGTTGTTTAACGTGTTGTTCGAACGCGTTGAGGAAGGGCGCGATGAGTTTGTCGACGATGAATTACGATTACCGCTGGTCCCATTACCGGCCAGTACTTCGATCAGATCCAACGCCTTGGCATACTTAAGATAGATAACCTTAGTCCCACCCTGCGCCACCTGCTTGCGATCCAGTTGGCGGATCATCTCCACCGCGCGCTGGCGGGCGTTTTCTTCGCCGCTGACCACCACCGAGTTGGTACGTTCATCTGCCACCACATTGGCCAGCATGGTGCTTGGCAATGCGTTTTTCTCGTCGGTCTTATTGAGATCGTTCACCAGCTTGGCGACATCTTCCGCCGATGCGTAAGTCAATGACACGGTGATCATTTCACGATCACCGGTTTTGTCCACGGTATTGACGATATCGACCAACCGCTTGATCACCGCCGCGCGCCCCGTCATCAGCAGGACGTTGGACGGTTCATAATGCACTACCGTACCGGCACCCGCGTTATCGTTAAGCTGGCGCAGCAACGGAGCCAAATCCCTCGCCGCCACGTTGTTGAGCGGTACGACACGGGTCACCAGTTCATCGCCGACGCCCGGTTGTTCATTATTAGCCAGAGGAATCGACGACGATTTAGCATCTTTGGAACGGATGACTTTCAGGACGCCGTTATCCATCGGCACCACCGAAAAACCATACACATCAAGGACACTGAGGAAGAACTGGTAGTATTGTCCTTCGTCCATCATATCGTAACTGCGCACGCTGATAGTACCGCGCACCGTTGGGTCGATAATCACCGTTTTGTTCAAATTCTTACTGACGGTGTTGATGAACTCCTGAATATCGGTTCCTTTGAAACTGGCTGAAAATTCAGCGGCCCAGCCACATGGCGAGCCAAGCAGGAGAACGGTTAAGCCCAGCCACCCCCAGCTTTTTTTTATCCCTTTGCCAAGCACGTTACTCGTCTCCCCCAAATTCCATATAAATATCCTGACGCTGTCCATCACGCTCCACCGTCAGGGTAAAGTTATGCACATCCGCCATGCGCTCCATGGCTTTTTTAGCTTGCTCTTCGTCACGCAAATCCAATCCATTCAGGGCAACAGCCATGTCGTTATCCTGAAGCCCGACGCGATAGAATGAATCGCTTTTCGGCCCCGGATTCAATCGGTACCCATGAAGTTTGTTGTCGTTCATCACCGGGGAAAAAGAGACGTAATCGCTCATGGTGGTGGAAGCACGCTGCTGAAGTTGCTCGTTTAACTGCGCACCAGATACGCCGTCTGCGCTATTTTCTTCCTGGTTGTACAGCCCCAGCACTTCATAACGCCCCTGATACTGCAACACCACCTTATCAGGCCGGATCGATACGATTTTGGCGTTATAACCTGGAACTTCTTCATTGACGCCACGACTAAACTGTTCGTTGTCTTTACTGATGATGGCGATGGAGCGGGCGGTATCGTCGCCCACCATCACGCCGGTCAGTGAAAGATTCAGCGTAGAAGGGGGTAAATTACTCATTTGCGACGCATCCAGCGCACCCGATCTATTTTTTTCGGGAGACACGCCGAATAACGTGAAATCATTCAAAGTGACGGGCTGCTGCCGGGCTTGTGCCGGGGTGATCTGCACACTGGCGACCGGCGAATTATCAGGCAAGCCGACACGCCAGAAAATCATTGCCAGTTGCTGACAAAAGAGCAGCATCAACAGATAAAATAAAATCCGTCTGATGACAGACGGAGATAACGGTGGCAGTTTTGAGATATTCATCTGCAAACATTATCCCTATGTGTTCGCCGATTATCCTTGCCACGTCCGTAAACGTGGAATAAGGGCCATACAGCACCATTTTCGAAGATGAAAATAGTACTTCTGCATTTGTTGTCGTCTTGACGCCGCATCGAGTCTATAAATCACCAGCACGCGCAACGCATGACACTTTCAAACTAACTTGCCGGAAAGGCCGCAAGCGCGCCATCATCAGAATCATGAGCCGACCATTTTCAGTCAGCCTCTGCCTGCGCTAAGCCTGTCTGCAATCGTGTTGCTGGCTGACAGGCATCCTGTTTCCTGTTTATGCCAGGCAAGAGGCACGCAATATCATCGTGCCGGATAGCACTAAAACCATCAACAATATAACTCAGGTTAATGACAAGACAATCCCCCGGTCAGCAACCTTTTTTCCCACTATTTTCCAATAACCCCGACGCAACCCGCAACGTTACTATTGCCGCCGTTTGTCAGACATAGCGAAAATATTCCGCGATACAAGAAAGTCACATTCTATTTACATGCCCATTTCCTGTCTGACCGCTATTGCCGACTTACACAAAAATAAAACGCTGCCGCAGCAAATAACGTACCGCTTTTTACCTATAACAATCCCGAATTGCGAGCTTCTTTATTTTGATACCCGGTTATCGATGTCGGGATAAAAAGCACTGACCACCCTGTCAATGAATTAATAACATAAATATGTGAGGTTTTAATCACCTGACGTTATTTGTTGTTACCTGTACTCTATCCCGCTGCCTCTTTTGATTCTTTTATGTACTGGCAAACAGAAACAGCAGCAATAGGATAGTAAAACACCGTTTCATTAAAACATATTCCCGTTTTTTTTTTGCGACCAGCCTCAAACTTTTACCGGCATTAATGATCAGCGTAATAGAATGTTGTCGAAATGGCTGTTAGGTCACATAAATGGGATGAAGCGTTGATTATTGCTTTTCATTCCCTGAAGAATAAGGCTTTTGCACTCCAGTTAAAGTCGGTCTGGTATGTTCAGGAAGAGCATCAGGTTGCATAACGTTTTGAGGTAAGACGTGAAAAATACACCGGAAGTAACATCCCCCTCCCAGACGGGTTACCGTATCCCCGGCTATTTGCTGGTTGTCTACGCGCTGCTGCTGTTTACGCTGGGGTGGTTCGGCCATCAACACTGGATGGATATCCATTCGCCTTCCGTTCCCGTCGCAACCGTTGCGGCGTTACCGACGCCGCCTGCCGTACCCGCAACGACAACACCCGAAAAACCTGTCGATGCCACGGCCTCACTCACCCCTCAGGCTACGGTTGAACAACGTCATGCCACGACAGAGCCGCCGGAGGCGACACAGGAAAAAGCACCGCCGCAATCGTCAGTAGGCTGGCGAACGGCCAATCTCGGCGAACTGCCCTACATCGCCTTCAGCGCACATGTCTATACGTCCGATCCGGATAAACGCAGCGTCACGCTAAATGGAGAACGTTATCGGGAAGGCGATACACCGTATCCGGGGCTGATAATCGAGCAAATTGAACAGGATATGGTGATCTTCAGCTTTGATGGCGAACCGTTCATTCTGGATTCATTACAGGATTGGCCAGGCGGAAAACCGGGAAGCGATGCCGATGACGGCAGTACGCCGCCCCCGTCCAAATCAGAGAAAACCGTCAGAACAACGAAGAAGTAGCACAGCAACTGCACGCCATGCAGTTGCCTTTTCCTCAGCGGACGGTACGCATGGCGTCAAGGAACGGCGTCATGCTGCGGTTGAAAGACGAGCATTGCGTTGCCTTCGGCGTGCCGTCTTTCAGCAACCCTTGATAGAGGTTCTCGCTCAGTTGCGGTAAAGATTGATAACGGGTGGTATCCCAGCCTTTTTTCGCCGCTACGCTCATCGCCGTTTTCAGGATAGTACCGTCATCCGGCAAGTCACTGCGTTCACACTGTACGCGAAGATATTTACTGGCGGCGACCAATGATGCCAGTTGACTGATTTGCTCATTGACCGACACGCTGGTTGCACTGCGGGAGGCGGTGTTTTTCACCGGTGCGGGGGCTTGACAGGCCGCGAGACTCAGACAACAAACACTGAAAAACACCACTTTTAACGAAGATACATGCATGACTCGACTCGTCTTATTGATTAAGTTCCATCTCTGGGATACCCGATATGGGCATTGGCTTAGCAAACCATTATCCCTTTGTCGCCACAAGGGGCGACAAAGGACGGCGTGATCAAACCATCAGAAAAATATTTCTGCAACTGTGCACTACGGCTTAAGCGCCTTTTTTATTGCCTGGCAATACGCCATCCGCCCGAAACATGGCTTTGATTCCGCGCACTGCCTGCCGAATACGATCCTGGTTTTCGATTAACGCGAAACGAACATGCGTATCGCCATAATCGCCGAACCCGATACCGGGCGACACGCAGACTTTGGCTTCTGCCAGCAGACGTTTGGCAAACTCCAGCGACCCCAACTGTGCGTAGGCATCAGGAATTTTCGCCCACACATACATTGACGCCTTAGGCTCATCCACCATCCAGCCGGCTTCATGCAAACCTTTTACCAGCACATTACGGCGCTGGCGATACTGTTCGGCAATATCGCGCACACATTGCTGATCACCTTCCAGTGCGGCAATCGCCGCGACCTGCAACGGCGTGAACGTGCCATAGTCGTGATAACTCTTGATACGCGCCAGTGCACTCACCAGCTCAGGGTTACCCACCATGAAACCAATACGCCAGCCCGCCATGTTGTAGCTTTTCGACAGCGTAAAGAACTCTACGGCAATCTCTTTGGCACCAGGAACCTGCATGATGGACGGTGCTTTCCAGCCATCATAGACGATATCGGCATAGGCCAAATCGTGCACCACCAGCACCCCATAGCGTTTAGCCAGTGCCACAACCCGCTCAAAAAAATCCAGTTCAACACACTGTGCCGTTGGGTTTGACGGAAAGCCGAGAATCATCATCTTAGGCTTGGGAATGCTTTCGCGGATCGCCCGCTCCAGTTCGTTGAAGAAATCAATACCATCGATTAACGGTACTGAACGCACCTGTGCGCCGGCAATCACAGCTCCGTAAATATGGATGGGATAACTGGGATTCGGCACCAGCACTGTATCGCCATGATCGAGCGTCGCCAGCATTAAATGCGCCAACCCCTCTTTAGAACCGATGGTGACAATCGCTTCGCTTTCCGGGTCAATCTCTACCTGGTAACGTTCGGCATACCAGCGGGAAATCGCCCGGCGTAATCGCGGGATACCGCGAGACGTAGAATAACCATGGGTGTCTTCGCGTTGGGCTACCGCGCACAGTTTCTCAACAATATGCGGCGGTGTTGGGCCGTCCGGATTGCCCATACTGAAATCGATAATGTCCTCGCCCCGACGGCGAGCAGCCATTTTCAATTCAGCGGTAATATTAAAAACGTAAGGCGGGAGACGATCGATGCGCGTAAAACGGCGCGGAGAATTAAATTCAGCCATAGAATCCTCAGGATAACGTGAGCGCCCGGACCGTCCGAGCGACGCCTGACCCGCGAAACGGGTCGTTATTCACCCTATCCCAGTTAATCGGTGCTGTCGATAGCGACAGATAATTATTTTTTAACCGGTACAAATGCGGTTTATCCGCCGATTTTTGCAGTAAATCACCTGTTCAGGGGAATAATTTTTGATAACTCACCGTCGCCAATATCAACGAAATATTTTTTTCCTGTGAGAGACTGTTGCAACGCCCTTTCACCCAACCGGGGAAATCAGTATCTTTATGCGCGGTTACGACGCGCGACAATCTTTGCCCCCAACGCCTACAACTGCTGCTTGCTGGCAGAACTGCCCGTCCGATTCCTGAATTTCCCCCATGCCTGAAGCCGCCACGCCCCATCAATACGGCGTCGCAGCATGGTTTTTTGCCCGACATTGTTTAAGGAGCGTTGTCATGCAGCGTATGGTTTATGTTGATGGTCAGTATCTGCCGGAATCCCAGGCGACTATTTCGGTATTCGATCGCGGTTTTCTGTTTGCCGATGCCGTGTACGAAGTGACATCCGTCATTAACGGCGGGCTGGTCGATCTGGACGCCCATCTGGTGCGATTACAGCGTTCCTGTCGCGAACTTGCCCTATCGGTGCCGGTGTCAAACGACGAGCTTAAAGTCATCCACCAGCAGTTGATTGAGCGAAATGCGTTGCGGGAAGGTTCGATTTACCTTCAGCTCAGCCGCGGCAACGGCGGCGATCGCGATTTTTACTTTCCATCGACCGATGTCAAACCCACGCTGGTTCTGTTTACTCAGGCTCGCCCTATTATTGCTCACCCTAAAGCGGAGACAGGGTTATCCGTGGTCACCTGTCCGGATATCCGCTGGCATCGCCGCGATATCAAAACCGTCAGTTTATTAGCGGCTTGTATGGCGAAAGAGTATGCACATGCCCAGCAGGCCGACGATGCCCTGTTAGTCGAGAATGGTTTCATCACCGAAGGCACATCCTGCAACTGTTACATCGTGCGGGAAGACAATACCGTAGTCACTCGTCCGTTGAGTCACGACATCCTGCACGGCATCACCCGTCAGTCACTGCTGGCACTGGCGGAACAACAGCACATCACGGTAGAAGAACGGCCATTCACGCCGGAAGAAGCCTGGCAGGCACGAGAGATATTCATCACATCCGCCACATCATTTGTTTTGCCGGTGGTAAAAATCGACGGCCGGCAGGTGGGCGACGGCAAGCCGGGGCCTGTTACCCGCCGCCTGCGTGACATTTACATCGAGATGGCTCACGCCCAGACACGCTAACGCCCACACCAGACAGACCGGCTGTTACTAAACGGAAAGCCGGTCTGTTTCCTGCAGCTACCGACATATTTTCTGCCGGTAGCCGCGCTTTACTGTCTGGGTAACGCTTCTGTTTGCAGCGCAGAAATATCTACGCTGCTTTCCAGTACCATTTTCTGCGGTACCGCCAGAGGAATATTGTTCGCTCTCAACCGTTTGATGATATCGAACAACAGATCACTCTTGGCCGACGCCACCATGCGAGGGCTACTGACATGCCCCGTCACACTGAGCACCATACCGTTCGGCATCAGTTGACTGAACATCACCGACGGTGCCGGGTTTTCCAGAATCTTTTCATGTTCATCATAGGCATCCAACAGAATGCGTCTGACCATTTCCGGATCAATATCCAAAGGGAAAGTCAGCGAGAGCGTTGCCACCCCCTGAGGGTTTCCCATGGTGATATTGCGTACATTCTGCGAAATAAACTGGGAATTAGGTACGATCACGGTAGATCGGTCCCCCAGTTGAATTTCCGTGGCTCGCACATTAATGCGCCGAATATCCCCTTCTACACCACTGATGTTGACCAGATCGCCGACTTTAACCGGCCGCTCCGTCAGCAGAATCAACCCTGAAATAAAATTCTTCACGATCTCCTGCAAACCAAAACCAATCCCTACCGACAGGGCGCTCACAATCCACGCCAGCTTGTTCCATTCGATCCCTAGCGTCGCCAGCGTCAGCAGAATTATCAGGATGTAGCCGATGTTGGAATACAGCGTCACCAACGACGCTTTGATACCGGCTTCCAGGGTCGTTTTCGGGAAGAAATCGTGTTCCAGCCAGCGGCGGGACACTCGCAGGCTATAAATGCCGATAATCAGCAAAATCACAGCGTTGACCAGATGGGCCGGCACAATACTGATGGACTCAAGTCCTTTCCCACCCCAGATTTCCACGACTTTCTGCACCAGCTCAACCGGTGTGGTGGAACCGAAGGTACCGTTCAGCAAGGCGACGACGGCCATCAAAATCAGCAGGACTTTCAATCCGGCAGACAAAATGGTCGCAGCCTGATCCAGATGACGATCATCAAGATTCAGCGTTCGCTTAATCTGCCGACCACTGGCAAATGCCGGTGAAAACAGGCTTTCACACACATCCTCAACAAAGGTCGTCGCCAGATACAGCAAGGACAGCACCATACCTACCCACACCAGCTCATACACCAGAAAACGTGCCAGCGAGATATAACCCACCAGCAGCGATACCAATACCGCCAGCGTAGTCAACAGAACAGCAAGATGAATCAACCCCGCCAGCGTTGAACGTGCCTCAGGCGCCTCGCCGGCTTCCACAATACGCCGACGAATCTGATCACTGCGTAAGGCGATGGCCCCGGATGTCAGCGCCAAAAACAGTGATGACAATCCGTTACCCACCACCGTCACGCCGACTGAAAGACCGCTCACGGTATTAACCTGCTCAATCACGCCGAAAATAACGATAAAGCTGGTGGCAATCACCGAAAACGGCTCCATCGCTCGCGCCACGGGATTCGCAATCGCCGGTAACCGCCAGGATGGACGTTGATTAGAGAGAAAAGCCCGCCCGATACCGGAAATCATGGAACAGAAGACAACCAACCTGACCAACCCCTCGATGAATCCTTCGGCGCGGTCGGTTACGTCGCCATGGCGAGTGAAGACATAATCCACCAACAGGATCGCCATCCCCATCATCAACACTGTGGAAAACACCACGGCGATAGCCAAAAAGCTGCGTCTCAATCGGCCTTCAGGCAACAAGCGGATACCGGCTAACGCCAGATACTTCTCCAGCAGTTTTCGCCCCACCGTACCCAGCGCCGCTGCCAGCAGCAGGAAAAATGCCGAACCATAACGCCAGTCGGGTTTCCAGGCGGCGGCGAAGGCCTCGCTCAGGTCATCTTTCAGATCCGATAGCCGCTCGATATCTTCCTGCAGCGGCTTGATAATCGGCGACCAAAAACGGCTACCGAGAATACTGCCGGAATTAAGCGCCAGTTGGTTTTTCAGCACATTACGGCGCAAAGCCAGAATCTGCGTCGACAGGTTTTCGGCGCCGGTTTTAATCGCCTGTACCTGGCTGGACTGGGCATCCAACTTTTGTTTTTGTTGATTGAGCGAGGCCCGTTTGCGGGTAACTTCCGCTGTTTCATTCACCGCCGTTTGAGGTTGCGGCGCAGGCCCCAAGACGTCCAGTTGAGCCTGTAATTGCGCACGCATCGGCGCCAGAACGCCGGCGAGCTTATCTGCGCTGGCAACCAACTCCAACGTCGTATCATTGAGTACATTGAGTTTGGCGTCGGTGCCCGCGCCGGAAACCTGCTGTTTGATACCGTCCAGTTGCTTTTGCAACTTCACCAGTTCGGTATCCACATTCACTTTTTCCGTCGTTTCTCCCTGCACATCCGGCGCGGAATCCGTCGCCGCAACACTGAGCGAACTGAAGGCCAATAACGCCATCAGCAATATACCACTGCAAATCCTGAATAACCCTTTACGCATACACTGAATGTGCCTCTGGTACTGTCGGCAACCGGCATAATCACGCCTTAATACCCGTTACCTGTAGAATGAAAACAGAGCCTGCATTAATTACCTGCAGACGAGTGGTAATAACTTACTCAGCAATGGAGGTAAAACTCAAACAGATATCGCCGAAACTGTTCCGATTGCGATACGCATCCAGCAGGGAGCATTCTCTTTGCATCAATAACAACAGATAATACGACAGTTGTTCAGGGATTCGCCGACTGCTCTGAATCACGCGCCAATTCATTGACTCATCAGTGATGCCCGGTATAATCCAGCCCACATCGCCAAGTCCCGTCAAGGCGCCCTTAGCTCAGTTGGATAGAGCAACGGCCTTCTAAGCCGTAGGTCACAGGTTCGAATCCTGTAGGGCGTACCATACAAATCAATCACTTAAATAAAAAATCCCCAAATACATAATTGATACAGGTGCTCTAACGGGTGTCGTTGCGATTCACGATGATTTGACATTCTCCAGTGCTGATACTCGGACTGACAAGCTATAGATTATTTCTTGCTGCTCTTTTACTGCATTCACTAACAAAGCCACGACGCCGTTATAGTCAAGTGCAAGCGAATCTTCTATAGTCGTGCCGTCAATCGCAGTTGCAGTGCCGGCATTAACAACGGCTTCAGGCAAAACCACTTCCACATCTTGAGCTATCAGGCCCGCGCGCCGGGTGCTTTGAATGACATATGTCATTCCAGTCAGCGACAAGATTTTAGATATAGCGCCGGTTATTTCTTTCTTGTCGTCTTTTAGTCTGCTATCAGATGTAGATATCCATGACGTCCCCACGGCTGTCCCATCGTGTCTAAAAAACCATGTGGCGTAACCTACAGCACTGATATAACTCAGTAGCCGATATCGTCACTAGACGTGATGCCGCGCGGCAACAGATAGAACAGCTCCTGACCCAGTTACAGGCCATTTCAACGCTAACGGCGACTATCGGTGGCGGCACCATTGAAGACTGGGGCATTGAAACCAGGGCATCGCGACGATTGCTGGCTGACAGAAACGCCTGACAAGGCGATGCCAGCCATTATCCGCACACTGGACAGCCATATCTGGCGTGACCTGATGCTGAAATCTGGCATGTTGTCATTGATGGACGCACAAGCCCGCAGCCAGTGGCATAAGAATCTGGACGAGGGCGACCTGCCGACCATCAGCGAAGCCAATATTTAAAAGCAACCGGAGCCAGGCCGTACGGCGCCCTAAAGCTGTTGCGTTACCCAATGCAAGCAGGCCATACGCGCTCGGCAGGCTTGATACTGGTGACGAACAATGTTCGTGAGTTTGAGCGCGTGCCGGGGCTGCGTGTGGAGAACTGGCTGAACCCATAGGCCGCATAAGGTTTTTACGCAAAACAGGGCTCTAATCGGGTTGGGTTAACCCTATAAAATTCAGCCAGAAAGGGATGAAAATGATTTTATTATCTTAATTATCAATTCTTTGCCTTTTATTTCTTTCCCTGTGAAGCACAAAGAATGCTCCCTCATTTTTAGGCTGACGGTAAATGATGAGTCGTATTTTTGCTATTAAAAATGTCGTATGTTTGCTATGCTCAATAAATGTTCAAAGGAGGGTGACATGACCATAAAAGCTCGTATTCAGTCGCGGCTGAAACGCTCGAAGCGTTATGTTTTCACTCGTGACGACTTCAAAGATCTTGCTGGCTACGATCAAGTTGGCAGGGCGCTGCGTGAATTGGTAAAAGAGGGCCAACTGCTGAAAGTTGGTTATGGCGTCTATACCAAAGCGCGGAAAAATGTGATTACGGGTAGGCTAATGCCCGCCTCTCCCGGCGGCTCTGCTGCGGTGGTGATCGAAGCGCTGGAGCGCCTGAAAGTGAACTATCGCCTGGCTGATACAGCAAGCGCTTACAATAGCGGCAAGTCAACTCAGGTTCCGGCGTCAATCGAAATCAAAACACCCCCACGTTTTAAGCGCGTGTTGTCAGTAGGGAATAGCAAGTTAAATGGATGAGTTAACAGCATTATTTCCTGACGTTGCTGATGCACTTGGAATTGAGTCTGTCTCTATAGTGGAGAAAGATTATTACATCGTTGAATTATTACGCCTGCTTCAGCATCTGACTTTTGATACGCATCAACTGGTTTTTGCCGGAGGTACAGCGTTATCAAAAGCAGGAATATCGTTAAACCGGATGTCAGAAGATGTAGATATTAAGCTGGTTCCTACTGCTAATTTTTTGCAACAAAGCTCAAGAAGTCAGCGTAAGAATATACGTAAAGATATCATCCGAACGATTACCGAATCGATCGTTGCTTCCAGGGTTTTTAGTTTTGACGATGACTATCCCAGAGTCACTCGCGATGAATATCGTTACAATGAAGTTCCCGTGCGTTATCCGCAAATGTATTCACAAATCCCTTGCCTGCGGCCATTTATTAAACTGGAGTTAATGGAAACAGACTTGCTTGAATCACCAGAAACGCGTGATATTTGCTCATTGGTAACTGATGTCACGAAAAAAGGGGAAATGGTTCGAGCTTTTCCGTGTGCCACTATCGTCAGTACGCAGGCTGAAAAGCTTATCTCGATGATGCGAAGAACAGCTGCAAGTATGCGTGATTTGGAACGAACGGAGGATGAATCACTGGTGCGCCATATCTACGACAATTTTTGTATTGTCAGAGAGAAAGGCGTTAATGTTGTCGCTTTAACCCATTTTATTCAGGAATGTATTGAGCAAGATATTGCACGTTACGGTAATCAGTATCCTGAGTTCTGCGAATCGCCTGTTGAGGAACTCAAAAAAGGGCTGGAAGAGCTGGCAAGTAATCCTGTTTATAAAATGCGCTATCAACAATTCTTAGCGCCAATGGTGTTTGGTGAAATCCGCGTTTCATGGGAAGAAGCCTATTCCTGTTTTCGCCAAACCGTATTAAGTGTACTGAAATCATATCGCTAACTATTGATATTCTCTCTGTTTTTGTTCGATTGACTCCGCTGTTGGCACAACAGCAGAGCCTAATATATGAAAAATCAAGACCAAAGTCCCATCGACGGTCTGGAGGTCAATCATGCACAGGATTATCGAATACCCAGGTTTATCCACCTCATATCCCGAAGCACCAAATGGCCAATTCAGGTTCAGGAAAGTTGGGATAGCGAGTTCGATACCCTAATGACAACGCCTGATGTCAGGCAAGAACCAGAATGACCAGACACGCAAAACAGAGATGAGCGCTGATGCCCTTCACCTCACCCCATAACACTTCAGATGCTATACAAAACAGCATGTTGGTATAAATGTTGGTATAAAATTTATCGAACACGATTTATTCATTTAAATTCAATGTAGTGAATAGCCAATTCGAATCCTGTAGGGAACCAACGTCTTTTTTTATGCCTTAAAATCAGAGTATTAGCCTTAAATCCTCGTTTTCCATTTCATCGAACGCTACCGACATCAACCCACATGAAGTAGCAACGGCATAGCCGCGCTTACACAGTGATCTACAGAACTTAAATTCAGGGTTAAAACGTGGTGTGCCCATAGACGCATCCTATTGCTCAAACTATAGGGCTGATGTGTCTACGGGCTCAGGGGCACTCCATTTATTCGTGCTCAGTTTCCCCAGCGGGCATTCCGGCAACAACGTGATTATTGATGGCATATACGGCGCACCCGGTAGTGGTGCCAGGGCGTTGCTCTTTCCGGCAGTACTCAAGTGCCAGTTTCGCCGCTTCCTGTGCAGTTCGCACACCGTATACCGTTCCCCAGTTACCGTTTGGGTCAGTCGCAAAGGCTTTTTCGTAACGCTGACTGGCTTCGTAATGATTAAAACCTTCCCGCCCAGCCACATTCAGATGGGCTGGATATGGCAGATGCGTTTCGGGAAGCGCGGCAATTTCTTTAAACGGAAGATGCTGCTGCTCCAGAAACTCAGCGACTTGCGTCCACCAAAAACCCTCCGGCGCTTCTTCCATAAATGTGTGCCCGTTATTTCTGAAAGCAGGCATTAGAACGAATGTTGCGTGACCACCACTGCGCTGATAAGCATCCAGCATCTCTCTGGCTATGGCCGGGGGAAACGCATTGTCATTCTGGGTGTAAAGCCAGAGTGTAGGGATACGTGCCGTCTGCCCGTACAATTCGAATGCCTTGATTAATCCGGCTTTATCACAAAACGATTTCCCATCAATCGCACCTCTTCCCCCATCAAAATTAATAATGGCCTGTACCCCCGTCGGATTCACCGCACCGGTCGCCACAACAGCGAAACCTCCGGAAGACATTCCCGCAAGGATTGCCTTGTTTTCTGATGCCCAGGGTTGACGGCGGATAGCTTCAAGCGCCGCCATGATATTATTTTTATCTATGGCCCCAGCTCGCATGTGCCGGGGTTCATTGCAGGAGCTCCCGTCATACTCTGCCGGCCCGCTTGATTGCCCATATCCTTGACGGAGAACGGCGACAGCCGCGTAACCGTGTCGTGCAAACGCAATAGCAGCGGACGAAAACTCGTTGGGTGCCGCAGTCATACGATCATATTCCTGGGAGAACGCACTGCCATTTGTTATCAGCACGATGGGCAATCGGCCGGCAGCGATGGGACGGGTAACAAACGCATCCAACGTTGCAGGTTGGCCGTCAGCCAGCATCACCTGCAATGAAAGGGGTTCCCTTATCAGGCCGGCAAGTTGTTGCTGACTGCCGGGTGAAACATCCGTAACCGTTGGCGCGACATTTGCCGAAGCGGTGAAAACAATAAAAGCGAAAGATAGCGATATTATTCTGAGACAGGCCATGACGATCTGTTGCATCGGCGAAAACCCTTAATCGTGAATGTGTAGTATACAGATATTCAAAAATAGATTAACTCTGGCTAAATACGACTTTTGGTATAACGAAACTTATTAATTAATTCGATACAGCTTACATTAACGAAGATACCCCTATATTCGCCATTCTGATTATTCAGAATTTAAAGAGGCGCAGTGAATAATAATGACCACAATCGAAAACATAAAATATACCCGTCATACTTCACGTTACGGGTGTGTTGGCAGTGTGACTCGGCCCATCAATGGACCTCGCCCTTCGGGCCGCCGCACGCAGCGTTAAAAGCTCAGTGAGCCTTGCCTGAAAGGGCCAATTTGCGTTGTTCAACACGCGAGCGTGTTGTCCTGCAACTCGAATTATTTTGGCTATAAACCGTACTAAAATTGCTATCTGTGATGCATTTTATTATCAATTAACTTCTCCTCAACCTTCACCTTTAATAATCTCACCAGAAACAACATCATCGAAAATATCTGAACATAACGCCGAATAAATATCATCACATTCATTATTTCCAAGTGTTATCTTTGTTAAGCAATAATATTAAAAGGTAATCACATTAATGCTGAATGAATATCCAGACCATGTCCGTCATATAAACGTCACATATCCATCATACTTTAAATCATATACCCAAAATAATTCGAGTTGCAGGGCAAAACATGTTGCGTTTTGAACAACGTAACGCGTTGGCCCGTCAGGGTAAGGCTCATTGAGCCTTGTCACGCGGCAAGAGAGAGACAAATTCGTCGGGAACGAAGTGGTTCAAGAAAGGCGCCTCCCCAAATGAAACCCACAGCAAGGCTGTGCGCTTACACAACTGAAGGATGAAATATCGGAATTAGGAATAAAGCCGAATAGCTCAGAAAACATGATGGAAAGCATACAGTGATTGGCGTTATGGGCTAACTTCATTAACATGTCGGCATTTTGCATCAATGCCTTCCGGCGACATGTCGGCAGGCAGCCGCCAGAGGATGCCGTGTTGCCCTTTTCTCAGACTTCCCAGAGCTATTGGATGAACAAAAAACGGGCCGCTATCCTGTTTTCCTGCATGTTGCTGAGCGCATTTTTCGTGATCAGTTGGAGCAGTTATCAGGTTGCCCGTCACTCGCTGTTCGATGAGATTTCAGAAAGCTCGTTGCCGCTGACCAGCGATAATGTCTATTCCGAAATTCAGCGTGATCTGTTGAATCCCATTTTCATTTCGTCGTTGATGGCGCACGACACCTTCGTAAAAGATTGGGTGTTGTCCAATGAGACGGACCCGCAGGCGATGATCCGCTACCTGCGGGAAATCGACCGACGTTTTAACACCGTGGTTTCCTTTTTCGTCTCCAATAATACCCGGCGTTATTACGATCCGGAAAAAGTCACTCACACGCTTTCCGAACAATCCCCAGATGATCAATGGTTTTTCGATATCAAGAATGCACAGGATAACGAGCCTTACGACATTGAAATCGGCGTTGATCCGGAGAAGCGCACCCGGATGGATATTTTCATTAATTACAAGGTCCTCGACTATGACGGCCAATTCCTCGGCGTCACCGGCGTCGGCCTGCCAGTACAACGGGTCACTCAGTTGATTGAAACGTATGAGCAACGCTACAACCGCACCATCTACCTTATCGATGAAAACGGCGACGTCATGCTGCACAGCAAGAATTTTCATCGTGCGCTCAATATTCACCAACAGCCGGGGTTACAACCGCTGGCTACCCAAATTCTGACGTCGCCGGGCGGCAACTATCAGTACGCGTTAAATAACGAAAACATCTTTTTGAATACCCGTATCATCCCGGAGTTCGGCTGGAAGCTGATGGTTGAACAAAACAGCACGCCGCACGACCGGCAGTTGTGGTCCACCTTGCTGAAGAATACCGGTATCAGCATCACCGTCAGCGTCGCCATGCTGTTGTTGATCTGGCTGACGATAGGTGCCTACCAGCGGCGGCTTGAGCTGATGGCGACCACCGATAAACTAACCGGCCTGATGAACCGGCAGGCATTTGAATACGTTTTTCGTACCCTGCGGATAAAGCAATCAACGCAACACCGCACCTTTTCCATCATTCTGATTGATCTGGATTATTTTAAAAAAATCAACGATCAGTACGGGCATCACGTCGGCGACCGGGTATTAGTGCGCACCGCGCGATTGATACAGCGGACGATTCGCAAAACAGACTCCGCCTGCCGCTGGGGGGGTGAAGAGTTCGTACTGCTGCTGGCGGATTGCTCACGTTCTCAGGCTCATTTTATTGCCGAGAAGATACGCCGGGCCATCCGCTTTGCGCTGGTGTCACACCAGCATCAAGTCATTAACCTGACGATCAGTTGCGGCATAGCGGAATCTCACCCGGGTGAAAGTATCGACCACCTGGTGCAACGCGCCGATAACGCACTGTATCAGGCTAAACGTCAGGGGCGCGACCAAGCGGTCATCGCTGAATAAATGCAGAATCCAGCCCGCAAGATTCCGGGAAGGTGACTTTCGGGCTGGCTGAAAACATCCCTTAAGTGGGGACAGGCGCATCTGCGGTAATTAACTTCTGCTCGCGAAGTTCATCCCAGAATGCCCGCGGGATACTGACTTTCATCGATTGTATATTCGCTTTCACCTGTTCAGGCGTGCGGGCACCGGGAATGATCGCCGAAACAATCGAAGGGGCCGCGGCGAATTGAAGGGCGGCGGTTCGGATATCAATGCCATGCCGGTCAGCAATCGTGGCCAGACGCGCTCGTTTCTCAACCACGCCTGGCGGCAGTTGCGTACTGAAATGATAGCGATTTCGCCCCCCCAGGAAACCATCATTGAGCGGTGTGCCCACCGTGACCGTGATGCCTTTTTTGGCCAGCGCCGGAAAGGTTTTCGTCACGGTGTCTTCATGGTCGATGAGGCTGTACTGACAGGCTAACAGCACAATATCCGGCGTCGGGCCATCGAGCGCCGCCGCCATCACGGCGGCATCGGGGCGATTGATGCCAAAGCCCCAGGCTTTTATCAATCCTTCCTTACGCATCTTCTCCAGTTCCGCCATCGCGCCATAACGCGCCGTCTCAAAGAACGTAGTCCAGGGGACGGAAAGCTCGGTGTTATCAGGCCCTAAATCGTGAATATAGACGATGTCAATACTGGCCAGGCCCAGGCGCTGGAGGCTATCTTCGACGGATCGTCTGGCACCTGCCGCGGTATAATCGTAGTCATAGGCAAAGTTGAGTTTGTCCGCCCACAGCGATGCCGGCAAGGGTTGCCGGCTCGGGTGAAATACCCGCCCCACTTTGGTCGAAATAAGGTACTGATCCCGTGGTTTATCACGCAGAAATGCGCCCAGTCGGTGTTCCGAAAGGCCATGACCATAGAAAGGCGACGTATCATAGTAACGAACGCCGCCATCCCAGGCGGCCTGCAACGTCGCTTGTGCCTGTGCATCGCTGATAGGCGCAAAAATATTACCGATTTGCGTTCCCCCCATCCCAAAACGGAAAGGCGTCCGGTAGCGGATACCCGGCGCCGCCACCTCATTCAGCGGTAATAATGTTCTGGCTATTTTTCCACGTGTAGGCAGCACCGTTCCCTGTACGTTTTCAGGTATAAAGCTCGCAATGGCTTCACCCACTTTACCCGACTGGGCCAGCACCGAGCCTGTTGCGACAAGCGCAGCGCTTCCGGCAGCGAATTTCAGAAACTCTCTACGTTCCATCTTTGATACCTCTTCACATTGTATTAACAGCGAAACATTCCAATCAATCGGCCTTGCTTAACGTAAATCCGGTGACTCACCCAATAATGCAGGATCCCAGTGTTCAACCGCCTTGCCGCCATTAATCCGCCATGTGTCGTACCAGGTTGTCATATAAAAGCCGCCGGGCGCTTTAGGGTCGCTGACCGTCCGGGGATAAAGCACCGTCACTAAATCACCTTCGGCGATGACGGCAATGATTTTCATATTGAGTCGTGCAGGAATCGGGCGAGGTTTGACCTTCAGCACGTTGGTGAAATAATCCACAACGGCTGCACGCCCGCTCTGTGCGTTCGGGTTATGTTGCACGTAGTCGTCGGAGAGCAGCTCATCGGCCTTGTCCCACTGCCCTGCTTCAAGTAAGTCCCGAATAATGCGGTAAACCACGTGTTTATTCGCATTCAGTTGCGGGTCCGGGCTGGTGAATAACGCGTCCGGGTTGCCGGCAATTTGCATTGGCGTCTGCGCTTGTACGCCAGCGGATATCAGACCGGTAAGTAATGAAGCAGTTAACAGCACAGCTTTTATCATGAATTCGTCCCTTAATGGATGGAGAAGGCGTTCGATAGCGGCATCAGCTGAATATCTGGAAAAATATATTTTTATCAAATTGTTAGCATCAAGCTGTCGTTATAGTCTCCGGCATCGCCGCCGTAACACCTGGCGTCGAGCCATAAAAACTCGACTATCGGCAGTCAATTCACCGATTAATTATGCCGTCGGGAGGTCGGTCATCAGCATTCACCGGTTTTATCTGTATGGTTAAATAAAAGAGAATGTTTCCCTGGGTTGCGCGGCCAATTGTGACGATCTTGTAGCCATTCCGTAAATCAATATAATTGGATTTTATTATTCCCAATTATGGAATAATGGCCTATTGGAATAGGCTCTAACTCTGACGTTCGAGGGGAAGTCATCGTGAACCGTCTGGAAATGTTGCGCATATTCACGACAGCCGCGGCAAGCCGCAATTTTCGTGATGCGGCCAAACAATTGGGGGTATCCGCACAGGTGATCACCCGGGGCATTCAATCTCTGGAGGAGGAACTGGGAGAAGTACTGTTCCACCGCAACACCCGCGGGGTGCAGTTGACCAGTTTCGGCGAAAGATTTGCCAACAACGCTCAGTACGCGGTGGCAAACGTCGATGGGCTATTTCAACGCACTAATCGCCGTCAATTGTCTGAATATACAGGCGTAGTACGGATGACGGCCCCGCCCTTCATTATACGTGGTCTCGTCATGGCAAGATTGAGTCAGCGGCTGGCGGATTTCCCTGGCTTGTCTCTTGATTTGCGGCTGTCGGAAGAGTGGGCGGATACCGTCAATCAACAGATTGACATCGGTATACGCATGGGCCCGGTGCGCGATAATCGCTGGATCGCCAAAGTGGTAAAGAAAGTGCCGTTTTATGTGGCCGCGACGCCCGAGTTACTTGCCCGCGTCGGTACGCCGAAACGTGTCGACGAGCTTGAAAAATTACCCACGACGGCGTTACTGGATCGTCGTACCGGGCGTACCTGGCCGTGGTTATTCAGCCAGGGCCGTCTTCTGTCGCCACCTCGGCCCGTTATCGTCGTTGATGATCTTGAAGCGGAATGCGCCGCCGTTTTGTCTGGAGCCGGTATCGGGCAGTTATCAGGGATCATCGCTACCCCGTACTTGCGCAGCGGGCAGCTTGTCGCCTTGCTCAATGACGATATGCCGGCGCCCTGGCCTCTGCATGTTTATCGGCCGCAACCGGGCCCGGTTCCTGCCAGAGTGCGTGTGGTGTTTGATACGCTGGTCGAGATCCTCAGTCATCTCGACCTTTCGCTCCCGGCGGATATATTCCCTGACTAATTCGGCTGGCGAGGTGATGCTGGGATGCGGTACACCACGCTCCGGTACGGCAGCGGCCAACTGTTGTATGGTTTTATCAACCTAAAAAGTTGGGCCGACATTGAAATGACATAACATCATATATACCCTAAATAATTCGAATTGCAGGAAAGCCAGCGCTCCTGCAACTTGAAATAGGACGGGTATATAAATTAATACGATAGGTTCTAGTATGTCACAACCCCGCACTCAGGAATTACCCGACGATATGAGAAAGGCGGCTCAGGCTGCGGCAGATGTGCTACGCGGGCTCGCCAATGATGATCGCCTGCTGCTGATGTGCCAGCTCACGCAGGGAGAAGCCTGTGTCACTCAGTTGGAAGAACGACTGGGAATACACCAGCCGACACTGTCACAACAATTAGGGGTGATGCGACGGCTCAATCTGGTCGCCACCCGGCGGGAAGGCAAACAGATTTTTTATCGCATTGAAGATGAACGAGTGCTTTCACTCCTGAACACACTGTATACCTTGTACTGCCCGCATCCTGAGGAAGAGTAAGCCGCCAAGCCGGGTATACCAGGCGCGCGGATGGGCCGGGAAAGCCCCGCGCCCCATCAGTCTGAAGGCCCCTATACGTCACACTGCCGCCAGCACTGACCCTCGCCGCACATTAATGCGCCGACGGCCTGATGACACACGCAACACACGACCTTGACCAATGACAAGGCGGTCTGGGTATTAGCCTCTTTATAATCAAGCCCGTTTGTCTTCTCACGGGTGTGAATGTATGGCTTATCAGCTAAATCTTAACTGGCCTGATTTTTTAGAAAAATACTGGCAGAAACAACCGGTTGTCTTAAAGAATGCCTTCCCGAATTTTGTCGATCCGATTACGCCGGATGAACTGGCGGGTCTGGCGATGGAGCCGGAGGTGGATAGCCGCATCGTCAGCCATGTGAATGGCGAATGGCAGGCATGGAACGGGCCGTTTGAACAGTTTGATCACTTAGGGGAAACCGACTGGTCCCTGTTGGCTCAGGCCGTTAACCATTGGCATGTACCGTCTGCCGAGCTGGTGCGTCCGTTTCGCGTGCTGCCGGACTGGCGTTTAGACGATTTGATGATCTCCTTTTCGGTGCCGGGCGGCGGCGTAGGTCCGCATATCGACCAATACGACGTGTTTATTATTCAGGGGATGGGCCGCCGCCGTTGGCGTGTCGGCGATAAGCTGCCGATGCGCCAGTTCTGCCCGCATCCGGCGCTGCTGCACGTCGATCCGTTCACACCGATCATCGATGAAGAACTTGAACCGGGCGACATTTTATATATTCCGCCCGGTTTCCCGCACGACGGCCTGACCTTCGAAACCGCACTCAACTACTCGGTTGGCTTCCGCGGCCCCAACGGCCGGGACTTGATCAGCAGTTTTGCGGACTACGCGCTGGAAAACGATCTCGGCGGCGAGCACTACAGCGACCCGGATTTAACCTGCCGCGAACATCCGGGCCGGGTGGAAGATTATGAGCTTGACCGTCTGCGCGCGATGATGATTGAGATGCTCAATCAGCCGGAAGATTTCAGGCAGTGGTTCGGGCGCTTTGTGACCACACCGCGCCATGAGTTGGATATCGCGCCGGCAGAACCGCCCTACGCGCCGGAGGAAGTTGCCGACGCCCTACAGGCCGGCGAAGTGCTGACTCGCCTGAACGGGCTGCGTGTATTGCATATCGGTGATAGTTTCTTTATTAACAGCGAAAGACTGGAAACCGTCGCTCCAGACGCTGCCGATGCGCTGTGCCGTTACACTACCCTCGGTAAACAGGAACTGGGCGATGCGCTGTCTAATCCGGCTTTCATTGCAGAATTAACCGGGTTGATTAATCAGGGCTATTGGTTCTTCAACGACTAATTCGCCGAAAGAATCGTGTTCGCCGATAAAATAGTGTTTACCGATAAAATAGTGTGATGAAAGGAACGGCAGTCATACGGCCGGTCTGCTAGTCTAAAGTTTGAGCAAAAAAAACCGATATCGTAAAGATGCCGGCGCAACATGTGGCCGGCTATCGGTAGGCTGATGGATATCATCTTGATGGACATCACCCCGGTAGGCAGGGTGTTTTCTCTGCCGTATCACCCCCCTTCCAGCCCAAACATAGGATACTCAAGATGGATGTTTCACAGATTGCATCTCTTTCTGCGGGTCTTAATAACATGCAACTGAGCAGCGAAGTCGGGACTGCTGTTCTGAAAAAATCGCTGGATAACCAGAAAGACGCCGTAACCAGCCTTATTCAGTCTATCCCGGCGTTGCCTGCTAATCCGGCAATCGGTCGCAACATCAACACCACCGCGTAATACTTTCAGTTCCACGCTACGGTACGCTCGCTGGTGTCAGATAAACGTCGCCAACCCGGCCAGTGAGTCACTCGCCGGGTTTTTTAACGTGGTGATGTGTTGCCGATGACATCGGCCATCCTTGCCATTGTCTCTTCTGACGCCGTCAGATCCCTTCTCCGCCGTCGCCTCCGTGATGTCCTTACCGGCTCAATCGATGTGCAATCAATCGCAGCTCTTCGGCGATTTGCTGCAAGTCGCGCTGTTCATCAATACGCGGGCCGGTGGAGTTACGGACCACCAGTTTGGCAGGCAGAATCGACGACGATCGTTGGGCGTCGCTGTCGCCGGCATTCAGCAAACGGTTAACCGCTTCCTTGCCTTGCAGGTCGAGATCCAGCGAGACGGTGGTCAACGCCGGGTGGAAAAACGAGCTTTCATAAGTACCGTCATACCCAATCACCGATTTCTGGCCGGGAATGGTCAACTGGTTTTGATGAAAAGCACTCAATACCCCGAGCGCCATCTGATCGTTAGCGACCAGTACCGCACTGAACTGCGGCGTTTCGCGCAGCATCTGCAGTGCGCCGGCATAACCGCTTTGCGCATCCCAGTTGCCGTGGGTAACCGTTACCGGCGTTAGACCGTACCCGTCCAGCGTTTCCAGCCAGTTTTTCAGCCTGAGCCGGGCCGAAACCGACCCAGTCGGCCCCGCCAGTAATGCAAAGTCGCGGTGCCCCAGCTCATACAGATACTTCACACTGGCGCGAGTACCATCCGCCGGATTAAAAGATACATTAAACACCGAGCTATAGGGGTCAACATCCAAAAACAGGCACAAAATATCGTCATTGTCGGCGGCGATACGCTCTGCCTCTTCCGTCTCCAGCGGCACATTGATGATAACCTTCTCAACCCGCTGTGACTTGAGTTCATTGATAGAATTCTGAATACCATGATTGACGTTCTCATCAATCATGGAGATCAGCACCTGATAACCCTCGATGTTTGCGTATCTTTTAACCGCCGCCGCCACCTGTGAAGGCGCATGTAGTGCCAGTGATGTCGTCACCAGCCCCACCGTCATACTCTGTTTACCCACCAGCTGCTGAGCCAGCCGGTTGGGCACGTAACGCAGCAACTCGATGGACTGTTCTACCTTGCGGCGTGTGGATTCGGAGACATTCGCAGATTTATTCAGCACCCGCGATACCGTCTGATAAGAAACGCCCGCATGGCGGGCAACATCCTCTAACGTAGCGCTTTTCGACTTCATGGTCGGGTTTCCCGTCGTGGTTTTACCGGGATTGTAACAGCAGCCCCGGCGAAAAAACCATGTCCTGAATGCCATTCAAACCAAATCCCATAAAAGTATTACGTTCACATAACAAAAAACTCGTGACATACATCACCAATCATTACAAAACAAAATGATTTATTTGCATTAAATCACAATAAAACAACGAAATCGTTGCTCAGCTTTACGCTTAGGCATTTTATTCATATTTAAATGTGAACGTAATACATAACAACAAGAGGCCATCATGAACACCAAACTCCTTACCGTCTCTACCGCACTGACCGCCATGTTGATCTCGCCGGCATTGCTGGCAGCAGAGGCCACCAGCGTCCCCATCGATTTTCACGGCTACCTGCGTGGTGGTGTGGGAGTATCCAATGATGGCGGCATGTCACAATGGCAGAAAAACAAAGTCGGCCGCCTGGGTAACGAAAATGATACCTACGGCGAAGTGGAACTGGGTTCGGAGGTGTACAAGAAGAACGATGTCAGTTTCTATGTCGACAGCATGGTCAGCATGGTATCGGATGGCTCCAACGATAACGAAACCACCATCGGCGATGATGCCCAGTTCGGCCTGCGTCAGTTGAATCTGCAAATTAAAGGGCTGGTCCCCGGCGATCCTAACGCGGTGATCTGGGGCGGGAAACGCTACTATCAGCGTCACGATCTGCATATTATCGATACCAAATACTGGAATATCTCCGGCTCCGGCGCCGGGATTGAAAACTATACCCTCGGCCCCGGCGCGCTGTCCGTCGCCTGGCTGCGCGGCGATGCCAACGCGGTTGACGACCGCATCAACGGCAACAGTAACGTCAACATCAACTATGCCGATATCCGCTATGCCGGGCTGAAGCCCTGGAAAGGGGCCTGGACCGAATTCGGTATCGACTATGCCATGCCCAATACCACCAAAAAACAGCGAGACTTCGGCGGATTGTATGACGCGGACAACGGCGTGATGCTGACCGGCGAAATCAGTCAGGAGATGCTGGGCGGCTACAACAAAGTGGTGTTGCAGTACGCCGACAAAGGGCTGGCGCAAAACATGGTGTCGCAAGGCGGCGGCTGGTATGACATGTGGAACCAGGTTAACAGCGCCACCGGTTACCGCGCCATCAACACCGGCCTGATTCCACTCACCGACCGGTTGTCGTTTAACCACGTGTTGACCTGGGGTTCAGCTAACCACATCAATGAAGCCACCGATACCACCCGACTGCTGTCGCTGGTCGGGCGCCTGCAATACCAGTTTACCGATTATGTGCGCGGCATTGGCGAAGTGGGTGCGTTTACCCAGAAAGACAACTTCAAGAACGGCACCTCATTTAAACAAAGCGGTGAGAAATACACCCTGGCACTGGCGCTGGCGGCAGGACCGGCCTTTATGTCACGCCCGGAATTGCGGCTCTACACCTCTTATCTGAATGACAGTCAGGATGGCAAACCGTTCAAAGACGGTACGGCGAATAACACCTGGAACGTTGGCGTACAGGTTGAAGCCTGGTGGTGATCGACGCGATATACGGAATACCCTGTTCTCCGGAGGTTGTTTTCATCATTATTATCTGAGTTATTGACGCTGTTGTTTTTTTGAGGATAACCGCCGGGTTATCCTCTTTTTTATTTATTCATATGTTTGTTTCGTATTTATTACCCCATTTTTATTTACAGCCGATTATTTCAACTGAGAAAAATGGTCCTCTAATAATTGGCGTAACGTATCCGACTGTTTACCGAATATGGCATGAACCTGCTGCCCAAGAATAATCACGCCCAGCGCGCCTTCCTGTTGTAATCCTTGTGAATCGATGTGCTTCAGATTTTTTACCGTCACACGCAACCGGGTAATACAGGCATCGACCTGTTCGATATTATCCTGCCCGCCAAAACACCGCAGCAGACGCTGAATCTGCTGTTTGTCGTCGTCGCTTAATTCGGTCGTAGGTTTGGAATGAGAAAAATAACGCATAAAAGAACGCAGATTGACCATAGTCACACTCCTTGAAGGCACATCGTAGGCGGCAAGTCATCGCCTGAGAGAAAGCGCCCATGCCGTTATCGGCGCTGGGCGCAGGCTGAACGCCGTCAGACCAGACGGCGACGAATTACCCGGCAATCCCAGGCGGAAAGCACGACATCCGCCAGCGGTAACCCGGTCAGCATATCGCTATACCCGGCAGGCAACCGAATGGGTTGCGGCACCGCACTGTAGTTTTCGATGAAGATAAACTCTTCGTCGCCGTTGGTACGGCGATGCGCCGTCACCGCCGGCGGCAGCGGGATATCCAGCGCTCGCGGCAAAGCCAGCTCGCTGATGATGGCGGCAAAGAAATCGCGCTGGAATGCCAGGTCGTTACGCGAGGTCACGTACCAGGCTTTTCCGTCGCCGACGCGATTCACCGTTACCGCCGGCCGGCCGGCGTAAAAATCGTCGCAGTAACTGGCGAGTGCCGTTGCGCCTTCAAGGTGGATCAACTCGCACAGATGACGCGCCTGATACGGCCCCTTAAGCCCGATGTCATTGTCCGCCAGCCCCAGCACCCGGTTATATTCGCCGTCGGCCAGACAGTCTATCTCTTCCGACCAGATCCCCAACAGTGGGCGCAACGGGCCGGGAAATCCGCCCTGATAACACAGATCGCTATCGTTAACGATGCCGCTCCAGTAGGTCACCACCACCTGCCCACCCTGCCGCACAAACTGTTCGACGCGTTCGGCAAAGCCCGGCCGTACCATGTACAGCATCGGCGCAATCAGCAACCGATAACCGCTGAAATCACCATCGGCGTTGATAACATCAACCGCAACTCCCTGCTCCCAGAACGGGCGATAATGCTCCGCCACCGTTTTTTCGTACTCCAGCCCGGCATTGCGCGGCCCTTGCGCATCATCCATCGCCCAGCGGCTTTCCCAGTCAAACAAGATAGCCACCTGCGCTTCCACCCGGCTGCCCGCCACCGCACTCAGTTGCGACAATATCTGGCCGAGCTGCGCCACCTCCCGGCCGACTCGGGTGTCGATATGGCCGACATGATCCACCACCGCGCCGTGGAATTTCTCCACCGAACCGCGACTCTTACGCCACTGGAAATACTGCACCGCATCCGCACCGTGCGCCACCGCCTGTAGCGAGGAGAGAATATGCATACCCGGTTTTTTGAGCTTGCTGAGCGGCTGCCAGTTGGTGACGCTGGGGGTGGATTCCATCAACACAAACGGCTTGCCCTGCTTAAGCGAGCGCATCAGGTCATGGAACATGGCGATATAACAGGCTAGCGTGGCGTCGTCCTTGTCGCGATGCCACATCGGGTAGCTGTCCCAGGAAATAAAATCCAGAACCTGCGACAGTTGCCAGTAATCGTAATCGTAGAAATACTCCATGAAGTTCGTGGTTGCCGGAATGGCCGGGTTTACCCGCTTCAACGGCGCGATTTCCTGTGCGCAGAAGTCGGTTGCCTGTGCGGTATTAAAACGCCGCCAGTCAAGATTCAGCCCGTGAATGGATACTTCACCCTGCGGCGCCGGCGATTCAATCTGCGACCAGTCGCTGTAGGTGTGGCTCCAGAAATCGCTCCACCAGGCGTGATTGAGGTTATCCAGCGTCTGGTAACGCGCTTTAAGCCAGGTGCGGAATGCCTGCTGACAGCGCTCGCAATGGCACTCGCCGCTGTATTCATTGGAAATATGCCAGCCGATGACCGCCGGGTGGTGCCCGTAGCGCTCAGCCAACAACGTATTGATCTTTTGAACCTTATCCCGGTAAACCGGCGATGACAGGCAGTGATTATGGCGGCCGCCGTGCAGCGCCGCCACCCGGTCGCGCCCAACGCGCAGCACGTCCGGATAACGTTGCGACATCCAGGCCGGACGCGCGCCGCTGGGCGTCGCCAGAAACACCGAAATCCCCTGCTGATATAATTTATCAATCACCTCATCCAGCCAGTCGAACCGATATACCCCTTCCTGCGGCTCCAGTTTAGCCCAACTGAAAATCCCCACTGACATGACATTACATTTCACCTGTTTCATCATGGCGATATCGTCATCAATAATGCCGGGGTAATTCTCCCATTGCTCCGGATTATAATCAGCGCCATGTAATAATCCTTCGACCTTCGGATTCAACGGCGAAAATCGTTTCATAAAACAATCCTTAATACTGAATAGGCAAACAGCATCGTTGCGCTATTTTGAGATGCAGGCAGGCGGTAAAGCCATCACTCCCCGACAATACATCCGAGACCACCAACACACCTGCACGTGAAATATGACGGGTATTTATTTAAAGACTTTTATTGAGGGTAATACCTCCCCCTGGCAATTAAATAGCGCCTGATTTTCACGGGCGTTGCCTAATTTCCAGTGGTCGTTGATATAATTCATGCCGGCTTCGGTGGCCCAGGTATTTCCCGGCGGCGTTATCCAGGTTGGCTCCCAATAAAACACCCCTTTACCGCGTTTTTTCGGCACATCAATCACGCTTTGCATCAGGTCGCGAACGAAGTCGGCCTGCCCTTGCACGGTAGCCGGATAACCGCCTGCCGCCGCTTCTTTTTCGCCGAAGCTGTTTTCGGCGTTGTCGCAGTTAGCCGGGGTGTAGCCGTAGGCGGCCTCAACCACGATAACGTCCTTATTGTAGCGTTGGCTGATATCGTCCATGTTGGCTTTCAGCTTGCTGATCGGACCATCCCAATAGGTGTACATCGACAGGCCAATCACATCGAACGGCACGCCGCGTTTGGTGATTTCATCAAACCACCAGCGGAAGGTGTCGTTCTTGGTGCCTTCCGCCAGATGCAGCATGATTTTCACCTGCCCCGGTGAACTGAGGTTTTCACGCAAGCCGGCGATCGCCGCGTTCAGCAGGCCGGCCAGCCGGTCGAACTCGCCGCCGCCCTGCCCCCAACTTTTGCCTTCCGGCCACAACATACCGCCGTTGGTCTCATTGCCGATCTGCACCATATCCGGCAGCACCCCCTCCTTCTTAAAACGTGCGATGGTGTCGCGGGTATAGTCATGAATGGCGATTTTCAGTTGATCGTAGGACAGGTTAGCCCAGGCTTTTGGCTTGAACTGCTTACCGGGGTCGGTCCAGAAGTCGCTGTAGTGGAAATCCAGCAGTAGCTTCATGCCTGCCGCTTTGACGCGTTTAGCCAGCGCCAGCGTCGTCGCCAGATCGTTATCACCGCCGCCGTAAGGACGCCCGGCGGCATCGTGCGGGTCAACCCACAAACGCAGCCGGATATAGTTGACGCCGTTCTTTTTCAGCAGCGCGACCGGGTCGACGCGCACGTGGTTTTCGTCATAAAACACGCTGCCCTGGCGCTCCACTTCCAGCAACGTGGAAATATCCGCACCCTTGATAAAATCGGACGGGGCGTTGCGCAGCGGTTTAATCACGACGGACTCCGCCGCCATGAGCGGCATCGCGCCCAGCGACAGGGAAACAGCCAGTAAGGCGGGTATCATCTTTTTCATGGTGATTATCCTTTGGTACTGCCTGAGGTCAGGCCGGAGACAAAATATTTTTGCAGCATCAGGTAAAGCAGCGAGACCGGCACGGCAATCAGCACTGCGCCGGCGGCATAAGTGGTGTAACTGGCGCCCATTTTCTGCGCCACCAGGTTGTACAAGCCGATGGGCAGGGTGTACTTATCCGGAGTACGCAGAATGGTGCTGGACAGAATGAAATCCCCCAGCGGGCCGGTGAAGGAGAACAGCGCCACCACGGCGATGATCGGCTTGGACAAGGGAATGATGATTTCAATGAAAATACGGAAATTGCTCGCCCCATCCATACGCGCCGATTCGTCCAGTTCGCGGGGAATGGCGTCCAGATAGCCTTTCATCAAATAGGTGTTCATCGGGATCATGCCGGCGACATAAATCAGCACCAGCGCCAGATGGCTGTTGATCAACCCCAGCAGTTGCGACAGCACAAAAATGGCGATCAGCGCCGAAAATTGCGGGATCATCTGCAACAGCAAAAACAGCATCAGGCCGTTCTGCCGCCCCTTGAAGCGGAAACGGGAAAAGGCATAAGCGGTAAAACTGACGCTTAACAGCGTCAACACCATGGTCAGGAAACTGATTTTCATCGAATTCCAGTACCAGGTCAGATAATTGACCTGACCATTAAACAGATCCGCATAGTGCTGGAAAGACGGGTTGTCCGGAATAATCGAGGTGCTCAGCAGGCTGTTGCCGGCATTGAGCGACGCCCCGATTGTCCACACCAGCGGATAAATGATCACCACGGACACCGCGATAATCACCAGCCAGGACAACGAAAGCCGAATCGCCTTCTCGCGTTTGATACTTTGACGATTAACACCCTGACGATTAACGCGTTGACGAGTAATACCCTGAGTCGTCGCCATCATTTTCCCCTTACGCCATCTCATCGTTCTTGAACGATCGGGTCGCCCGGAATTGCCACAGCGCCAGGCCGACGACGAAAATCGACAGCAGAATGGTGATGGTGGCGGCAATCGCATACTGGGACGACGACATCGTCAGTTTGTAAATCCAGGACACCAAAATATCGGTGCCCCCGGCGTTGGAGCCGGCGACGGCGGGGCCGCCGTTGTTGAACAGATAGATGATGTTGAAATTATTAAAGTTGAAGGTGTACTGGGTGATGATGATCGGCGCGATGGAATACAGCACCAGCGGCAGCGTAATGGTGCGCAGTTGCGTCCAGCGACTGGCGCCGTCCATGGTGGCCGCCTCGTACAGATCGTCCGGAATGGCCTGCAACACGCCGGTGGTCATGGCGAACACAAACGGGAAGCCGAGCCAGGTCTGCATCATGATCAACGCCGTTTTGGTCCAGAACGGATCGGTCAGCCAGGCTTTCGGGCTAATGCCCACCGACGCCAGAATCGCGTTGTTAATCACGCCGAACGAATCGTTGAACATACCGGCAAACACCAGAATGGTGACGAACCCCGGCACCGCCCACGGCAGAATGAAAATCGTACGGACCAGCGGCTTAAAGCGTAGATCTTTCTGGTTCACCAGGATCGCCAACAATACTCCCACCGTGCACTGCAACGTGGTCGCCAGCAGCGTCCAGACCACCGTCCACTGCAACACGTCCAGAAAAGTTGAACGCCAGATGCTGAGAGTAAAAATGCTGACGAAGTTCTTCATCCCAACCCACTCCACCAGTTTGGCGGGCGGCGTGTGGTACAGGTTGTAGTTGGTAAAGGCGATGGCGAAACCGAACAGAATCGGGAAAATCACCACAAACACCAGCAGGATGAACCCTGGCGTAATCATCAGGTAAGGGAAGCCTTCGCTCAGCAGCAACCGATACTGTTGCCGCACACTGTTAAGCGCCAGTCCGTCATCCCGCCGTTTGCCGTTACGCCAGGCATCGTTTATCGACACGGCGTAGAAAAGCACGCCAAAGGCGATGATCAGCAGGCTGATGATCCCTTCCGCCAGCAGGAAGATGGAGTTGTCGCGCGGCACCTCTTCTCCCAGCGTATACACGCCCCACAGGCCGGTGCGTAGAAAATCATGAAACACCCCCAGATAGCTGCCGAGCAGCACCAGAAAAATCATGCCTTTCGCCCACTGGCGGTGATAAAACTGCCCGCCGCCGGGCAGCACCGCGCACCATACCGCAACCCAGGCGTGGCGTCGGGTACGCTTTTCCCCGGACAGGGGTTCACCGGAACTGATAATCACACGCTGCTCCTTCTCATCGCGGGAGGTCGCCCTCCCGCTCGGTGTGGCCTACTGCGTTAACGGATGATGGCTATTACTGATTGCTGGCCTGCATCGCTTCGACCTGCATCTTGATTTGCTTCACCGCGTTATCGAGCGCCGCTTTCGGCTCTTGCTTGCCGGTCATACTCAGCTCCAGCGCCGCGTTGGCCGGCCCCCAGACTTCGCCCATTTCCGGAATGCCCGGCATCGGCACGGCGCGGGCGGCCTGGATGGCGACCGCGCTGGCCTTCTCGTCGTTTTTAATCAGCGGATCGTCAATCATGCTTTTTTGCGGCGGGATCTCGCCGGTACGCTGGTAGCGGACCTTCACATAACGCGGCTGATTGATGAATTCGATAAAGCGCTGTGCCAGCGCGTTATCCTTGCTCCAGGTCGATACCACATACCCTTTCACGCCGAGGAACGAGCTCATCGGCTTGCCATCCGGCAGCAACGGCAGCGGCGCTACGCCATAATGAATGCCGGCCGCTTCATAGGGCTGGAATGCCCAGGGGCCGTTGATCACCGCCGCCGCTTTTTTCTCGGTAAACAACGAATCGATGGCGTTCAGCCCGTTATCGCCGATGATCCCCGCCGGAAACAGCTTGTCGGCGTAGAATTTGCGCAGCAGCGTCACCGCTTCCACCGCACCCGGCGTATTCAGGCCGATATCCAGCGGGTTAAGGCCGCCTTTGTCGTTTTTACCAAATATATAGCCGCCCATCGGCCCGATCGCTCCCCAGCTGTAGTAGATCTGATCGAACTTCGCCAACAGCCCGAATTTGCTCTGCGCCTGCTGCTGTCTGGAAAAGTCATACCACTCCTGCAAGCTGGTCAGCGGCTTGTCTACTCTCTCTTTGTTGTAAATCAGCACCAGGGTTTCCACCGCCTTCGGCAGGCCGTACACCTGATTGTTCATGCGAAATGCCGCTATCGACGCCTCGGTGAAGCTGTCTTGCGCGGCCTTATCGAGTTTCAGCGGCGCAATCAACCCCTGCACCACCGCGCCGCCCAGTTGATCGTTGGGGATCACCAGCACATCGGGGCCGATACCCGCCGGGCCGTCCAACCGCAATTTCTCCAGTTGCTGGGCATACGGCATTTCCTGCAGGTTCACTTTGACGTTGAACTGCTTTTCGAAATCGCCGATGGCATCCTTGATACCATCAGACTTGCGGATGTCTTCCCAAACGGTCAGCGACTGTGCGGCATGAACCGGAAAGGCCAGCAAGTGGCCGGTCACCATGGTGGAGAAAAGCAGGGCGGTAAGCGTTTTGGTTTTCATTATCGACCTCATGTGAAGGTATAACATTTTAAACAAAAAAAACATGGCACTTCGCATTGGAAAACGCATCATTGCTTTCTGAATAAGGATTAAAAACCCGAATCAGTCATCTCAGATGATGTTATACGCTACGCTAAGCATAAGGATATGACGACAGGAAAGTGACTATTGTGTGATCACAATTGCAGAAATGAAACATGCCGATAGGGCGCTAAAAACAAGGTAGTTATAGTCATATCAACGCAAAAGCGCTGTCAGATTGGCCCTTACGGTTTGTTATACGTAATACATCACTTGGTCAGCGCGACCCCAGCTGCCCTTAGCGGCCACCGTATTGATAACCCGTTGAGGAAAAGCGGATGTCCAGCATATGCTTAAAAAATGTCACCAAACGCTTTGGCAACACTGAAACGCTGCACAATATCAATCTGGATATCCAGGCGGGTGAATTCGCGGTGTTTGTCGGTCCCTCCGGCTGCGGCAAATCGACGTTGCTGCGGATGATCGCCGGTTTGGAGGAGATTAGCGATGGCAAGATTCTGATTGATAACGACGTGATGAATGACGTCGCACCTGCTCACCGCGGCGTGGCGATGGTGTTTCAATCCTACGCGCTCTACCCGCACATGACGGTGGCGGAAAACATGGGCTATGGGCTGAAAGTCAACAAGGTGCCGAAGGCGGAGATTCGCCATCAGGTCGAAATGGTTGCCAAAACCTTACAACTTTCCCACCTGCTGGACCGCAAACCGAAACAGCTGTCCGGCGGTCAACGCCAGCGCGTCGCCATCGGCCGCGCCATCGTGCGTAACCCGAAAGTGTTTATGTTCGACGAACCGCTCTCCAATCTGGACGCCGAACTGCGGGTCGATATGCGCCTGCACATCGCCAAGCTGCATCAGGAGCTGAAAACCACCATGGTCTATGTCACCCACGATCAGGTGGAAGCGATGACGCTGGCCGACAAAATCGTGGTGATGAACAACGGCAAGGTGGAACAGACCGGCTCGCCGATGGCGCTGTACTACAACCCGGTCAACCGCTTCGTCGCCGGTTTTATCGGCTCGCCCAAAATGAACTTTCTGCCCGCGACCGTCGTCGCCTGGCAGCCGCATCAGGTCACGCTGACGCTGACGGCGGAAAAAACGCTGACGCTGGACATCGACACTACACCGTTACAGCCCGGCGACGCCGTCACGCTGGGGATACGCCCCGAGCACCTCGGCATTCAGCCCTCGCACCCGATTACGCTGGATTTCCAGTGCGAAGTGGTGGAACGGCTCGGCAATAACACTTACCTGTTCGGCCAGTGCTACGGCCACGACGGCTTTAAAATTCTGCTGCCCGGCGACGTACAATTCCGCCCCTGGCAGGCGATTGCCGTCGGTTTCGATGCCGCTCACTGTCTGGTATTCAACACCGACGGCTTGCGTATCAACGCCGATGTACCGGTTCCCGATGTGCACTAAAAACCAACGTTAATCATATCCAGATAAAAAACGGGGCGTTGATAGCGCCCCGTTTATGCATAGTACATCCTTGGTGATAGGCGTCGCTAATCCAGACTTTGCTGTAACGTCATCACCTGACTACGAAGGTTTTCCAGCTCAAGTTGTTTTTCCATCACTGAACGGGAAGGTTGCGACTGCGCACGTTTCATATTGGCTTCCAGCTCTGCTATTTGGCGTTGTAACTGTACTTTACCCGCCGATTTCTTCTTCAGTTTGGCCAACAAATCGCCTACAGACGCATTCAAAGCCTGATGATTTGCCTGAGTATTGCCAAGCTCCAGCTTAACCTGCGACTGTTCCTGTGTAATAGCAGACAATACCGCTTTGAACTCTTTATTCAATTCCTGCTCATGCTGTAAGGTCTGCTCTTTTACCTGAACACGCTGGTTATAGGTACCAGAATAATTACAGTTAAATTTATTCACCAGGCTCGTGTCACCCGTTGTCGGATCACAATCTGCCATATTCACTGCGCAACCGGTCAATACCAGTGACAAGGGAATAACTATTGCCACAAGCCGCATGATATTGCTCCCTTTAGCCCACTTTCAGTGCAGTGCGTTGGGTATATAGCGTATCCAGATCCTGTTGCAACGATGCAATCTGAATGTGCATTTTCTGAATTTCAGCATCTAACTCAGCTGATTTCTTATTATTTTTATCAGTCTGTTTAGCCACATCAATCCATTGTTGCTCATGCTTTTTCATTTCTGTCAGATTGTTTCGTAATGTAGTGATGTTGGCATCAATACCTTTCAACTTATTCTCTACTACTTTCTTATCGGCTTTCTTCGAAGCTATATCTTTATTTAGGCTAGCAATAGTTGCTTTATCATCTGCTATAACGCTGCTTGCAACACGTGAAGCATTTTGCAACTTCTGGTTTTCATTTTTCACATCAATAATCGAAGCATTCAACTGCTCCTCTTTGGTTGCATATTTCTTGCGCTGATTATCCAGATAGGCATTGGCACCTACCCCGATACCACATCCGGCAATCGCTGCCGCCGCCATACAAACAGCTTTATTCTGACTGTTACTGATCGCACAACCAATCACCCCTACTGCAGCGCCCGCAGCACAAGCTTGAATACCGGATTTGGAAAAAAATTCGATATCCTGGTTATTAGCCAGTCTTGAATCAACTGGATTATTTTGACTGTTCAATGAAGATGTATTCTGACAGCCTGTCAGAAACACAGACAAACAGACACCCAAAGCCATTACATGCTTTTTATTAAAAAACATAATTTCATCCTTATTTATTAATGGAGCTAATTATTTTTCTTACACATTTCCAGCCATTCATCACGCGACACTTTACCATCTTTCCAATATGCCTGGATATTATCCCAATAAGTATCCAGATAAATATTCAGGTTGGTTTTTCCCCGCGCAGATAGTTGTTGCTTCACCACACTGATTTGTGCACCCACCAGTGTATTATTGTAGGTTGTTCCCATTTCAATCAAGGTATCAGCGTAATAGCCCACAATAAAATCAAGAGTCTTCTTATGCTCTTCAAGCTGTGTTTGCCTTTTCGGACAATTGGCGTCTATATTACCTTCTGCTTTACAGGTTTTCAGATAAATACTGTTTAAGCGATCATAAAAAACACCATCATCTTTTAACTTAGTGCAGAGAAACGCCCCTAATTGTAAAGAGGTTCTGATCGCCTGATCCCGTTGTTCATCACGAAGCTGTGTATTGGCGCGTATTTCCCCTCTAAGCACTTCCAGTTGATTTTTCAGCTCAGTATCCTGCACATTTGCAGAAATTTGACTCAAACTGGATAAGGAGCTGTCTGCCTGTTTCGCCTGACCTTTGGGATCCATCGCCCCGAGCTTATTCCATTCACTTTCAATTTCTTTAATGCGATCCCGCGACGTCAAGGTGCGAGATACCACCACAAAACGGAATCCATTGGTCTTTTTCTGGTTTTCACCTTCATTAGTATAATAAGGCTCCTCCGTTCGTAACGAATTACGAATCTCTGCTTGTGAGGTCTGATAATGGCCGCCTCGGGTGACAAATCCACCAGCCTGACCATGATGACGGTCAAGCTTATTCAAACGAAAAGGCTCGAAAGTCATTTCCGCCGCATTACCCAACATGTCGTGCAAGCCTAACGGATTAGGCTGCAATAACCCCACCACTTGCAACTTGCCATTGGATGATTGTGAGCCCGCGAACCAGACATAATTGCTGACGCCACCCTCCATCGGAAACACGTTGTCGCGAAATACTGAAGGCTGTACCGCCAACCCACCACGCTCGGCAAATTCCCATTCCGTTTCCGTTGGCAACCGCAGGAACCCTTTGTAGCCATCCTCTACTGGTAAGCTGTCAGGCTTATTCTTCAGCAACCAAAGGTTATATTGATTAGCGGCATTCATTGCCTCCATCCAGCTTTTATTCACTTGCGGCAGCAACAACAGCTTATTGGATGGCTCAACACAATTGCCTTGTATTGCCTGATACTGAAGTTCGGTCAGTTCATACTTTGCCATTAGATAATAACGGGCTTTGGCCTGATGACTTTCAGTAAAACTGCCAGCAATATGTTCCGGCCGTGACTGCTCGATATACCCCCAGTCATCACCGTCCTTCCCTAACGTGATGCTATAATCATCCAGTGGACTGGCTAACGGGATATTCACTTTACGAAACACCATGACCCCATCGCACGGCATCGGCAATAGCACATCATCAGGAGCAGGTTTAGGATTATAATATTTGGGCTCCCAATTGGCAGAAACAGCGCAACTGCCGCACAAAAGCGCTACCGACACGATGCCAAAGAAGCATTTATCATATTTCACGTAAGCTCTCCGCAGGTTGAATGCTCATGGCACGTAGTGCCCCTATCCCCGCCACCAACAACCCCATCAATAAGGTGATGCTCAACGCAATAAGGAAATGCACATAATCAAGGTGACAGATAAAGGTATTGCCGGGCAGATGCTGCCCCAGCAACTGATTAAATAAAGCACTTCCGGCCAGATAGAGCAGGCACCCGATAAAAAAGGCCACTCCGGAGAGGATCAACGCCTGAAACACAATGTAAGATGCCACCGAATGGCTATAGAACCCCAACAAACGCAAAATCGCCATGTCGGTTCGTTTGCGATCAATATTGGCTAAAAACGCGCCCACTAATGATGCCATCCCCCCTGATAACGATAGCCAGGCAATAATCCCGAAGATCATGCCAAGGACGTAATCAATGGCTCGCACTGATTCAATCTGGCCCAGTTGAGTCACGGTTTCGATATGTTGTTGCCGAAACCATTCTGCCAGCGGTGCCACGGCATCAGGATGGCGTGCATACAGCCGCGCTTTGGCAAAGGTTACCCTGGCGGGTGCTGGTTCCCCCTTACTGCCGTCAATCAGCTCAGAGTGAAACCCATCGCGAAAATCTTCCATCGCGATCAATACCGGCAAAGTCAGAAAAGCGGCGGGGCGGGTAAAACGCGTCTGCTCCAGTACCGCAGCAACCTTCATGTGCAGCCTTCCCCGCTCATTCTCACCTTGGCGTTTACGACTGACAAACAACGTAATGTCATCGCCTGCCTGAACCTGTAACTGATGAGCCGCGCCAGCACTCAGAACCACTTGTCGGTTATTCTCTGGCACAGGGAGCCCAGCCAGTAGTGGATCACCAGCCGCGGTAGGGATCATCTCCGCCCCCATAACAAACCGTTGGCTGTCGTAGACGATATCGGCTTGAGTATTGAGCGCTCGCGTCACCGGAATAGAAAAGGCCACATCGGGACGTTGTTCCAGTGCAGTTAGCCATTCAATGTTATAACTGCCATTACCGATCATGCGGATTTCCAGATTACGCGGGTCATTGAGCAAATTGCTGCGTAACTGCCCGACAATCCCGTTTTTCAACCCAAATAACAGCAATAATGGCGCAATCACCGACACTAACGAAAAGACCATACACAACGCCACTTTGCGATCATGAATAAGATCCCTAATCGCCAGTACCAGCAGTAAACGGTTATACCACCCAACGCCGGGTGCGATGCGAGGTGTCTCCGTTGAATCGACATCAGCGGAATCGAAAGACACTGGCTCCTCCCTGTGTGTCGCCGTGAATGCAGCGCAATCCGCACTCGTTGACCCGTTCCACATCATGACTGACGATGACGGCTGCCAGCGAAAACGCTTTCACCATATCCAACATCAGTGCAAATAAATTGTGTGCATTATCAGGATCAAGCGCAGATGTCGGTTCATCAGCTAACAGCACTCTGGGCTGATGAGCCAACGCACGAGCAAACGCTACCCGTTGGCGTTCCCCTATCGAGAGATTGGCAGGCAATTTGTTCAGTAATCGTTTCAGGCCAAGCCGCTCAATCGATGCCTCCAGCCAGGTATGAGGTATGGCCAGGTGCCGCATTCGGACAGGTAAATACAGATTTTGCTCCACAGTAAGATAGGGCAGCAGCCCTCCTTGCTGTAACACAAACCCCACTTCGCGCGCCCGTATATCCGACAAGGCATCATGCTGATTCTTACGCCATAATTCAGCCACATCACAAGCAGGGCGTCCGAGTTGGTAAGCAGAGAGACCATCAGGCCGCAGCAAGAGCCCAATCATCTCCAGTAGAGTGCTTTTTCCACAGCCACTGGAGCCGGTGATGGCTACGACATCCCCCGCCGATAACGTTAATTCAGGCAGTTTTACGATAAGCCCGTGCTCTCCTTCGCCACGACGAATGTGCATATCGCGGATCGTCAGGATCATGGCAAATTTTCCAGTGGAACCGGGTAGACGTTGTCCCTTGGATCACTGCCGGGTGCCAGTGAAATCCAGCGGTCAACATCCTGGTTATAGCGCTGGTAATACTGCAATTTGGTATTGAGTCGGCGGATAAACTTCTCCTGCTCCAGTCCATCCCAGCTTTTCCAGGTTTCTTCATCAAGGCTCAATACCTCGCTAAGATAAGGGAGCCCCTCAATGTACTCACCCAGCAATCCCAGCTCTCCCAGCTTGGTCGCCTCTTTCTGCGTGGCCTGTCGCGGATCATTACCCATTGTGGCGGCCAGCGAGCGTAAACTGGCAAACATATCATCCGGCGAAATCATCCCTTCGTTGGCCGCATTGACGATCTTCTTCATCACCTCACTGAGATCACTTAATTCGCTTTTGGTCAGCAATACCTTGACTTCTGTCGATGGCAGATTCTGCTTCACCATATCGCGATCACTGATCCACGCTTTAAACACCGGCGGAGCCTGTGTTCCTTGTGTATCGCCAAGCCAGGCCAGACGCATCGCATGTCCTAACAAGGCTGCATCTTCCAGCATCGGCTGAAGCGGCTTATTCGCAGGGACATCGGTGTTGACGGTCGTATTTTTTGTTTTGCTATACTCCGGGCTGGCACCCAACGCACTCCCAGCCGTATCATCGCCGCTCCAGGCAGTTTTTATCTGACCGGTAATCGCCTCAGCCAGGCTATCCACCATAACGCCAAAGTTACCGACATCCCCTGAATCCACTGGGTAATACAATGGCTTATGTAAAAATGGATTCATTGTCAGATCACGATACTGCGCTTCCGCCACCGCATGGTTTTTCACACCGGATGGGGTTTTCAGATGCATCGTATACAAGGCGACGCCGCGGTAAGCGGCTTCCTGCCTGACTTGTGCGGCGTCCAAATGTGTTGATGACAGTTTATCGTCACCGGTCAGCGCGCCAGCGTCGGTAATCAGTACCACGTAACGAGCGCCAAAACGGGTCCAGTCAATATGGTCTAATGCCGTCATGACTCCGCCATAAGCATCTTCATCCACTTTGCTGCTGGATACCCTGGCCTGTTTCAGGTCTTTTACTTTATTCAGGAAATCATTCCCATCTTTGACATTGTTCGGGTCGACAAAAAGGCGACTGTCATATTCCAGCGCAGGCACCGCAGCCACACTGGAACGGTAGGCCACCAGCCCAAATTTCACCTGCCCCAACAAATTTTCCTGAGCAATGCGCCGGTAAATTTTCTCTATCGCCTGTTTGGTACGGTCAATATAGGGATCCATCGAAATCGTCGAGTCGATCACAAACACCACAGAGGCGGTGAACCCCTTCATCATATTTTGCCCGGCCGGCGTCTCTTTTTCAGGCTGCTTTTTCTCCGTTGCGTTAGTCTCTGCCGGAGTCGCTTTCTCACTGACCGACGCCACATTGAGCACCCGGACCCGATAGCCGGACTCGGTAAACACCTCATCAGAATCCAGTACCGGCAACAGGTAGAAATGCTTGAGTTGATCCACCATATAATCCGGCTCGCGGGCGACCACCACATCGGTACTACGATGTTGGTTTACCGCATCCAACAATGGCTTAAGTTGTTCATCCGGTTTTCTGCTATTTAGGATATTTTCGACATTCTCTTTGTTGCGAAAAAACAGCGTAGGATCGCGCCCAGCCGGGTTGGTAAATGCAAGGGTTAACTGCATTTTCCATGCCACCGTACAATTCGCGTTTAACCAACCGCTGGTTTTACCAAAACTATCTGCACCAACCTGTAGCCACTCCTGTTCGCCACGTGTTTCACGCTGGTAAACATAAAAACGACTAAAAGCAGGCTGGGCGACGCCCTTACCGCCCACCTGAGAAGCCAGCTCACAGCCGGGATAAGTCAACACCCGCTGATATAAGCTACGCTTGCCCTCCTGCAATAACGGCCTGACCGTCTGTTCCTGCGCGACCGCCATACCCCCCCATATCAGCCAGCCACACAGTCCTGCTACTCCTATTATCGCTTTCATGTGTCGCTCCTATTTCTTCAGCGCCGCCAGACGTGATGTTGCCACGCTATTACGGGGATCTTGTTGCAATACCGCTTCATACCAGTAGATAGCGGTGGCGGCATCCGCTGTGAAACAGCCGCCGGCGACAGCGGTCTCCGGGTCATATTCGCGAGCATAATTGACCGCTATCCCCATATCGCCGGACTGAGCCTTATACGCATACAGACGTTGGGCGATGTCACAGTGTTTACCGACTTTTGCCTGGTTGATGATGTCCTGTAATTGCGAACTACTGGGCTGGGTTTTCATGCACCCTTTTACAAAATCCATGCTGCTTAAGGCTGCCATCTGTTGTAATGAACAAGGAGAAACGGCTGCAGACGCCAAGGCTGGCTCCCCTTTTGGTTCTGTTGTCGGCACGGACGTCGATGCAGAGACAGGGGGGTTACTCTCGGCTCCTGCATGTTCGGCTCCTGCATGTTTGGTATTCCCCATGAAAAACCATCCACTGATGCCCAACACCACCAGTAAAGCGATCACGCCAGAAATCACCCATGGCAAATGAGTTCGGCTCGTCTGCGCGGGCTCTGTCGATGGGGAGGCAAGAAGATCCGGTGCTGATGCCGTTACCATGACAGGGGGTTCCGGCTCCTTCTGAGCAGGAACGTCGGTCACCATCTCCGGCTGCTGAACCCGCACATTATCCAGCGGTACAGTGGTACCGCTGGCTTGAGAACTTTGAATATCGCGCGCGATACGCACAATACCGTAATCGCTATCGTTTTCATCGCTGAGAGTCAGCTTGAATGCGCCGGAAGGAATCGCCACCAGCGCATCCACCATATCCGGCCCGACCTGATAGTAAATCGTCTCATCCTGCTCTTCGAAAGACGCCATTTCATGCCAGACTTGATGTCCGACCCACTTGCCGTGGCTATCCAGAAACAGACTATCCTGATTATGTTGTAACGATAGTTTTAGCCCTTCCACACTGCCTTGCCATTGGCGCAGAAGCAGACGGGCATAGCCGGGTTTAGGCTGTTGTAATGGTTTCAGTTCGACAATTAACACGGCACTACTCCGATATTGGCGGTTTAATCAGACGGATAATGGCGCCCAAACGCTCGTTTTGGCTGGCGCTGATCTCACGGCCAGCGGAATGCCCGGCGTTTTCGACAATGACCTCATGTAAACCCACCAACCAGTCATAAATAAAAAATGCGGTATAGCTAACCGGCTGCCCCGGTAAACGAAACAGACGCTCGTCATTTCCCCATGACAACGCCTGCCGATCCGGGCGGGCAAAAATCGCATGACCCGAATTGGCCCGGCTCAGCGGCCGTTTTCCTTCCGGTAACGACAAAAAACCCAGCCAGGTAGTAAAATCGCCCAATACGCGCAAGACTCGCGTCACCTGCCTATCCGCCATTTTTTCACGTCGGACGCCGGCTTGAGCGGTATTGAGCAATTGCCTGACCAATTGATCTTCCACGCGCATACGCTGCACCGCGGTAATCAGTTCCTCAACCAGCAAGGCGACGATCTGTTGTGGAACGGCCAATTGCCCAATCAGTTCACTGTTTTCCGGCAAAGTCCGTAAGTGGTTGATCCAAAAATGGGTGGCGCGTCTGGCAAACGCTGTTTCATGATTTTCCTGACGGGAATTTCCCGAAGGTGAAATCGGCGCTGCCACCGTATCAGTCGCCACTGATGCACCAGAGCGACTATCGCCAAAAAGATCAATATCTAATCCGACGCCCAGGTGCGCGGTAGTATGAGTTTCGCTGAGTGAGTCTGGTGAAGATGCGGAGTCATCGGCTGCTGGCTCCAGCTCTTGCATATACAAATCCAACAGATCCCGGCGTGCCGGCAATAGTCCTTCCAGTAACTCGCCGTGTACAGCCGTACGGGCTTGCAGCACCCGTAAAATGTCTCCGGCAATGCGCTGTTTGTGTGCCGATGCCTGCTCGCCTTCCTGCTGGTACCAGTTAGCTAACCGGTTTTCCACCAGTTCATGGCGAATGTCCTCCAGTTGCTCGGCGATACGTTGCAACTTCATGTCACGCTGCGCTACACGAGACAGGTAATCCGCCATACGGCGCATACCACCGTCATTGAGCGTCATCATGGCTTCCCAGGCCGCTTCTGGTTGGTGTATATGACGACACACCGCGTCATCCTCAATAAAGGTTTGACGCACCAACAAGAGTTTCTCGCGATTTTCCTCCTGCACTCCGACTTCACGATTATCCTGAAGCTGAAGAAAAGAGGGTTGCTGGCAAGGTTTACGCACCAGGAAGGTATTATTGAACGCCTGTCCAGGCAGCCATTGTTGCATCCAGGGATACTGACCAAAACGCTCAGTCATGGCCATTTTGATCATACCGCCATCCCCCCAAGACTGGCGTAGCAGTGATTCACCCAACGAGAGAGATTGCCCAACCCTCAGGTCAAACCGGGTCAACGCCCACACCAGCCCACAAGGCCGTTTTTGGCGGCTTTGTGCATCGGCTCCCTGCGTATAACGAATCCACTCATCCAGTACGCCGCCTACGTCCCTCACATCAGACTGTTTGTCCGCCGCAGTACACAGCACCAGAACGTTCATCTCCTGATTATCGGTGTAACGCTCAAACAAATAAGCAACTTTGCCGCGCAGGAGCAGTTGCGCCAGCGGATTGGCGCCATCACCATTGACCGCATGACGTATCTCATCCATTGATTCCACGCCAAGGCGACCACGATAACCGGGGAAATCCAGTAGATTGACCTGATTAAACAGAGGTTCTTTCGAGGGCTCGGATAAAGGGATCACTAGCTCTGCCGTCAATACTGTTAACTCGGCTAAAGACAATTCAACCAGCGGTTGCACCTGGCCATTGAGGAACGGACACACCGCGATGCGACTATCCGCTGCAGTGTTCAACCGTTCCAGCATATCGACATTGATAATGCTATCGGTTTGTACCAGCATGTCTTGCTGCTGTTGTACCAACGTCTGTAACGGCGCCAGTACGGTTTGGGCACCGGACAATCGTTGTAACGTACGGGCTAACCGATTGTAAGCTTCCGTCAACTCCGGTAGTTCACCCCACAGTATCGAAAACAGCCTCGCACGGTCTTCTATCTCCAGCCAGGGAGCCAGCGACACGGCGGCCGGCCAAAAGCTCGTAGCCAGCTTTTTCTGGCTATTTTCCGCATGGCGCAACAGATAATCCCACAGCGATACCACATCGTCGCTGGTGACACCGGCAACCGGCATAGCACATTTACGAGACGATAGCTGCTGCAAACGCTCGGCCACCACCGCCTCATCATACTGCCAGTCAATTTTTTCCTGATTAAAATCGTGGATGAAGGCATTCGCCAGAATCTTGCCTATCTCGACTTCATTAAACAGTTGCAACTCCACCGGGTAGCGTTCATCACGGGTTACCGCCTGACGGCTAAAGCGGGTAACCAAGCCGGTCGCCTCTTTACCACCCCCGGGTGGGTTAATATGCTTGAGGAAATCCAGCCGCGTCCCCCCCAGGCATGTTTTCAGATTGCCATTGTCATCAGCCGCCAGCGCCGAAATCAGGTAAGACTTCCCTGCTTGCGACAGGCCGAAAAAACCAATGGTCATCGGCTTTTCCGCCGCTTGTGCCAGACTGCGAGCTTTATTGCGACTACGCCGCAACTTATAAATCAGCGAATCCGCCTCAGCGTTCAACCTGGGCGCATTTTCCCGGGTTGACTGAATCCAATCGATAGCCTGACCGGCACCTTCTTCAACAGCGGACCAGTGCTGAACCAATTGCTCTGGAGTTAGAGTACTCATTTCGCTAATACACTCCCGCTGTCTAACCAATAATGGGTTTCACCCAACCCACTGTCCGCCAGCGTGTTGAGTTTGAATGAAAGATCGCCGCGTCTGACCGTCATGCCATCGTTCATTTGCGGATCGCTAATCACAAAGCGTTCAGGGCTACCTGATGACTCCTCCTGTCCCCGCCCCCCTTCAACCTCCAGACGCAGATGAATCACCCCATCCGCTGCCAGTTTGCGAGGTAACGTGCTGCCTTTGATCTGTAGGGTGTACAGTGGTGAAGCAGGCCAGCGTTCATTGTCCAGTTGCCGAAACCCCAATCGCAATGCGCCACGCACCTCAAATGACACCGAGGGTTCAAGGCACACCGGGGTGGTATCGAGATCAATATCCCGGTAATACACATTGTCCTGAGTAATCATGTTGTTGCTATCCAACATGCCCAGGTAGCGTACGGTGGAATAAGGGTGAAAATTGGCCGTGCGGAAATAGAAATTCGGCAATCGTAAATCCTGCGCCAGCAAGCACAGCATCGCACCGACCGCAGCGGTAGATTTAGGGTCATCGATACGCCCTTTTTTGTTGAAGGGGTACCAACCGCCGGTTTCATAACCATGCAGCGACATAATGCGCGAAGGAGGAACAGGTTGCAGATGGCGGAATAAAGCCTGAATCCCCGGTAATCGGGAAGGCCGACCGGTCAACAACAGCATGTCGCATTGATAGTAATACAGCACTTCACACAAGGCGCGCAGGCTCTGGCTGATGTTCATACGTGACGTCAGAAATTCACTGTGCAGACGTGACAAACTGAGTTGTAACGGTACTGCCAGCAGCGAAAAGGGCTCGTCGAGAGCCGGTTGTTCACGACGTACCTCATCGCTAACCCAGTTCAGCACGTTATCGGTTACGCTGTGCGTCAATAATTCGGCAAAAGTTGCATTGATCTCGCCGCCGCTACCCGGTTCGAATTCTTCATAACGACGCAGAATTTCCAGCCCGATGGGCACAAATAGCTGTAACGTCAATTGCTGACGCAGCACCTGCTTACCCGCTTCCAGACTTTCATGACCGAACAGCCGCGACATTAGAGCATCGGCATCGCTGAGACCGGCACGCTGTAATGCCGTTTTCAACGCCGGCATAACATAAAGTTGAATCACATCCAGCAGGATATCGTCACCAGCGACTTTAAATCCTTCGCGGAATAGCTGAGTAGGAATAATTTTGACGTTACTGCCTCGCCCGTCATCCAACTGATAGCGGGTAATCACCAGATCGGTGGTACCGCCGCCGATGTCAATCGATGCAATTTTCAGTACCCGATTATCCTCTTCGCCTGCTGCGCTGCGGTTATCAGGTCTGACGAGGCAATTAAAAAACTCTTCCGTTCGTCCACCAAAATGGTTCTGGGTTTCGTTGTACAGGTACACCATCTGCCCGCAGGTCGCTTCATCCCATTTCACATGCACCTGCGGCAGCGGCAATAATCCCTCTTCATCTTTGCCGTTAAATTTCAGTTCCGCATCCGCAGGATGCCATTCCATCGCTTTCCAGATAAGCCCTAGTGCACTCTCCATGCAACGTTCAAAAATCGCCCGTTCGGGCTTAGGCATAGCAGGAGGAACCGTCAGAATGATATTGCGTAATTGCCGTGGTGCGCTGGCGTGATGCATTTTCAGTCGTTGCGCCGGGCTGTTGATCTGCATCAGCGCTTGTGCCAGCACCTCAGAGAGCATCATGGTCATCAGGGCGCTACGACTGTAATTGGGCGAAAACACCGGCATACGCTCTTCAGGTTTTTTACGAAATAGCGGTTCACCGAGATCATTCAATAACGAGGTTAGCGGAGCCGCCGTCGCCAGCGGCTCACGATCGCTTTTGACAAATGAGCGGTTAAACCGCCACCCCGGCACATAGCTATCCTCATCCCACAGATAACGTTTAGGGCTGGAAATACCTGTCGAACCTTCCGTTCCTAAGCGACATGAGGCCATTCGGTTAGCCTCACGACCAATACGCACAATAGTTGGCCACAAGAATGCATCACCGCGTCCGCTTTTAACGGAAAAGTCCTGTTTGCCGAACTCGGCCTGCGCAAACTCGACCCGGCTGTCGAACGGTTCGCTATACACACAATGCGGCAGGCTCAAATCACGCAGTTGCAGCTCATAAAGCTGAGTCAGCCCTTTGTTGTCGCCCTTATGATCTTCGATCAAAATACCGCAAGTACGGGAATTGCCGACATCCAGAATCAAATCCACGTCAATAGCTGGGTCTTGCAACTTGGTCGCATTGATTTTGATCTCCGGTACGGAAACCTTGGTGCCAAGAATCGCCAGCAAATTCAGATAGTGAGCCTGATATTCGCGTGCCGCTACCGCCAGTTGGATATCTTCATGATATCGTCGCTCCAGCGCCCCGACCTGCTGTTCAAACAATTCCTTCAGCCAGTCATCAACCCAACCTTGCCGAATAAAATCACCCAATTCATGACTCTGATGGGCTAATGCGAACCCGACTCCAGTGCGCACATCATCTTCATTCGGAGCCAGATATTGCGCATTATCCATTGTCGGTAAAATCCGCGTATCAAACGCCAAGGTTACACGAAACTGGTTTCCCTGCGAGTCGGGTTCACCCAACTCCAGAAACTGCATTCGAGCCCAATTAGACGGCCCACTGTAAAAATGTCGCGGCGGGTTAAAACGTAGAAACGGCAGTGGTAGCCAAACGCCTTGCCACAACCGTAGAGAATGGGCCAGCGACACCGGGTCGCCGTCAGGTTCCACTTCACGATCGGGCTGCCCAGGATAATAGTAGTTGCCATCACGTTCGTTATAAATCAAACGCTGCAGCGTCCCGTCACGCCCATCACGGATAAACTCGCCGACATCGTTGTTGCGATCCGGCAGAGAAAAACCAAAGTCCAGAAACTGGATGCCGCTGTCGCGAATCAGGGTAATTTTTTCTTTATAATCGGTTAATGACGCCAGCATGATCTCACTTACCCTCTCGTTTCATCGTCATTGGAAACACCGTCCCTGCGTCATAACGCCCACTGCAATCAGCAACGCTACTTGCACCTGGACGGCAAATCACATCCGGCATCTGATAGGTTGAACCATCACTGCATTGCGCTATCCCTTGACTAGTTATGGTTAGTTGCCCCGCCGACATTGCAGCTCGAATCCCGCTACGACACAGCACACCATCACCACGTTTCATCTCAACCTGCCCGGCACCGTTATGAATTTCATAATGCAAACGCAGTGGCACCCCCGTGCGTTTATCCTGGATACCAGCCCCGGCACGCCAGTTGCCATTGAGGAAATCCATATCGTTCGTTTTAGATACCCCCTCAGGCATAGTCAGCGGCGATAGCGTCGCCGCCATCATGTCGATAGTTTGTTGCATAGCGGATTCAGCGTTTGACGGCGTCATTGACTGAGGGGAAACAGATGGAGGCAAGGCTACTGCCTTATCTTCCGGCCGTAATGGGTTGAGCGGTTTTTCGGGCGTTGCAGTTTGCGGTATCGGTAAAGATGGCAAAGAGGCCGGATGGCCTCCAACTTGAGTCAATGCAGTATCGGCAGCCGTTGGCGCCGATGTCGATAGTGAAGCTTCCGGCGTATTGACCGCCCCGATGTCAGGCTCACGCCCTTTTGGCGATTTACCTACTGAAAAATCAGGAAAATAAGACGAAAGTGATGGAAGGCCAGGTAATCCTATCGATGAACATCCACGTAATACCCACATCAACAGTAACGCCAGCAACATCAGAGCGAATGCGCCAGTTAGCCAACGAGGAAGATGCAGATAAGGTCGCCAAAATTTGATGCGATACCGGCGAGAAGCTCCCCCCGTTTTGTGTCTAGCGCGTTTTTTTTCCGCTGATGGAGACGCCGTTGATGATGTCGGAGAGGAAGTTTCAGCAATAAGGGAGCCCTGCGGCGAGGGAACCCCTGATTGCGAAGAAGCAGATGAAGAAACAGATAACGGAATGTCAGAGGGCGAGCAGGATGAGGTTGTAGATGATTCAGTTATTCTCAGGCAATCCAGTGGGTCCGGTCGGGCTGTTTGATCCTGGTTGATAAATCCCCAAAATGTCATCACAGGTTTATCATTAACCAGATAAATATGGGAACTATCAGGAAACTGAACCGTTTTTTCCAACAATGCACCGAATAATTGCTGATCATAACCAAGCATTGAGCGCATTTTAGCGCTGACATCAAGCAATGTGCGGTGACAATCTTCAAGATAAGCAAGCGCGTTGCGGCGAGCCTCCTCCGAAGCTTTCTCCCATGGAACAACTACGCCATCAATAGAGGCATACCAGTCAATACGATCTCCTCGCTCATTTGACTGGGGCATCGAAAGACAATCCGCCACCGCCTGATAACCGCGTAATCGCAATGTTTCACGTAGTTGTAACGCAGAAACATAAACTGCCTGCCCATTTTCTCCCAGTGGTAAAAAATAAGCCAACTCGCCAGTACGCAAAAATGTCTTCGACACAGAACAAAAGTCCTTATTAAAAATAACAAATTACCGTTAAAAGAAACGATAAATAAATACATTCACTTTTTTTGAAAAGAATATAAAAAATACCGACCACACCCTATACAATTCGAGTTACAGAAAGGCCAACGCATCTGCAACTTGAAGTATGACCGGTATAGCATCACTATAGTAAGCAAGTGGGACATTGCCACGACACATCTTTACTCAAATAGTAAAAAATAGTTCCAATACTGTCCAGAAATAAATAAACCCAAATAAATAATATAAAAAACAACAAGTTAATATCAAAATAAAAATAATAATACCTCGTTGAAATTATTCCAACATACATTCACAACAGAATAATTACCATTGAAATTATTTTTTATGGATAATTTTGAAGAATGCTAGTTGCTATGGCTATTTTGATAAAAACAAGAAAAATAGACGCTGACTTTTAAATAAAACAGTTACTCTCAATCATGTAATCAAACTTCACACTTATACCCTAAATAATTCGAGTTGCAGGACAACACGCTCGCGTGTTGAACAACGCAGTGCGTTGGCCCGACAGGGCAAGGCTCGTTAAGAGCCTTGTCACGCGGCAAGAGAGCGTCAAATTCGTTGGGAACGAATTTGATCAGCCAACAGTTGGCCTCCTGTGAGAGACAGGATGCCTCTCACTTCATCCCCAGGAGCTACTCAAGTCAGTGACTGGGGTGAAGCGGCAACGCTAACAGGAACAGATTTTAACACAGCCCACTAAGGCCTTCTTAAAAGAACAAAGCCAACACACCTGCAACCTGAAGTATGACGGGTAGAGATATCATTTGGGAACCTGATATTCCCATACTTAGGCGAAGCATGGAAATTACACAGAATAAATAACCGCAATATTCCCACCCAATCGCCGAGAATATTGCAGAATATTATTCAGAAAAATAACGGATTATTTTATTTTTTATTTCTCGCCACTGCTCTGAATAAAAAAGATCAAAAGTTTCTTTTTTGTTTCCTCTGTGAAACCGGGTAACCCCGCATCAATATGGTGATTTTATCAATCGCTATTTCTTTTCCATCTGACCACATAGTTCAGGCCATGCATCATTCGGCCATCGACAACATTAGAAACAAACAACTCGTTCACATTATGGTTACCATCAAATAAACTACATCACGGTATTATCAATGTTTTCATCTAAATACGCCATCACCCATCACTTCACTCCGATTAAAAAATCAACTAAAAAATAATAAAAAATAGATATTTGTCACATTCATTTTTACGGAGTTACATATATTACATAATTAAAAATGACACAGATCGCTTTCCTAAATAAATAAGGAAATATGCAGATATTCACCTCAAGTTAATTTTCAAAACAGCGGTTTATTTCTCTAGCCCTTTTTATTTTTTGCTCTATAGTATTCTTGATACTTTCAGGAAGTACCCGCTTTTATTTATTTCATTCTCTCAACTGAATGAGAGTCAATACCTGTGGGATTTACAAGGAGATTGTATGTTTAAGTATGTATTACCTCTGTGTGCACTCACCCTGGCGGCACCGTCATTCGCCGCCCAAACCACACTGATGATGACCCAGAAAAACGATGTGAATTATCTGGGTTGGTCTACCGACGAAAGCAAAGTCGTACGTCAGGAGGTTTATCGCGGCACCACCAGCAACGCTGAGCTGCGTGAGCGTATCGCCGTGCTGGACGCGGAAACCCGTACCTTCCAGGATGCCGGCACCAACAGCGGCGTCAACTACTGGTACTGGGTGGATGTGGTCGGCGACAATCAAACCCCAACGGAATCGAATGCCGTGACCACCGCACCGCAAACCGGCCCGCTGCGTGCAGCGAAAGCCAGCTCCGAGTGTAAACCGGGCGCTACATTCGAAAACCGTAGTGTGGATTGCGGCGGTGTGACTATCGGTACAACCTGCCCGAATAGCAGCGATAAACAAAAACCGCTGATCATTTTGAAAAACGCCTCAGTGAAAAACCTGCGCATTTCCGCCAAAGGCGGTGCAGACGGCATTCACTGCGACAGCGGCAACTGCACCATCGAAAACGTAATTTGGGAAGACGTCTGTGAAGATGCCGCAACCAACAACGGCAAAACCATGACCATCATCGGCGGGATCGCGCATAACGTCAACGGCGGTTACGGCGGCAAGCCGGATAAAGTGTTGCAGCAGAACGCTAAAAACAGCACCACCGTGGTAAAAGGCAACTTCACCCTGACCGGCGAACACGGGAAACTGTGGCGCTCCTGCGGTGACTGCACCAACAACGGCGGCCCGCGTTTCCTGAGTGTTGACGGCCTGATCGTTAATGGCACCATCGGCAGTATTGCCGGCGTTAACCGCAACTTCGGTGATGTGGCAACGCTGAAAAACATCAAGATCAAAAACTATAAAGAAGGCAAACCGAGGGTTTGCGAAGAGTACATCGGCGTCGAGAAGGGTAACGGCGACAGCAAGAAGTACAAAGAAGAAGATCAATGGAATACCGCCAACTGTAAAGTTAGCCGTTCAGATGTGACCAAACTCTGACAGGGTCACCTGACTGATTGAAACACAACATGGGCTTCCTAAAGTATCAAACAAACAAAGACCGGGTGAATGGCCCGGTCTTTTTTATGGCTATTCCTGCTGGTTGTGATTGCGATTGATGGTCTCTCGGGGCGCAGCCCTGCCCCTGCGTGACCAACACATCCCACTAAAGCAAACTCCATGGGCAAACACCATGCCATTGATGCCGGTTCCTCGCGACAGTTCGCTTAGGATCTGTCCCTTAAACCTCCCTAGCACGCTAAAAAGTGTTGCAAGAATCATTTACGAAATGCCATTCCTGGTTAAATCTTGATCGCTTTTAGCCATTCTTTATCGCTTAAAGCGTTTTTTTGCACAGTTATAACAATGCTGAACGGTACACAAAATAGTTACGGGACACGCCCTGGTGTCATCATGGCGTGAGGATGGCTTTTACTGAGGACAGTTTTTACTCAGTACGACAAATAACTGTGAAGCAGCGCATAGCACGCGCACAAATATACTTGTATGGTAGTTAGAGTAGAAGACGTAAAAAGGACCCATGAAACGTGAAAATTATTAGCGCAGAGGTGTTTGTCACCTGTCCAGGACGTAATTTCGTTACGCTGAAAATCACCACCGACAGTGGCATCACCGGTATTGGCGACGCCACCCTGAACGGACGCGAGCTCTCGGTGGCGTCTTACCTGAAGGATCACATTTGCCCGCAGTTGATCGGCCGCGATGCCCGGCAGATCGAAGACATCTGGCAATATTTCTATAAAGGCGCCTACTGGCGCCGCGGCCCGGTCACCATGTCGGCGATTTCCGCCGTGGATATGGCGCTCTGGGACATCAAAGGTAAAGAGGCGAATATGCCGCTCTACCAGTTACTGGGCGGCGCTTCCCGCAGCGGCGTGATGGTGTATTGCCACACAACCGGACATTCCATCGACGAGGTGCTGGAAGACTATGCCCGACACCGCGACCAGGGTTTCAAGGCGATTCGGGTACAGTGCGGCATTCCGGGGATGAAAACCACCTACGGCATGGCGAAAGGCAAAGGGCTGTCGTACGAACCCGCCACCAAAGGTGACTGGCCGGAAGAGCAGATCTGGTCAACGGAGAAATACCTCGACTTCATGCCTAACCTGTTTGAAGCCGTACGCAGCAAATTTGGTTTTGATGAGCACTTGCTGCACGACATGCACCACCGCCTGACACCGATTGAAGCGGCGCGTTTCGGCAAAAGCGTGGAGCCCTACCGGTTGTTCTGGATGGAAGACCCGACGCCGGCCGAAAATCAGGCGTGCTTCCGTCTGATTCGCCAGCATACCGTCACACCGATCGCGGTTGGTGAAGTGTTCAACAGCATCTGGGATTGTAAGCAACTGATCGAAGAGCAGTTGATCGATTACATCCGCACGACCATCACCCACGCAGGCGGCATCACCGGTATGCGCCGTATCGCCGACTTTGCCTCGCTGTATCAGGTTCGTACCGGATCGCACGGCCCGTCGGATCTTTCGCCTATCTGCATGGCCGCCGCGCTGCATTTCGATCTCTGGGTGCCGAATTTCGGTATTCAGGAGTTCATGGGGTATTCCGAACAGATGCTGGACGTGTTCCCGCATAGCTGGACGTTTGAAGACGGCTATATGCACCCCGGCGACAAACCCGGTTTGGGAATCGAATTTGACGAAAAACTGGCGGCCAAATACCCCTATGAACCCGCCTATCTGCCGATTGCCCGTCTGGAAGACGGCACGCTGTGGAACTGGTAAGACAACGAGGTAGACATGAAAAGCATTGTGATTGAACACCCCAACGCACTGACGATCGCCGATCGCGACCTCCCCCAGCCCGCGCACGGCGACGTCCGGGTTAAGGTCAAACGGGCCGGGATTTGCGGTTCCGACAGCCATATTTATCGCGGCCACAATCCGTTCGCTAAATACCCGCGCGTCATCGGCCATGAATTCTTTGGCGTTATCGATGCCGTCGGCGAAGGCGTGGATGCTGCGCGTATCGGCGAACGGGTGGCGGTCGACCCAGTGGTCAGTTGTGGTCATTGTTACCCGTGTTCCGTCGGGCGGCCAAACGTTTGCACCACGCTGACCGTTCTTGGCGTGCACCGTGACGGCGGTTTTAGCCAATACGCCACCGCTCCGGCCGGCAACGCTTACCGCATTCCCGACGGTATTCCCGACGAGTTCGCGGTTATGGTGGAACCTTTTACCATTGCCGCCAACGTAGCCGCGCAAGTCCGGCCGACCGAACAGGATACCGTGCTGATTTACGGCGCCGGGCCGATGGGGTTGACCTCGGTTCAGGTGCTCAAAGGGGTCTACCACGTTAAAGACGTGATCGTGGTCGATCGCATTCCCGAACGTCTGGTCATGGCACAGCACTGCGGCGCGGACGTGGTGCTGGATAATCGTGAGCACCCGCTGGCGGAGACACTGAAACAGCGCGGTATCCAGCCCACGATTATCATTGATGCCGCCTGCCATCCCGGCATTTTGCAGGAAGCTATCTCGCTGGCCTCGCCGGCGGCGCGTATCGCCCTGATGGGGTTCTCCAGCGAACCCAGCCAGATTACCCAGCAGAGTATTACCAGCAAGGAGTTGTCTATCTTCTCGTCCCGCCTCAACGCCCATAAATTCCCACAGGTGATTGAATGGCTGGAACAGCGATTGATTGACCCGGCGAAACTGATCACACACCGGTTTCATTATGCCGATGTCATTCAGGCTATCGATATCTTTGAGAAAGACCAGAAGAGCTGCTGCAAGGTGTTATTAACGTTTGAAGAGGCATAGTTAATTTCAGCATTTAATCAGGTGAGCGACAAAATAAAGCGCTCACCTGTTGAAAAACACCACGCGTGGGCGTTTTATCCCCCCGTAACGTGAATATACCCAAAATAATTCGAGTTGCAGGACAACACGCATTGCGTGTTGAACAACGCAACGCGTTGGCCCGTCAGGG